>CAZXPG010000005.1:0-56006 GCA_964643145.1 uncultured Rickettsiales bacterium
TACCAAAAATGCTATGCTAAACCAAACCGTTGCACTTCATCCTTGAAACCGCCTTTGCTTATCCAAAACTGAGGTTATATTATGGTAGCATCTTAGTATATAAAATTGTGAACGTAGTGAACACAAAGCCCCACTAGACTCTAAACTCTAACCACTATTTTCCGCATCCATTTTTTACATGATTTCTGCTTCTATCGCTTAGTCAACGGTTCGTTGGTGGAATAAACGTCATTCTAAAAATATTTTGACGTTTATGCCTTGAATTAACTTGAACATAGATTACCTAGTAGCTTATTGTCATATTCACGCAAATAGGCCTTGGCAATTTTACCTTAAACATTCCATAGTGAAGAAACCCATGTCTAAACAGAAACTTCCTAAGACAATTCTTGATGAAGCTATTGAGAAATGCAAGAAAGCCTTTATCGTTACATTCTTTTTTGCTTTTGGTGTCAATATCTTAGCACTATCCACCTCTATTTATTCCCTGCAAGTATATGATCGGGTGATTTCCAGTGCCAGTATGGAAACGCTGCTAATGCTTTCCCTGGTAATTATGGGGATTTATGTAGCACTGAATATGCTGCAAATTGCTCGCTCGTTTACATTGATTCGGGTGGGGGAGTGGCTTGATAAAACCCTGGCTCCCCAATTTCTGGCCAATTCCATTGCCAATTCCGCCATACGGCCATCCGTCGGTGGTAGCCAAACGTTGCGTGATTTGAACCAGGTACGTAGCTTCCTGACCAGCACCGGCATTAACGCCTTGTTTGATGCCCCCTGGGCAATTATTTTCGTGATTGTGCTGTTCATGATCCATTTTTCTGTGGGCTGTCTTGCCTTAGTGGGGGGGGTGTTGTTGCTCGGTTGTGCCGTGCTTAATGCCTATGCCACGGATTCCACCCTGAATGAAGCCAACCAGCATATGATGAAAAGCCTCAACCAAACGGAAATTGCCACGCGTAATGCCGAGTCTATTGAGGCAATGGGCATGATGTCGGCCATTGTCAAAAACTGGCAGCGTATGAATAGGCAGGCAGTTGATTTGCAATCGCTAGCCAGTAACCGTAATGGTATTATTTCGTCAGTATCTAAATTTATCCGGTTGGTATTGCAAATGGCGGTGACCGGTATGGGGGCCTATTATGCTATTAATAATGAGATGACCGTAGGGGGGATTATTGCTAGTTCCATGCTGATTGGCCGTGCTTTGGCTCCGGTGGAATCGGCGATTGAAGTATGGAAATCTATTAATGCCGCCCATAAAGCCTATCAACGCCTGCAAGGTTCCCTTATCAGCCTTCCTGTCCGCCATGTGTCGATGTCGCTGCCTAAGCCAGAGGGCCGGTTGTCGGTAGAAAATGTGTTCTTTGCCCCCACTTCTGCTAACGCAACCCCGGGCCAGCAGACGACGGTAAAATATAGTCTACGCGGTATTAATTTTGCCTTAGAACCTGGGGAGGCCTTGGCGATTATCGGGCCAAGTGCAGCGGGGAAATCGTCGCTTGCCCGCCTGCTTGCCGGGGTATGGAAACCGGCCTCGGGGGTGGTGAGGCTAGATAGTGCCGATGTCTATACCTGGAACCGTGACGATTTTGGCCAGCATGTTGGCTATTTGCCACAAGGGGTGGAATTATTTAACGGTACGGTGAAAGATAATATCGCCAGAATGCAGGAGGATGCTGACCCGGAAGCGGTGGTGAAGGCCGCGCAAATGGCTGGTGTGCATGAATTGATCTTGCATCTTCCCAATGGTTATGAAACGGATATTGGCGTGGGAGGCTCGGCACTCTCTGCTGGCCAGCGCCAGCGTATTGGCCTAGCGCGTGCCTTTTTTGGTGACCCGAAATTGCTGATTCTGGATGAACCTAATGCCAGCCTGGATGAAGCGGGGGAGGCGGCACTGGTGCAGGCAATCCGTCGGGCTAAGGAACATTGCATTACTACACTTCTTATTTCACACCGCCCTTCTATTCTTTCCAGTGTGGATAAAATTCTGGTATTGCAGGAAGGGGCGGTGACGGCCTTTGGCCCACGCAATGAGATAATGGCTAGGTTTGCAGCACGGCCCACCGCCGTACCGCAGGCAAGCCAAGCAGCAGGAAAAAACGCGTTGGAAGCACCGGCTGCATCCCGTCCTTCCACACAAAAAACGGGGGCATAACATGTCGAATTATTCATCATCTGAAAAAAAACCATCACCGGAACAACCATCTGATTCCGAACAACATGCGCTGACAGTGCGCAATAAATCGGTGCCACAGACAGCCCTGAATATCGCCAGTAAATCGGCGCGCAATGTTAAAGTGTGGATTCGGGAAGAAAAATACAGCACCTATCTCGATAAGGCTGTAGATTGGGCGGATAGTGCCGCCGATTTCATGTGTAAGAAAGAGGGCAATGACAACAGAGATGAAGTCATGCAGATGGCGCGTTCCCCTATTGTGTTCGGTATGTGGGTGGCGATTATTTTCTTTGGCTTTTTTGGCCTATGGGCGGCATTTGCGCCGTTAGATAGTGCGGCCATTGCCCGTGGTACGGTGGTGGTGGATTCCAGCAAAAAAACCATCCAGCACTTAGAAGGCGGCATTATTGAGGATATTCTGGTAAAAGATGGTGATGTGGTAGAGGCCGGGCAACCGCTTGTTCGGCTGAGTCCCACTGCTGCCAAAGCGCGTCAGGATACGCTGGTAACACAGTTGCGTGCTGCCCAGGCGTTAGAAGCCCGGCTGATTGCGGAACGTGACGGCCAGAATAGTATTAGCTTTCCCGAAGAGCTGCTGCAACACCAGTCTAACCCCGAAGTGAAAAAACTGATGGATACACAGCAAAAACTCTTCACGGTGCGGCGTAATGACGTGGAAGGCAAGATCAAGGTCTTACAACAGCGTATTGCCCAGTTGCAAGACCAGATCCAGGGGGTGACGGCGCAGGCCAATGCCGCTAAAGCGCAGATGGGATATATACGCGATGAAATTGCTGTGGTGAAGAAACTACTGGAACAGGGGGATGCTAACCGTCCAAGGCTGTTGCTGTTAGAGCGTACCGAAGCGCAGCTACGCGGTTCGCAGGGGCAATATCTTGCCGAAGCCGCTAAAGCGAAGCAAACTATTACGGAAGCGGAACTGGAAATCTTGAACACCAAAAATACCCGCTTAAATGAGGTGGTGCGTGATTTGCGTGATACCCAGGTGGGGGTAGCAGATTTGCAGGAAAAAGTACGCGCCTCCACCGATGTTGCCCAGCGTTTGGTGATCACGGCACCGGTTGCAGGTATGGTGAATGGTCTGGCCTATCATACGGTGGGTGGGGTGATTCCTCCAGGCGGCCCGATTATGGATATTGTGCCGCAGAATGATAAGCTGGTGATTGATGCCCAGGTATCGCCACAGGATATTGATATTGTGCATGTAGGCCTAAAGGCGCGTGTTCGTCTGACTGCCTTTAAAGCCCGTACCACGCCGATATTGGAAGGAAAAGTGGTGAAACTCTCTGCCGACCGGTTTGTTGATAAGGCAAGTGGTGCATCCTATTATGTGGCGCGGGTGGAAATTGAGAAAAAGGCCTTAGACAAGCTGACCAAAATCAAACATGCTGACCTTTACCCTGGTATGCCTGCTGATGTGCTGATTGTGGTAGGAACCCGCACGTTCTTACATTATCTGTTTAGCCCGATTACCGATACGTTCAACCACGCCTTCCGGGAGGTGTAGTTATAGGGAGTCTAGAGTCTGGAGTCTGGCGAATGCGAAGTCCCACCAGACTCTAGACTCTAGACTCCAGACTCTCAAAAAGGATTCCCCATGAAAAAACTATTCTGGTTTGATACAGAATTTATTGATGATAGCCATACCATAGACCTTATCAGCATAGGGATTGTGTCAGAAACTGGCAGTTATTATGCCGTTAGTAGCGAATGCGATATCCGTAAGGCGGATAGATGGGTGCAGGAGAATGTGTTGCCCCTATTGCCAGACCGTTCCACCTGGAAGCCGCGCCAGCAGATACGCAAGGAAATTATCCAGTTTATTGGTAAGGTAACTCCAGAATTTTGGGTATATAACGGTGCCTATGACTGGGTGGCCTTCTGCCAGCTTTTTGGCCATATGCGTAACCTGCCCAAGGGATATCCTTGGTATGCTAACGACTTAAAACAGTTAGGCCATATGGTGGGCGCGCCGGAATATCCGCTTCCGGGGGATGGCAGGCACAACGCGTTAGAAGATGCCAGATGGAATCGGGCGGCCTGGAAATTTCTGATAGATTATAAAAACAAATGGCAGGACGAAAGCTCCTAGCAGGGAGATATCAACGTATTGGCTTGCTGGGCGGTTCGTTTAACCCTGCCCATGCGGGGCATCGCGCCATAAGCATCGGCACAATGAAAGCACTAGGGCTCGATGCCGTATGGTGGCTGGTATCACCACAAAACCCACTGAAATCCTCTAGCGATACCAAGCCTTTAGCCGAACGTGTCGCCTATGCGGAAGCTATCGCGCAACATCCCCGTATCTGCGTGACCGATATAGAAGCTAGCCTTAGTAGTTGCTATACTGTGGATACGGTGAAATATCTTAAAAAACGCTTTCCTTCAGTGCGGTTTATATGGATAATGGGAGCCGATAATCTCGTGCAGTTTCCCTTATGGAATCGGTGGCAGGAGATTGCTCGCCTTATTCCCATTGTAATTTATGACCGTAACCACCATATCTATAAAGGGCTTACAGGAAAAATGGCAGTGCGTTATAAACGCTACCGGTTAACAGGGCGAGAACTCCCTATGCTGGGAACCTCCGTTCCTGGCTGGGCTGTGCTCAGGCTGCGGAAACATGCGCTCTCTTCCACGGCGTTAAGAGCAGAATTTACGGGATCTTAATATCAACACCTACAGCACGATATATATATTTTATTACCTTTATGCAAAAAACAATAAAGACAGCAGTACAGGACACCTTAAAAGACCTCATCATCGCTTCGCTGGAAGACAGTAAAGCGGAAGATATTGTGATAATCCCGTTGGCAGGGAAAAGTGATATGGCTGACTATATGGTGATTGCCACTGGCCGGGCCGATCGTCATGTGGCTGCTATCGCCGAGCATCTGGCGCGTGCCTTGAAAGATCAGGGGATTCTTGCCCCTGTGGAAGGGTTGAAACAGTGCGACTGGGTGCTGGTGGATGCGTTTGACGTGGTTGTCCATATTTTCCGGCAGGAGGTGCGTGACCTCTATAAGCTGGAGAAAATGTGGCAGGCAGAATTGCCGGCAGCGTAAGGATGCGTATTACCATTGCGGCAGTAGGCAAGCTAAGGGCATCCTCCCCTTATGCTGCCCTCATCAGCGAGTTTGCCCGCCGCACTCCTTGGGCTATCAGCTTCCGCGAGGTGGAAGAAAAAAGACCGCTGCCACCCGAACAGCTAAAAGCACGCGAAGCGGCATTATTGCTTGCCTCTGTGCCACACCATGCTAAAATTATAGTGTTGGATGAAAAAGGACAATGCCTCACCAGCAAAAGGTTCGCCGGATTGATTGCCAATTGGCAGGAGCGCGGTGAACAGTCGCTCGCCTTTTTGATTGGTGGGGCGGCAGGCCATGGTGATATGGTAAAAACCCGCGCGGATTTCATGCTTTCCTTAGGCGAAATGACATGGCCGCATATGTTAGTAAGGGGAATGCTTGTAGAACAACTCTACCGTAGCTATACGTTGCTGGAGAACCACCCTTACCATAAAGAATAAAGGACACATGCTATGGATCAACTTCTCAGTAGCTTTACCTCTCTTTTCAGCAACCATCCGCTATGGGGGGTGGCGGCGGCCGCTTTTAGCTATTTCCTGCTTAGAAAATTCTTCTTTACGCTAGTGATACTGGTGTTTGTGGTGTTTATTGGGGCGCAATATTTAGGAAAATAGACGTTGCTCAGGCGCAAGAATAGTTAATTGTTATTAACATATTTGTATTCAGAGAGGCATTATGCTATAAAAGGGGTATAATCTCTGATATAGTAGGGTATGACAATATGATAAAAACGATTCTAATAGGGCAGATTCATGAAGATCCGGCGGCTTTTGTGGCGGCTCACCATATTATAAAGAAATGTGTAGATAATGGTGTCAAGCTTGTTTGTGGTTATGAGGATGATCGTGCATTAGCCGAGCTTATACCCTTTATTGAAGGGGACGTTTGTAGCAGAGAGCAAATCTTCGCTGCCCTTGATGAGGAGGAGAAAAATGCCATACCGGCGATCATGCCAAGGCGAAGCGGTCAGAACTACACCATTACTGATATACTTGGCAACACGAGTGGGCGGCCCGAACAACTGGCATTGCTGCATTATCTGCAAATGAATGCCATTGAGGTCGTTCCCCTTGAAGAGAAAGGGGGGCCAGAGAGACGTCAAGAGCAAAGGGCTGAATTACTTACCCTCAGTTTTGGATAAGCGTAGCTTATCCAAAACTGAGGGTAGATTATAATGCGAGGGCTACACAGGTTACGGTTTCCCCTGAGATTGGTAAGATTCAGCAGGTAAGGTTGGGGGAATTCCCAGATCTATCAAAAATTGACCCCTATATTGAAGATATTACGCCCGCTATCACCATGAAAACAGCCGATGGCACGTCGTCCCGGACACTCGCTGCCCATCAGTGGGATGGGAAGGCACGCGACGAAGTTGGGGTTGGGAAATCGCGGTTGCTTGGCGTAAATGATGACAGAAAATCGTCAATTCAGGGGTTAAGCGAGAATATTATTCTCCTGCCTGATCATAACCGTCCAGCAGGAACGTACCTGGCTTTTTATCCGAGCAATTACAAGGAGCAGATATTCGCTATTATGCGTCCTGAAACACAGGTTGTACACTCTAACATAGGCAATACGCTCGCTTCTGAAAATAAACAACCAATACGTTAATATAAAATATAATATTCCCTAACGGTTGGCACTATGGGCAAGAAGCACCACTAGACGGCTGCAAAGCAGTTGGGCGGGCTGGCCGGTTTTTTTGCATTCAGCCTCAAGCTGCGCCAGGGAACGTATGGCATGCATCAGCTTTTCCGGTGTCCATTTATGCAGCTGTTGAGTGAAAAGCGGCACTTGCTTAAAAAATACTGGCGGTTTTAGTGACTGTATGGCCTGTGCTGCTGGAGTGCCATTCACCACTAGCATTTTCGCCTGGTGCAGCCGTAGGAAATAGCGGGATATTGCCCGGATAATAGTAATTGGGGAGGTATTCTCCCGGTAGAGACGGGAGAGTTCTACCTGTATATCTGCCGTTTTGCCAGAAGCAATATCAGCGCACATAGCGTCAAGTGAGACTTCCAGCGGCTCGCCCACACAGGCCAGCACATCATCCGCGCTAACATGGGAACTGGTGCCCATATAAAGCATAAGTTTATCCACTTCCTGCATAATCACCAGCCTGTCACCCGCTAGAAAATCGGCAAGCAAGGGCAGCACTGCTGCATCATAGGTGAAGCCATGCTGTTTCAGGTGGCTGGAAATCACATGATGGATGGCGGCCCCTTCTTCTTTATAGCAGGGCAGGGCAGCCAGATGCTTGGCATTCTCAACGAATTTGCGCAGTGAGGAGGTGGGGGGAAGTTCACCGCTGGTGATAAGCAGTAAGCTATCACCTGTCATGTTCTCCAGGATTTTTTGCACGGCAGTTGGCAGGGAAGCCGGGGCATCTTTCACCCGCACCACACGCCTGCCACCGGTAAGGCTCAAGCTGGCCAACTCATCGGCAAGCAGGGCAGGGCTATCTTTAATACTGTCATAGGAAAGTTCCGCCACCCGGAATGGGTCGTGGATATCATCCACAATTGCTTGCGAGAGTAGGCGCAAATTTTCACTGACCAGCCCACTATCTGGGCCATAAATCAACACCCCCAGTATAGCGGTGGGTGGGTTCTTAATAAAACTAGCGATATTTTGTGGAAGGATTTTCATAGGCACTAGCATAGTGCTACTTGTAGCATCTGGCAAGGGGGCATAAGTGCTCCCTCCTCTGCCAAAAGGAGGGAGCAGTGTATTAGAATTCGATGCTGGTACGCATACCCAGCACCCAGGCATTATCCAGTGCCGGATCGGTTCCAGGGTTCATCACATATTGCACATCTGGCTGCACGGTAAGCCACGGCGTAAGTTTGTCGCTATAGGTCAGCTCAAATGCAGTTTCTGACGTATCTAGCTGCTCACCTGCCGCAGCAGCAGCATCCCTTGCTACATCAGAATTATGGGCACTAGATACCGCAAAGCCTAGCTGGCCTTCTGTACGTGTTGGAATGAGACCGGTATAGACCAGCCCGGCACTCCAGGCATAATCAAACGGGTTGGCATCATTATTGGCAAAGCCGATACGGGCAAAGCCGCTTAAGTTTTTGCACAGTTGGCGCTCGCCAATGATATAAAGCCCCTGATTACTTTCCTGAAGCGGATTGCCGTTACTATCAGTTTCGCCGCCGATATTATCTACTTTCTCAGTGTAATACCAACTTCCCAGAGCAATTTTGCCGTTGCCGGTATAGCCTGCTTCTGCCACGATCAGCGCGCCATCATTGCCATTAAGCTCGATTTGCGTGCCTTTTGGGTTGTTCGGGTCACCCGGCACGCCATCGGTCACTGCCACCTGTACATAGCTGTTTTCCGTAGGCAGCACCTTTAAGCGTGCACCCAGCGCGGAGAAGGGGAAGATGGGCGGGCCATTACGGCCAGACTGGGAGAAATCGGTTCCTGCTCCATAGGTGGAATGCAGGAAGAGGCCGCTGGTTTCCGTCACTTCAAATTCGGAATCGACCGCATATAAACCAGCAAGCAACGACACTCTGTCATTAAAGGCATTCTGCTGTATCCAGGCTTCATAAAGCTTGGTAGTGCCTTTGGGTACTTCCATATTATTGACGCCCTGTGCGCTGCCTACTAAATCCTCATTAGGGCGGCCACCATTGTTGCTAAGTGCGTGGAGCACTGCCGTAGTCCCTTTGGAACCAAACAGTTTTTCACCGTCAAATGCGGTTACAACGCTGATATTATCCAGATAGCGTGAGCCTTCTTTAATACCGCCGGACACATTGCCCATTACGTCAAATGTATAGCTAATGCTGGTATCAATCCCTTTATCAGAGAGCGCGGTGCGTATGCCGCCCCAGTCGCCTGTTAAGGTATCTTGTTTATAGTTAGGCGCATCATCTGCGAAGGCTGGAAAAGTAAACAGCAGCGAAAGGGCTGTTGTTGCGAGAGATTTAGTCAGTGATTGCATCAATATTCCTATATAATAAATTGGTTAACGGTCGATTAATAGTAATAATGAGTTGCAATTGCAAGTCTTTTTTCATGAAAGAGGAAAAAAACGTTTGTGCTAGAGGGAAGCTATGGTATCTCAAAACTGTTAATACTCAGATTAGTGGAGGAGCTATGCTGACAGGAAAGGCAAAAATTGCGGGGGTGATTGGCTGTCCGGTGGGGCATTCACTTTCGCCCAAACTACATAATTACTGGTTGCAGGAACATGGTATAGATGGGGCTTATATTCCCCTGGAGGTGAAGCCGGAGGATATAGGGGAAGTGATAGCGGCGTTGCCGAAAATGGGGGTGCAGGGAGTAAATATTACCGTACCGCATAAGGAAGCGGTGATGGCGTTTATGGATGAGATTGCACCGGAAGCCAGGCGCATTGGGGCGGTGAATACAGTGGTTGTCCATGATGGTCGGTTGATTGGTATGAATACCGATGGAGAGGGTTTTGTGCAGAACCTTACGGCGAATAAACCGGCACACTGGGATATAGCGGCAGGAAAAGCCGTGGTGCTTGGTGCAGGTGGAGCAGCGAAGGCGGTGATAGCGGCACTTCAGGCCTGCAAGGTGGAAGTGGTGCTTACCAATCGTACCCGTGCCAAAGCGGAAGACACGGCTGCGCATCTGGGCGGTGGTGCGCTGACGGTAATAGACTGGGATAAACGGGAGGCAGCACTTAGAGAGGCGAATCTGCTGGTGAATGCCACGTCGCTTGGCATGAGTGGGCAACCAGCACTCGAGCTGGCGTTGGATGCATTGCCGGTTACGGCGCTGGTCACCGACATTGTCTATAAACCCCTCGAAACCAGCCTGCTTGCAGCGGCACGCACGCGCGGTAATCCGGTGGTGGATGGTTTAGGGATGCTGCTCTATCAGGCGGTTCCAGGGTTTGAACACTGGTTTGGTGTGCGCCCAGTAGTTACTGATAAACTACGGGATTATATACTGAATCTCAGTTTTAGATAAGCTTTGCTTATCTAAAACTGGCATGATATTGAAAAATAATGTCAAAAAGCGTCGTTTTTGTCATTATTTTAAATTAATAATATATTTAATATACTTAAAATAATGGTTCAAGCCGTCTTGAATCATTATTTTTCAAATAGTTGGCAGTTTTTGGTAAGCAAAGCTTATCAAAAACTGAGGTTACTCTCATGATTATTGTCGGGCTTACAGGGTCAATTGCTATGGGCAAAAGCACTGCTGCCCAGTTATTCCGTCGGCAACATATCCCGGTGTTTGATGCGGATAAGGCAGTGCATCTGTTGCTTGCCAGGAAGGGGGCTGGGGTAGAAAAAGTGGCGCAACTATTCCCGGGAACGCTCGAAGAGGGGGTGGTTAACCGCAAGAAGCTGGGGAAAATTGTCTTTAATGATGCTAAGGCGTTACAAGCACTTGAGCATATACTGCATCCGCTGGTACGTGAGATGCACGGGAAATTTATCCGGCAGGCGCGAAGGCAGGGGCGGCGTATGGCGGTGCTGGAAATTCCGCTGCTATTTGAAGTGGGAGCACAACAGCACTATGACAAAGTGGTGACCGTAACAGCTTCGCCTTTCATGCAAGCTAAAAGGGCACTGGCCCGGCCGGGGATGACCAAGGAGAAGCTGGCTTCTATCCTGAAACGGCAAACCCCGGATGCCAAGAAGCGCAGGCTGACGGATTATCTGGTTTATACAGGGCTTGGTAAGTCGCTGACTTCCAGGCAGATTAATGCAATTATCAAGGAGTTACTATGCGTGAAATAGCATTGGATACCGAAACCACCGGTCTTGACCCGAAAACCGGCCACCGTATTGTGGAGATTGGCTGTGTGGAGATGATAAACCGTATTCGCACCGGCAAGAGCTTCCATGTTTATTTAAACCCGGAGCGCGATATGCCAGAAGAGGCCTACCGTGTGCATGGGCTTTCGGCAGAGTTCTTAAGGGATAAGCCATTATTTAGCGAGGTGGCGCGCCAGTTTATGGAGTTTATTGGTGATAGTATGTTGGTGATCCATAATGCCGGGTTTGATATGAAATTTATCAATTTTGAACTAGGAAAGGTCAAGATTCCCTCGATCCTCCCAGTACAGGTAGTCGATACGCTGCTGATGGCGCGCAAAAAATTCCCTGGCTCACCGGCAAGCCTCGATGCGTTATGTAAGCGTTTTATGATTGATCTTTCTTCCCGTACCAAACATGGCGCGTTGCTCGATGCTGAGTTGCTGGCACTGGTCTATCTGGAATTGACCGGCGGCAGCCAGGCCAGTATGGAACTAAACCAAAGCAGTGTTACTTCTGTGTTGGTGCAGCAGGACGTTGTGCCTGTGTCCATACGCCCTGCCCGCTCCTATGCGCCAAGTGCGGAGGAACTGGAAGCCCATAGCACATTCCTGACAAAAATCAAAAACCCGTTATGGGAGAATGTCTCAGCTTAAAGAGTAGGGGGAGGCCTTAAACCTTCTCCCTCTGGGGAAGGTTTAAGGCCTGAGGTTAATTATGCAAGTGCCTTCTTGCCTTCCAGCTCACGCTTGGCGGAAGGGCTTAGATTGATATTCAGTTCGCGCAGCTGTTTCTCATCCACCGGTGAAGGTGCGTTCATCAGCAAATCTTGCGCCTGCTGGTTCATCGGGAAGGCAATCACTTCACGGATATTGGGCTCATCTGCCAGCAGCATCACGATACGGTCTACCCCTGGAGCCAGGCCGCCATGTGGAGGTGCACCAAACTTGAAGGCGCGGATCATGCCACCAAAGCGCTCATCCACTACGGTGTTATCATAGCCAGCCAGGGCAAAGGCTTTATACATGATTTCCGGTTTGTGGTTACGGATAGCACCGCTGGAGAGTTCAATACCGTTACAGACGATATCATATTGGTAAGCCAGAATCTTCAGCAGCTCTTCTGTGCTCTTTGCTGCCTCCAGCACCTCCAGGCCGCCTTGTGGCATCGAGAAGGGGTTATGGCTGAAATCAATGGATTTTGTATCCTCATTCCATTCAAAGAAGGGGAAATCTACTACCCAGCAGAAGCGGAATACGTCTTTTTCCAGCAAATCAAGTTCATTGCCTAAGTGGATGCGCACTTTGCCTGCCAGCTTGGCGGCTTCATTCTCTTTATCGGAGGAGAAGAACACTGCGTCACCATTCTGGATGCCGGTAGTGTGTTTCAGTGCCTGCAACTGCTCTTCTGTTAAGAACTTGGCGATCGGGCCTTTAGCGGTGCCATCAGCGTCAAAGGTGACATAGCCTAAGCCTTTTGCGCCTTGCTCTTGAGCAAAGCCAATCATCTTATCGAAGAAACTGCGTGGCTTGCCAGCAACGCCTGGTGCTGGAATAGCGCGCACCACCGCGCCTTTTTTGATATTCTCGCGGAAAATGGTAAACTCAGAATCACGGAAAATCTCGGTGACATCGGAAATCACCAGCGGATTGCGTAAGTCTGGTTTATCCACCCCATAATGCAGCATTGCCTGATGGTAGCTAATGCGCGGGAATGGGTAGGAGGTCACTTCCTTATCAGAAAATTCAGTAAATACCTTATACAGCACCGGCTCAATCGCAGCAAACACTTCATCTTGCGTGACAAAAGACATTTCTATATCCAGCTGGTAGAATTCACCCGGTGAACGGTCAGCACGGGCGTCTTCATCGCGGAAGCAGGGGGCAATCTGGAAATATTTATCAAAGCCAGACACCATCAGCAGCTGCTTGAATTGTTGTGGCGCTTGCGGCAGTGCATAGAACTTGCCTGGATGCACGCGGCTTGGCACCAGATAGTCACGCGCCCCTTCCGGTGAACTGGCGGTCAGGATGGGGGTTTGGAATTCTGTGAATCCCGCATCAATCATGTGTTTACGCAAGGCGGCAATCACATTGGAGCGCAGCAGGATGTTCTGATGCAGCTTTTCCCGGCGCAGGTCGAGGAAGCGGTAACGCAGGCGCGTATCCTCCGGGAATTCCTGGTCGCTATTCACCTGTAGCGGCAGTACATCTGCTGGCGATTCAACATGCAACGCATCCACCAGCACTTCAATCTCGCCAGTAGGAATGGTGTTGTTCACCGTTTCGGGCGAGCGCGCCACCACCGTGCCGCTGATAGTGATGACACTTTCATAACGTACGCTTGTGGCTTCTTCAAAGAACGCACTGTCACTGTTAAACACCAGCTGGGTGATGCCGTAATGGTCGCGCAGGTCGATAAACAGTAAATGGCCATGGTCACGCTTGCGGTGAACCCAGCCGGACAGTTTAACCACTTCGTTGACATGCGCCGTGCTAAGCTCGCCCGCATGATGGGATCGGTAAAGATGCATTATAGTTACTCAAATTAAGTTTTATGGGGTGTTGGTAAATTGTTGCTAATAACAGGATAGATATATAGGATAGAATATAAAATTCCAAGCAAAGCTTTATAAAACAGCACGGTATTTTATGCCCATTACCCAGAACGACACCCTCCTTAGTCTGTGTGAATCATTAAAAACAGAAGCATTTATTACCGTTGATACGGAATTTTTGCGGGATAAGACCTACTATCCGCAATTGTGCCTGATTCAGATTGGTACGGAAAAAGGGGCGTTTGCGGTGGACCCGTTCGCGCCAGGCATTGATCTTACGCCGTTGTTTGAGGTGTTTAACCACCATCCGGTGCTGAAAGTGTTTCACTCGGCGCGGCAGGATATTGAAATTTTGCTGGGGCTATCAGGCCAGGTGCCCACGCCGTTATTTGATACGCAGGTGGCGGCAATGGTGTGTGGTTTTGGTGAAGCGGCGAGCTATGAAACGCTGGTCACTAAACTGACGCCCCAAACGGTGGATAAAAGTTGCCGCTTTACGGATTGGTCGCAACGCCCCTTAACCGAAGGGCAGTTCAATTATGCGCTCTCCGATGTGATTCACTTGCGGGAAGTGTACAGAGCCTTAAATGCCATGCTTGAAGAAACCAGCAGGCTCAGCTGGTTGGAAGATGAAATGGCGACCTTAACCGCCCCAGAGAATTATCGGCTGGCACCAGAAGATGCTTGGAAGAAAATTAAAATCCGCAGCAGTTCTCCGCGTTTTGTCCGTATGGTGAAGGCCTTGGCCCATTGGCGCGAGGTGACAGCGCAGACAGAGAATATCCCTCGCAACCATGTGCTTAAAGAACAAGTGTTGCTTGATATTGCCGCAAGCCGCCCCAAAACGGTGGAAGAGTTAAGGAAAATACGGAACCTTGGCAGTATTGTAGGCAATCTGCACTACCTAAAGAATATTGTCGAGGCTATCCGTCAGGCCGATCATTGTGTGCAGCCTGAACTGGTAACAAACGAAGAACGGAAACCGGTGGCAAGTGCCAATGGTGCGCTGGTTGACTTATTAAAAGTGTTGTTAAAAACGGTGTGCGAAAACCATAATGTAGCGGAGAAATTGGTTGCCAACACGCAGGATTTATCTGCGATTGCCTATGCAGAAACTACCGATGCATTGATGGCTATACCTGCCATGCAAGGTTGGCGGCTGGAACTATTTGGCAAGCTGGCGCTAGAGCTACGCAAAGGGAATATTGCCTTATCGGCTAAGGGTGATAAAATGTGTATTGTTGCCCTATCAAATGCGCAGGAATTGGTGTCGTAACATGCATATATTGTTGATTGAAGATGATAGGGAGACGGTTAATTATATCAAGCATGGGCTGATGGAAGCGGGCCATGTGGTCGATACTGCTGCCGATGGTGTGGATGGGTTATTTTTTGCAACGGAACATGATTATGACACTATTGTCATTGACCGGATGCTGCCGAAGCTCGATGGGTTGGCGGTGATCCAGGCACTGCGTTCCACCGGCAAACAGGTGCCGATTTTAATCTTGAGCGCGCTAAGCCAAGTGGATGAGCGGGTGAAAGGGTTAAAGGCTGGGGGCGATGATTATCTGGTGAAACCCTTTGCCTTTTCCGAGTTAATGGCGCGTATCGAGGCCTTGACACGGCGCAAAACCGAAAAATCTGAACAGACCGTGCTCAAAGTGAGTGACCTGGAAATGAACCTGTTAACCCGTGTAGTGAAACGGGATGGGAAAGAGATTGTGTTGCAAAACAGGGAGTTCCGTCTGCTTGAATATATGATGCGCCATGCCGGGCAAGTGGTGACACGCACGATGCTGTTGGAAAATGTGTGGGATTTCCATTTCGATCCACAAACCAACGTGATCGACGTGCAGGTTAGCCGTCTGCGCCAGAAAATCAATAGCGGCTTTGATACGCCGCTGATTCATACCGTGCGTGGTGCGGGCTACCGGCTGAGTGCCGAGTGATGCAACCTCAAGGTTCAAGATCTCCTGCCCTTGCCCCATATTGCGGTTAACTCTGCCGTTCTAACGTACTGGTTTGTTGCTGTAAAACCGTAGGGGAAGCAACGTCGCTTACTCGTGAGTCAGGATTCCTCCGTGCATCTTCCTGCTCAGGTGAAGTAAGCGCGGTGGTTCCTGCTGTGTCATCTGCAGGGGAGTGCACGCTATTGCTTGTGCGTTGTTGTGCTGCGGGATAGGTTCTGGCATGGGTGAGTAGTTCGACGATTTCAGGGCGGTTGTTTCTTTCCGCGATCATTAATGCAGTCCTCTGGTGGCGGTGATCCCGTATAGTCAGATCAGCTCCCGCCTCTATCAAGAGTGCTGCCGATTCCACATTTCCCCAGTGGGCAGCTTCCATCAGAGGTGAGTATCCGTGCGAATCCACCTGATTAAGGGCGCGTTTATCCTGATTCAGGATAGCAATTAGCATGGCTGTTTTGTTCTGTCTTGCACTAACATGCAAAACATTTTCAGCTTTGCTGGTGTTGTCGAGATCTATTTGTGTAGTATCCGGGTTGAACTCCAGCAACGCTGCGAATGCCTTTTTTCTGCTAGCGTCTACTGCATACATGAGGGGAGGAAACCGATAGCTGTTAAAGGTAAGGAGATCCCTATCCTGCGAGAGAATAGTGCGTATAGTGTTATCATCATCCCCTAATATGGCATTATAGAGTGTATCCCATTGCTTTTTTCTTTCAAAATACTGCTCTATCGTGGTTTTGTCGTTTGTAGAGGAGGAATCGTCTTTCATAGAACTATACCGTTAATAGAAATGATAGGTTGTTCGCTAAGTGTAACCTCAGTTTTGGATAAGCTTTGCTTATCCAAAACTGAGGTTAAGTGTAGAAAGCCTTGGTTATGTTCCCACTCTAGCAGAGAAATGTTAAAGAATTATTACATGATGCTATAAAAACGCCGGAAAGCTAGAAAAATATACGAAAGATAGTGGTATGGAGATAAAACATTACTTATGCGATTGACAAAACAACCTCTGATATTTAGTAATAGTATATTACACTAAACAGGAGAATAATTGCCGTGCCTATTGCCAGCATTTTCCTGTTGATAACGGTATTCAGTGTAGCTAGGGGGGGGATGATATAGATAATGGTACAATATTCTTCGGCCATATATAAGGCAAAAATTTCCTTACAATCGTTTTTATGGCGTACTATCGTCGCAGCGTTACCGGCATTAGCCATAGAAAGTATTAGGCAGCATGAAGCCGCGCAGCATGGTGCTCTTCAGAGAGTAGAAGCGCAACTTAAACAACAAAAGGAGTTGTTGGCTCTCGTGCATAAAACTACCCAAGATGGTATATGGGATTATAATATTGCATCTGGCCAGATGTGGCTTTCTCCGCGCTGGAAGGCCATGTTTGGCTATTTCGACCACGAATTGGAAAACAGCATGACCACGGTTAGAGCGCTGATGCTAGATGAGGATTATGCCCATTCCTGTAAGCTGGCAGATAACCATATCCGCCACAATATCCCTTTTCATGGCGTGTTCCGTTTCCGTCATAAGGATGGTTCACTGCGCCATATTTTATCGCATGCGTATATAGTAAAGGATACAAGCGGCACACCTGTCAGGATGGTGGGGGCTAATACCGATCTCACCGAGCAACTTGCATTGCAACAGAACCTCTCGATGCACAAGGCGGAATTGTCGCTGTTGCAGCATTGTTTGCCTAATATGATCTACCAGTTTATTTCCACGCCGATGAGCCCGTTTATACTCACCTCGTTGCATGGCCAGATGGTAGAACTCTGTGGTTTCAACCAAGATGAAATGACACGCAATAGCAAATTATTGTGGGGTATTATCCATCCAGGGGATAGAAGGCGCATATTCAACAGCGCGCAGCAGGCGATTTATACCTGGACACCCTGGAACAGCCAGCACCGCATTATCTATCAGGGTAACGAGCGCTGGGTGCATACCGAATTCATGCCATTATCACGTGCCAACACCCATATTACCTGGAAAGGGGTGATGATAGACATCACCCGCTTTCGTTCAGGAAGTGCCTAACCGTTGACAGACTTACGGGGGCGAGAGCGGAATGGCCTATTGCCCTGTGGCTGTTCGTTGCCATTGGCAGACTGGTGTTTTTTGGCAAAAAACTTGCCGCCGCTTTTCTTGGCAGCAAACGGTTTGCCTGGTCTGCGTCCTGGCTTGTCATCAGCACTATGGGATGTGCTGGAACCAGGGTTCAGCATCCGGTCAATGGCCCGCCATTTCAGGCTTTCTTCCGGGGAGACAAAACTCACGGCAGCACCTTCGGCACCAGCACGAGCGGTGCGGCCAATGCGGTGAATATAATCCTCTGGGCATTGTGGTAAGTCGTAGTTAATCACATGCTCAATATGCGGGATATCCAGGCCACGTGCGGCAATATCAGTGGCCACCATAATGCGGTGACGCTTATTACGGAACGCACTGATCACCCGTTCACGTTTGCGTTGTTGCAAATCACCGTGAATTGCATCAGCACTATGGTTCTGTGTGCACAGTTTATCGGCTAAGCGCTCTGCCCCATATTTGGTTTTGACAAACACAATGATAGAACCTTCGCGACTTTCCAGTTGTTTGAGCAGGTGACCGTATTTTTCGGCTTCGGTGGTCTTAATCATTTCCTGCTGCACGCGACTGACCGGGGCAACGGTTGAGCCAACGGCAATACGCTCAGGGTTCTTCAAATATTTCTCGGATATTTTAATGATAGCGGGCGGTAATGTGGCTGAAAACATCAGTGTCTGGCGTTGTTCAGGCAAATATTTAACGATTTGGTCAATCTGTATGCCAAAACCCATATCGAGCATCCGGTCAGTTTCATCTAGCACGAGCAGGTCGGTGGTATGTAGCATGAGGTTACCACGTGTCAGATGATCATTAATGCGGCCTGGTGTGCCGACAATAATGCGTGGGCGGAAACGCAATTGCTGCATTTGTTTCGGCATAGGCTCGCCACCAATCAGCAAGGCTGTCTTGATGGGACTTTTGTTGCCAAGCAACTGACGGATAACACCAATCACCTGCATGGCCAGTTCACGGGTTGGTGTTAGCACCATTGCGCAGGCGCGTGGGTTAGCAAGCAGCTTTGCCACCAGCGGGATTGAGAATGCGGCGGTTTTACCGGTGCCCGTCTGGGCGGAACCCAGCACATCCTTTCCAGCCAGTGCCAGTGGAATAGCTCGTGCCTGGATAGGGGTGGGGGTAGAAAATTGTATACGCTGCAATGACGCTGAGAGTTCTGCAGGAAGGCCAAAACTATTAAAATTTTCGGCGGAAACAGCATCACTTGCCTGAACGGCTTGTGATGAAACGGAAGAGATAGTCATATATTACTTAATTAAAATCAGGTTATAAAGCACAACACCAACCTCGGCCTGCCTATGGGGCACACCAAAAGTCAACCAATGCGGTGTATACCGCACGGTAAAACTCTTTGTCATTACATGGGGAGAATATTATAGGAATAGGATTCTACCAGGTGCTTCAAAAGCAATCACCACTAGAAACGTAAGGACGGTTAGAACCCTATATAAAGCGGTGCAAGACAATGCAAAGAGCTATGTCAAATAAGCTGCCGATTATACACTCTGAAGCGAAATAGTCAAGCACTAACCTTGCGTTTTAACCGAATTAATCAGCGATGTACTGGAAGATGGTAAAAATGCCTTGAAGTAGGACGCAATGGGAACTAGTCTGGGCTTTTTAATGTATTCTTTTTGAGTGTATGCTTGTACTACTTTCTCCTTCTAAATCGCAGGATTTTTCTCCCGCGCTGCTCCAGGATTATACATTGCCGCGTTATCTTGAGCAATCGGCGGTGCTGATGGAGCGGTTGCGGCAGTTATCTGTGGATGAAATACGTGTGCTGATGGCGGTCAGCCACGCTATTGCCGAGCTAAACGCCGTGCGCTATGCCACCTGGCAGTTACCCTTCACACGCGGAAATAGCAAACAGGCCCTGCTTGCTTTTACGGGAGATGTGTATGGGGCGATGGATATTGCTGGTTATTCGGGGGAAGATTTTAGCACTGCCCAGTCTGTATTGTGTATTCTTTCCGGATTATATGGGCTGTTGCGTCCGCTTGACCTCATTCAACCTTACCGCCTGGAGATGAAAACCAGGCTGCAAAACCCGTCCGGTCATGATCTTTATGTATTCTGGAAAACGACGGTAACTGCGGGGCTTAATAGGATGTTGAGCGAGGCGGCAACCGATATCGTCATCAATCTGGCATCGCAGGAATATTTTGGTGCTATAGAGCGCAAAAATCTTAATGCACGTATTATTACGCCAGTCTTTAAAGACTATAATAAAGGCAGCTATAGGGTGGTGGCCTTATTTGCCAAACGGGCGCGAGGGGCGATGGCAGATAGTGTGGTCCGGCAGCGTATTGCCTCACCATACGCATTGCAGCACTGCGATGTGCTGGGCTATCAGTTTAATCCAGGGCTTTCCAGTGATGATATATGGGTTTTCACGCGTGGGTAGTATATAGGCTTCTTTGCCTTCTTGTGCATAATGTGCTTGTCAAACGCTGGGATTTCCATTATATATAGGCTACCTGGCTTCAGGTTTTATTAGAGCGTAATTTCACACGCAGGAAGGTTTTTGGTGTTATGGTTGTATTAGCCATAACTTCTCCTGCGGCGGCATAACCAATACACAAAGGATTTTATATGTCTGATTTCCCACAGTTTTCTATTCGTCAATTGCTTGATGCAGGGGTGCATTTTGGGCATAAGACGATGCGCTGGAACCCTAAAATGGCACCGTATCTCTATGGTAGCCGTGATAATATCCATATTATCGATCTGCAACAGACTGTTCCTATGCTGCACCGTGCGCTGGAAGTGGTGGCAGATGTAGTGAAAAATAATGGGCGTGTGCTATTCGTTGGCACCAAGCGTCAGGCTTCTGATATTGTAGCGGAAGCGGCAGCACGTTGTGGGCAATATTATGTGAACCACCGTTGGTTGGGTGGTATGATGACAAACTGGAATACGATTTCCGTATCCATCCGCACCTTGCGCGCTATGGAAGAGCGTCTGGAAGCAACACAGGGCGAGAATCCTGTGGAAAATGGTGTACGGTTAACAAAAAAAGAATTGCTTGAATTAACCCGTAAGCACGAAAAGCTGAACCGTTCATTGGGGGGGATCCGTGATATGGGTGGCCGTCCTGACTTGTTGTTCATCATTGATACAAATAAAGAAGAATTGGCTGTAAAAGAAGCGCAACGCCTGGGAGTGCCAATTATTGCTGTAGTGGATAGCAACTCCGATCCCGATGGTATTACCTATCCGATTCCTGGTAATGATGATGCGACACGTGCGATTAAATTATATTGTAAATTAGTTTCCGATGCTGCGCTTTATGGTATCCAGCAAGGGTTGACGGCTTCAGGTGTTGATGTTGGCGCGGCCGAGAATCTGGTAGGTGAAATGTCCGGTGAAGGTAATGCTGTGGCTGCAAAGCCTGCTGCCCGTAAGTCTAAAACAGCGGCTCGCCAGGCACCTGCTCGCACGAAAAAAGCCGATGTTGCTGAAGAAGCGGTGGGTAGCAGTGTTGTAGGAACTGCCAGCTAGTTAGCGTAATGATGCCCTGGGGAGAACTATGCATTGGCTATGCTCTCCCCTTTTAAACAAGGTGGTGTGCCTTATAGGTAATATAGTTACATGAGAGAGGTATAATATGGCTGAAATAACTGCCAGTTTAGTGAAAGACCTGCGTGAGAAAACCGGTGCAGGCATGATGGATTGTAAAAAGGCCTTGCAGGAATGTGCGGGTGATTTTGAAGTGGCTGTTGACTGGCTGCGTAAGAAAGGGTTGGCGGCAGCCGCGAAGAAATCCAGCCGTGTAGCGGCCGAAGGGCTAGTGGCTGTGGCTGTGGCTGGCACGAAAGGCGCGTTGGTTGAGCTGAATTCTGAAACGGATTTCGTTGCCCGTAATGACCAGTTCCAGGCATTGGTGGACACGATTGTGAATCTAGAGTTGGTTGAAGGGGCAGATGTAGACGGGTTGAAACAGTCGTCCTACCCGGGCACTGGCCGTAATGTTGCCGATGAGATTGCCCATCATGTAGGGGTGATTGGTGAGAATATGAACCTACGCCGTGTGGCGTTCATCAGTGTGCCGCAAGGTGCGGTGGTTAGCTATGTGCATAATGCTGTAGTGCCAAACTTAGGAAAAATTGGTGTGCTGGTGGCACTTGAATCCGCTGCGGATGCTGCTAAACTGCAAGCATTGGGTAAGCAGCTTGCTATGCATATTGCGGCAGCAAAACCGGAAGCACTGACAACATCAGAAGTTGATCCCGAAGCGTTGGCGCGGGAAAAACAGATTTTCTCCGACCAGGCGCGCGCCTCTGGCAAGCCAGAAAACATCATTGAGAAAATGGTGGAAGGCCGTATCCGCAAATATTATGAAGAAGTGGTGCTGTTGGAGCAGGTCTTTGTTATTGATGGCAAAACTAAAATTGCTGATGTCATTGAGCAAGCAGCAAAAGAGGTGGGGGCACCGGTGAAACTTGCGGCGTTCGTCCGTTTTGCCCTGGGCGAGGGTATCGAGCAGGAAAAAACGGATTTTGCGCAGGAAGTTGCTGCGGCAGCAAATGCCTAAATTTCTAGGAGGCCAGGGGAATACACCCTGGCCTCTTCCCTCATATAACTGCTCGCAATCTCTGCATCCTATGTTAAAATATAAGCGTGTTTTACTCAAAGTGTCTGGTGAAGCCTTGATGGGCGATCAGAAATTTGGGCATGATCTGGCGACCATTGATCGTATTTGTAATGATGTGCTAGCTGTACATCAGATGGGGGCAGAAATTTGCCTGGTGGTAGGTGGTGGCAATATTTACCGTGGTATGTCGGCGGCTGCTGCGGGGATGGAGCGGGCTGCTGCTGATTATATGGGCATGTTGGCTACGGTCATGAACGCTTTAGCCTTGCAGAATGCGCTGGAACGTATCGGTCTTCAGACACGGGTGCTTTCAGCGATTCCGATGACGACAGTATGTGAACCCTATATCCGCAGGCGTGCTGTACGTCATCTGGAAAAAGGGCGTGTTGTAATTTTTGCAGCCGGTACGGGCAACCCCTTCTTCACCACCGATACAGCCGCCGCCTTGCGTGCCGTGGAAATGGGGTGTGATGCCTTACTGAAAGGCACACAGGTTGATGGTGTATATTCGGCTGATCCGCATAAGGACAGCACTGCTACGCGCTATGACCGGTTGACCTATAAAGAGGTATTAACGCGTGATTTGGGAGTAATGGATGCATCGGCTATTACGCTTTCCCGCGAAAATAACATTCCAGTGCTGGTATTTTCTATCCATACTGCCGGTGCATTTGCCGATGTGGTGCGCGGCCAAGGCTGCTTTACCATTATAGAGGAGATATAATTTATGGAACGTGCTAAAGTTATTGCTGAACTCAAAAAACGCATGGATGGTGCGCTTGCTGCCCTTGATCATGATTTAAAGGGCTTGCGTGCAGGCCGTGCTTCCGTCAACTTGCTTGATTCTGTTACGGTAGAAGCCTATGGTGATAAAATGCCGATTAGCCAGTTGGCGACGGTAACTGCCCCCGAGCCAAGGCTGCTTCTGGTGCAGGTATGGGATAAATCCATGGTGAAAGCGGTAGAAAAAGGCATAAGCCATGCGGATTTAGGTGTGACCACCGCCGTGGATGGTCAGGTGATCCGTGTACCGCTGCCGAATTTAAGTGAAGAGCGACGCAAAGAATTGGTAAAAATTGCCCATTCCCATGGGGAGAAAGCCAAGATTGCCCTGCGTAACGTGCGGCGTGATATTATGGATGTGTTGAAAAAGTCAGAGAAAGACGGCGAGCTTGGTCAGGATGAACAACGCACCATTGGGGATGAAGTGCAGAAAATTACGGATGACTATGTAAAAAAAGTTGATAATGCCGTAGCAACCAAAGAAAAAGAAGTGTTGCACGTCTAGGGCGAGGACGCACCCTAATAACAGGGCAGAGGCGGTTCCTCTGCCTTTTAACCACCTTATACTCCATGTCCTTATGGTGCTTCCTTCACATATAGCAATTATTATGGATGGTAATGGCCGTTGGGCAAGGCGGCATCATTTCCCCCGTACTAGTGGGCATCGCGCTGGCGTTGAGGCTGTCAAACGCACGCTAGAAGCCTGTGTTGAGTTCTCTATCCCCTATCTCACCCTCTATGCTTTTTCATCCGAGAACTGGAAGCGGCCTTTGCAGGAAGTGGATGAATTAATGCGCTTATTGCGGTTTTACTTAAAGTTGGAAACGCATAATCTTCATAAAAACAATATCCGCGTGCAGGTGATTGGCGACAGGTTGCGTTTGCGTGACGATATCCAGCATGCTATACGGGAGTGTGAAACGCTGACAGCGCAGAATACCGGTCTCTATTTGACAATTGCGCTTAGCTATGGCAGCAGGCAAGAGCTGGTGCAGGCTGCCAAGCGGCTGGCGGATGAGGTGAAAGAAGGAAGGTTGCAGCCTGAGGCGATTGATGAAGCCGTATTTTCGGGCTATCTTTATACGCAGGGCATCCCTGATCCTGATTTGTTGATCCGTACCGGTGGCGAACAACGGCTGAGTAATTTCCTGTTGTGGCAATCAGCCTATACAGAACTGTTTTTTAGCCCGGTGCTCTGGCCAGATTTCAAGCGTGAGCATTTAGCAGAGGCCCTGGAATCATTTAAGCAGCGGGAGCGTCGCTATGGCATGGCCTGAAATTCACCTATCATCTAATTTGCGGCAGCGCATTCTGTCGGCGGTCATCCTCGCCCCTATGGTGCTTGGCATTATTATCCAAGGCGGTGCATGGTTTGTCGCCCTTATCCTGCTTAGTGCTATTATTATGGCTTTTGAATGGCATGATATGACTGTTACCCATGCCAGCGAGATTGATCAGCGCTATGCCAAACGCTGGCAGTGTGCGGGAATCCTCTATATTTTTCTTCCGTGCCTTTCCCTTATGATGTTGCGTACCATGCCGCAGGGGTTAGGGGTGATACTCTGGCTGCTAGCGGTGGTGTGGGCAACGGATATTGCTGCCTATTTTACAGGTCGGGCAATTGGTGGGCCAAAACTTGCCCCGCGCATTAGCCCGAACAAAACCTGGGCAGGGCTGTGTGGGGGGATGATAGCGGCGGCACTAGCTGGGCTTATTGCCGGTGTCATTGCGGATGTGCCGCATAAGCCTATATTTGCCCTGTTAAGCGGTGGGCTGGCGGTGGTAGCGCAGGCGGGTGATCTGTTGGAATCAGGCTTAAAACGGCATTTTGGTATTAAAGATAGCGGCACGATTATCCCTGGGCATGGTGGTGTGCTTGATAGGGTGGATGGGATATTAACCGTAGCACCGCTGGTGGCGGTGGTGGTTATGTTACGTGGGGGAGTATTGTTTTAAATGGCAATCCTTCATTGCGACCCACAGGCAAAAGCCGTAACCCTTTTAGGCTCGACAGGGTCGATAGGCAAGAATACCTTGCATATCATTGAAACGTCTGACACGGCTTTTCGAGTGGAAGCGGTGACGGCATACCGCAATGTAGCATTGCTTGCACAGCAGGCTATTCGGGTTGCTGCCAACTATGCGGTGATTGGGGATGTGGCACTCTATGGCGAACTCAAGCAGTTGCTTGCCGGCACGGGCGTGACGCCGCTCGCTGGGGAAGAGGCTGTATGTGAGGTGGCCGCTAAAGCGGTGGGTATTGTGGTGCTGGCAGTGATGGGAGCGGCGGGGTTGGCTCCAGCCATTGCCGCAATCCGGCAGGGTGCAACCCTTGCGATGGCCAATAAAGAATGTCTGGTCTGTGCAGGAGAGTTATTGATGCGTGAGGTAGTGCGTCACCAGGCTACGATTATTCCAGTAGATTCTGAACATAATGCCATTTTCCAGCTCTTTGACACGACGCATCCAGAGCAGGTGTCGCGCATCACCTTAACAGCATCGGGTGGGCCGTTCCGTACCTTTAGCCGTGCGGAAATGCGGCAGGTTAGCCCACAGCAGGCGGTATCGCACCCGAACTGGCAGATGGGTGTCAAGATTTCTGTCGATTCGGCCACCATGATGAATAAGGGGTTGGAACTGATTGAAGCCTATCATCTATTTCCGGTGAGTGCGGAACAGATTGATATTGTCGTGCACCCGGAATCCATCATCCACAGCCTGGTTGCTTATTGTGATGGGTCGGTGCTGGCGCAGTTGAACGAGCCGGATATGTGTGTGCCAATTGCCTATGCCCTGGCCTGGCCCAAACGGTTGCAGCTTGCCAAGCCGTTGCTTGATCTTACGCGTATTGGCCGTTTGACCTTTGAAGCCCCTGACAGCCAGCGTTTTCCGGCACTGGCACTGGCGCGTGCTGCCTTGACAGAAGGAAAATCCGCCCCTACCATCCTGAATGCGGCCAATGAAGTGGCAGTGGAATGCTTTATCCGTGAGGAAATTGGTTTCCTGGATATTGCTGCTATTGTAGAGAAAACGCTGGCTTCCCTGCCTGCACAATCACTCTACTGTCTTGACGATGTGGTGGATGTTGATAGGGAGGCGCGGTATGTGGCACGGCAGTTTGCCTCCTCTATTACAGCCGTATAATTTTAAACCCAAGCAGGTGCTACCATGGAATTTTTGCAACTTTTTGCCCATAACACCTTCTCTTTCATTGTCATTATTTCGGTGATCGTGTTCATTCACGAGTTTGGGCATTACATTGTTGCCAAGTGGTGTGGGGTGCGGATTGAGATATTTTCCATCGGCTTTGGCCCGGAACTAGTGGGCTGGACAGATGCGTCTGGTACGCGCTGGAAAATCAGCGCCTTGCCGCTGGGGGGCTATGTCAAGATGTTTGGAGATAGCAACGCTGCCAGTGCCCCCGATCAGGCCAAGCTTGCACTGATGAGCGAGGAGGATAAGTGCTATGCTTTCCACACCAAACCTCTCAGCCGGAAAATGGCGGTGGTGGCAGCGGGGCCATTATTTAACCTGCTCTCGGCGGTGTTGATTTTTACCTGGATGTTCAGTTGGTATGGCAAGCCTTTTGCCATGCCGGAAGTCACACAGGTGATTGCAGGCAGCCCAGCTGAGAACGCCGGTGTACAGGTGGGCGATGTGGTGGTATCGATTGATGGCGAACCGATTGAAAGTTTTGCTGATATCCAGCGCATGATTGCTCCTAACCCAGAAAAACGTTTTACCTTTGTATTGCGGCATGATATCGAAGAACGTACCGTGTTGCTCACCCCCATGACGCAAGAACAGACCGATATGTTTGGCAATAAGGTAAAGCTGGGGTTGGTAGGGATTGCCTCGGCTAAAATGGTTTACAAGAAAGAGCCCCTACACGAGGCATTCATCAATGCCTTCCAGGAAACAGCGCGTATTTCCTGGGCAATGCTGGTAGGGGTGGGGGAAATGGTTACCGGCAAGCGCAGTGTGGAAGAATTGGGTGGGCCGATAAAAATTGCGGAATATTCAGGAAAATCAACTAGCAATGGCATGCAAATGGTGCTATGGTTTGTTGCCTTGTTATCAATCAACCTGGGGCTGGTGAATCTTTTTCCGATTCCGGTACTTGACGGCGGGCATTTAATGTATTACGCCATTGAGGCAGTGCGTGGGCGGCCAGTTGCCGAAAAGTTCCAGCATTACAGTTATCGCATTGGGGCGTTGTTCCTGATGGCACTAATGGCGTTTTCGTTAATCAATGATATACGGCACTGAGCCAAATATATTATCAAAAGGTTGTTCCTGTATGCAGCGCATTTGTCTTTCCTTTCTTGTAACCGTGCTGGTGCTTTTCTTTGGCCTGCCGCTTCAGGCGGCGGATGCTCCTGCTAACGCACATACTATTGTGGTTGAGGGGAATGAGCGCGTGGAAGAGTCAACGATACGTTCCTATATTACCCTCTCTGATTACGCGCCTGTTACGCGCCAGAAGATAGATGCATCGCTGAAGCAGCTTTATTCTACCGGCTTGTTTGCCAATGTCGAGATTATTCCGCAAGGGAGCAAGGTGGTGATTAAAGTCACGGAAAATCCCGTGGTTGGCCAGATTGCCTTTGAAGGCAATAAGCGCATCAAGCGGGAAGACTTAGCGGCAGAAATCAGCCTAAAGGAACGCTCGCTCTATACCAAAGAGCGTCTGCAAAATGATACGAACCGTATCCTCGATATTTACCATAAAAGCGGGCGTTTTTCCGCCATGGTAACACCCAAAATCATCACCTTACCGCAAAATCGGGTGAATGTGGTGTTTGAAATTGATGAAGGGGAGAAAACCACCATTAAGAAAATTTTCTTTGTCGGCAACACCCATTTCAGCGACCAGAAACTGGCATCATTGCTCAATACTAAAGAAGCACGCTGGTATCGTTTCTTTACCAGTAACGATACGTACGATCCTGACCGGGTAGATTTTGATAAGGAATTACTGCGGAAATTCTACAGTTCACGTGGCTATGCCGATTTCCGTGTGGTGTCTGCGGTAGCAGAACTGACACCAGAACATGATGCTTTCCTGCTGACTTTCACCTTGGAAGAAGGGCCAAAATATAATTTCAGCACCATCCATGTGGAAAGTGAACTGGAAAAAGTGCAGGTTGACACGGTGAAGAAGCGGCTGAAAACGGTGCAGGGCGATATATTTAATGAAGAGCAGGTGGATGAAAGCATTGATGTAATCACCACCTATTTGGGCGATCTTGGCTATGCATTTGTTGATATTGAGCCAGAGTTCACCCGTCATCCGGAAAAAAATACGATTGATATACGTTACCTGATTAAGGAAGGAAGGAAGATGTATATTAACCGGATTAATGTTACCGGCAATGTCCGTACGCTGGATAAAGTAATCCGCCGTGAATTCCGCTTTGCCGAAGGTGATCCCTATAATGCCGCGCAGATTAGACGCTCGGAGCAGCGTATCCGTAACCTTGGCTTCTTTGAGAAAGTAGAGCTAACCACAACGCGCACCCAATCACCCGACAAGGTGGATATTAATGTGAATATCCAGGAGAAATCGACGGGTGAAATCAACTTTGGTGCTGGCTATTCTACCACCGATGGGGCGTTGGTGAATGCAGGTATCCGCGAGCGTAACCTGCTTGGAAAAGGCCAGGATTTGCGGTTTGATATCACACGGGCGCAGAAGCGCACCGATGGCCGCATCAGCTTTACCGAGCCGTATTTTATGGATAAAGATATCGCTGCTGGGTTTGACCTGTTCAGTGTCAGCACCAACCGCGAGACGGAAAGTTCCTATAAAAGTGAATCAGCCGGAATAGTGACGCGTGCCTCCTATGATCTCACCGAATATTTACGCCATTCCGTGCGCTACTCGTTAAAAACCGATGATATTACTGATGTATCTGAGGATAGTTCTTTTTATATTAAAGAACAGGAAGGGCAGAATACCACCTCGCTTATTGGTGATACGTTCCTCTATGATAAACGCAACAGCACCATTAACCCGACCAAAGGCTATTATTTCAAGCTGAACCAGGATCTCGCCGGGCTAGGGGGAGATTCTAAATTCCTGCGTCATGAGGTGCGCGCCGGTTATTTCCTGCCGGTGCTGCGTGATGATGTGATATTGCAACTTACCGCTAATGGGGGCTATATTGTTGGCTTGAACAATACTGATGTGCGGATTAACGAGCGTTTCTTCTTAGGGGGAGACGATCTGCGTGGTTTCAAAACGGCAGGGGTGGGCCCACGTGATAGCTTAACCAGCGATGCGCTGGGGGGGAATAGCTACTATTTAGGCTCTGTAGAACTGCATTTTCCACTTGGCTTACCAGAAGAACTCGATTTCTCTGGTGTGCTATTTACCGATGTGGGAAGCCTATGGGATACAGATTCTTCCGGCAGCAATATTCTTGATGAAAATTCTCCGCGTGTTTCGGTAGGAACAGGGGTGTCTTGGGGGTCGCCTGTTGGGCCCATCCGTATTGACATTGGTTTCCCTATTATGAAAAAAAGTTATGATCGTACACAACAAATTAGATTCAGTTTTGGAACGAGGTTTTAAATGACATATTATAAATATTGCCTAGTGTTAATCATGGCATGGTTAATGCCATTTTCGGTGCATGCAGCAGCAGTAGCGGCGGCAACTGATAGTGCCAGTATTGCTGTAGTGGATGTGCAGCAGGTGGTGAAGAACTCGCTGGCGGCTAAGGATGTGAGTGCCCAGATTGAAAAGAAGCGTGTTGCCCATCAAGCCGAAATTGCCAAGCAGGAAGAGAGCCTGGAAAAACAGAAGCAGGAACTGAGTAAACAGCGTGCTGTGCTTTCTCCGGAAGCCTTTGAGGAAAAGGTAAAGACATTTAAAGCACAAGTAGCGGATGTGCAGCGTGATGTGCAGCGTCGCCGTTCTGAACTTGACCGTATTTATACTAATGCTTTGTCTGAAATTCAGAAATCCGTCTATGCGATTATCTCGAAACTTTCAGAGGAGCGTGGCTTTGTGATTGCGATTCCTACATCACAAATCCTCTTTGCCAAAAAAGAACTGGATATTTCCGATGAGGTGCTGAAGCGGCTGAATGTGCAGTTGCCTAAAATTCCCCTTCCTGCCACCGAGAAAACCGATAAAGAAACCCCTAAGAAGGCAAAATAGTCAATGGTAGATAGTCGTTTTTTTACATCATCTGGGCCTTTTACGGTGGGGGAACTTGCTGCGCTTAGTGGAGCAACACTGGTGGCCGGTGCTGACCCTGGCCAGATAGTGGAGGGCCCCGCCCCGCTTGATCAGGCGGAAGAATGCCATATCAGTTTTTTGAGCAATAAGAAATATGTGGCAGATTTCAACACCAGCAAGGCAGGGGTGTGTGTAGTCGAGCCCGCTTACGTGGAACAGGCGCCGGCAGGGATGGTGCTGCTTGTTACCCCTAACCCCTATGCGGCGTTTGCCCGTATCAGTAGTGTTTTTTTTCCACCGGAATCGTCTTCTGCCACCGCTATTGCCCCTACTGCCCGTATCGATGAAACAGCTATTATTGGCGAGAATTGTACTATCGCTGATTATGTGGTGATTGGTGCCGGTGTTCAGATTGGCGCAGGTTCTATCGTTGGTGCCCATACGGTGATTGACAAGAGCGTCATTATCGGAAATGATTGTTACATTAAAAGCAATGTAACGCTCAGCCATACTATCATTGGTCACCACGCTTTGATCCATCCGGGTGTGCGTATCGGACAGGATGGATTCGGCTTTGCCTTTGATAAGGGCGTACATGTGAAAGTGCCGCAGCTTGGCCGGGTGATTATTGGCGACCATGTCGAGATTGGTGCCAATAGCTGTATTGACCGAGGTGCTGGGCCAGATACAGTGATTGGTGATGGCACCAAGATTGATAATCTGGTGCAGATTGGCCATAATGTGGTGCTTGGTAAAGGCTGTATCATCGTATCGCAGGTGGGGATTGCGGGTAGCACCGTGCTTGGCGATTATGTGGTGGCTGGTGGGCAAGTTGGGATTGCTGGGCATTTGACGGTGGGTTCGGGCGCGCAGATTGCCGCTCAAAGTGGCATCGCCCAGGATGTTGCCCCGAACGCAAAACTGGGAGGAAGCCCCGCTATACCTATACGGGAGTGGCACCGCCAGACGGTGATGCTTAAACATCTGGCAAAAACAAAAAAATAATATTATAGTCACTATTATGAATAGCTTAACTACGACAGAGATGATTGATATTACGTCAATTATGAAAATGATCCCCCATCGCTACCCGTTCCTACTGATTGACCGGGTGGTGGATGTGGTGCCGGATAGTTCGGCTACCGGCATTAAAAATGTGACCTTTAATGAGCCGCATTTCATGGGGCATTTCCCCAGTAAGCCCATTATGCCAGGTGTGCTGATTATTGAAGCCATGGCGCAGACCTCAGCAGTGTTGGTAGTAAAGACGCTTGGAGAAGATACGGAAGGGAAACTCGTTTATTTCATGTCAGTAGAGAATGCCCGTTTCCGCAAGCCGGTTACACCAGGGGATACGATGTATATCCATGTGACAAAGGAACGTAACCGTGGCAATGTCTGGCGGTTTACCTCTGAAGCAAAAGTGGATGGTGTACGGGTAGCGGAAGCGACATTTACGGCTATGATAATGGATAAATAATAAAGAATAAAGAATGGCAACAACTATACACCCTACCGCACTTGTGGAACCAGGAGCCAAACTTGGTGAAAATGTGCAAATTGGCCCTTTTTGTACGGTAGGGGCGCACGTGTCTTTAGGTGATGGGGTGATCCTTAAATCCCATATCAGTATTGATGGGTGTACCACGATTGGTGAACATACCGAAATTTTTCCCTTTGCTGCGCTTGGCCATGCACCGCAGGATAAAAAATATCGGGGCGAGGCGTCCGAGCTGCGTATTGGCAGCCATAATGTCATCCGTGAATATACCACCATGAATCCTGGTACGGAAGGTGGTGGCATGATTACCCGTGTGGGAGACCGCTGCCTGTTTATGGCCTCAACCCATGTTGCCCATGATTGTAAGGTGGGTGATCATGTGATTTTGGCGAATAATGCCACCCTTGCTGGTCATGTCGAAGTGGGGGATTATGCGATTATCGGTGGCCTGTCAGGTGTGCATCAGTTTGTCCGTATTGGCCATCATGCAATGATTGGTGGTATGTCAGGCGTTGAGGCAGATGTTATCCCTTATGGGATAACGATGGGAGAACGTGCTTCACTTTCCGGCCTCAACATGATTGGCCTGAAGCGAGGCGGCGTTGATAAAGCAGCCATCCATGCGTTGCGCCATGCCTATCGTGAGATTTTCGCTAGTGATAATGACTATTCATTTGCCGAACGGATTGCGCAGGTGGCGGAACATTTCAACGATATGCCGCATGTAATGGAGGTGGTTGGTTTCTTGCAATCTCATACTTCCCGTGCGATCTGTAAACCTAAGACCCAGGACGCTTCGTAAGATTATGACAGCCTCGTTCCCTGCCCCGAAACTTGGTATTATTGCAGGCAGTGGTGATTTACCTGAACGTATTATTGCTACCACGGCTAATGCTGGTCGTGAGATGTTTGTGGTGGCGTTTGAGGGCGAAACCAATGCCCCTTCCATTGCGCATGTGCCGCATGTGCGGTTGCATCTGGGCAATATCGGCAAAGTAGTTGCTAAACTCCGCAGTGAGAAGGTGCAGGAGGTGGTCCTGGCCGGCCGGGTGGGGCGCCCTAACCTTTCTGAACTCAAGCTTGATTTTGGTGGTATTCGCCTGCTTGCCCGTATTCGTAAAGCCAAAGTCTATGGAGATAATGCCATTTTCTCTACCATTGTATCTTATTTGGAAGAGCTTGGTTTCACGGTAATAGGTGCGGAGCAAATTCTGGAAGGGTTGTTGGCGACAGCCGGGCCGATGGGGGAATTAACGCCCGATGCTGTGGCTAAAGGTGATATTGACATTGGTGCGCGTGTTGCCACTATAATCGGTAATCTTGATATTGGTCAGGCCGTTATTGTGCAGCAGGGGGTGGTGCTCGGCGTCGAGGCGATTGAAGGAACCGACGCGCTGATGAAACGCTGTGCTTTCTTGCAGCGTGAAGGGAAGGGCGGTGTGCTGGTGAAAATGAAAAAACCCACTCAGGATGCACGTATTGATCTGCCTGCCATTGGCGTCACCACCATTGAAAATGCCTATGCAGCGGGTTTGCGTGGTATTGCGGTGCAGGCGGGCGGTGCGCTGGTGATTGATCGGGAGAAAGTGGTAGAAAAAGCCAACAGCTTAGGATTGTTCCTGGTTGGAGTGTAGATGCATATATTTCTGATAGCAGGTGAAGCTTCTGGGGATAATTTAGGCGGTAAACTGATGGCGGCGTTGAAGCATGAATCTGCTCACCCCCTGACGTTCAGCGGTGTTGGTGGAGAGCGGATGCAGGAGCAGGGCCTCAAGAGCTTGTTCCCTATGCGTGAACTTTCCATTATGGGCTTTGCCGAGATTATTCCCCATATTCCGCATTTGCTTGGTCGTATTCGTGAAACCGCTGAAGCGATCAAGCAGCAGCGGCCCGATGTGGTGGTGACGATTGATGCGCCCGAATTTTCCTTCCGGGTGGTGAAGAAATTACAGGGGAGTGGTATTCCCTGCATCCATTATGTGGCGCCTTCAGTTTGGGCATACCGCCCGAAGCGTGCCGCTAAAATTGCCAAACTCTACAGCCACCTGCTGGCACTGTTACCGTTTGAACCGCCCTATTTTGAAAAAGAAGGCCTGCCATGCAGCTTTATTGGCCATTCGATTATTGAGGATAGCAAGCACCAGGGCGATGCGGAACGTCTCCGGCAGACCCATCTGCTTGCGCCGGATGCGCCACTATTATGTGTGATGCCGGGCAGCAGGAGAAGCGAACTGACGCGCCTGTGGCCGGTGTTTGCCGAAACGCTGACCCGCCTAAAAACACGGCAGCCGGAGTTGGGCGTGGTGATCCCCACTATTCCAGCACTGGTTGAGACGCTAACCCCGCTGGTTGCAGCACTACCCTTTCCTGTGATAGTGACCACGACTCCGGAAGATAAGCAGGATGCCTATGCGGCAAGCACGGTGGCCCTGGCCAAGTCTGGTACGAACACGTTGGAACTGGGGCTGGCCAATGTACCAATGGTGGTGGCCTATAAAGTGAAGCCGTTTTCTGCCTGGCTGGCTAAACGGCTGCTACAGATTCCCTATGTCAGTCTGGTGAACCTGATTGAGAAGCGGGAAGTGATCCCAGAATATTTGCAGGAAAATTGCACGCCTGCAAAGCTGGAAGCCGCACTATGTGCGTTGCTTCAATCAGAAGAGAAACGCCATGCCCAGCAACAGGGCATTCATCATGCGCTGCTACAGCTTGGTCTGGGGCAAAGCTGCCCCCCGAGTGTAAGGGCGGCGCAGGTGGTGCTGGGGGTGGCGGATGCTTCAAAATAGCCAAAACCGCTTGCAGAACCATCGCCATATTGACATTTGTAAATACATAAATTATTATATTATCAATGAAATTTGAATGGGATGAGCCTAAAAACCAGGCAAACATTAACAAACACGGTATTAGTTTTGAACGTGCTATTACCATTTTTGCTGGAACGATAATTTCCGCGCCAGACATACGCTATGATTATGGGGAGTCGCGTGAGGTTACTATAGGTATGATGGACGATTGCGTTATTATTGTGGTTGTGCATACCGATCGCCAAGGTGTTATCCGTATCATCTCAGCGCGTCCTGCCAATCGTAAAGAGAGGGAGAAATATTATGGCTATATCCAAAGGTGATACACCATCAGAGGTGACTATGACGCTTGACGAAGCATTACAGCGTAAGAATGTGTTGCGCCCGGGGGAAAAAACTGCAAAGGAGCTGGAAAAAATGGCAGATTCAGCCATTGACTATACCGACAGTCCTGAACTCAATGAAGATTTCTGGAAATATGCCAAACTTTTTCGGCCTGCGCATAAAAAAATGGTGTCATTGCGCCTGGATGAGGAAATATTGGAGTGGTTTAAAGCGCAAGGGGCAGGATACCAATCTAGTATTAATGCTGTTCTTAGGGCATATGTAGAGGCGCATAAACACCATCCATGAACTACCGCCACCTTTACCATGCTGGCAATTTTGCTGATGTGTTTAAGCATGTGCTGCTTATGGCGCTCTTGGAAAAACTTCAGCAAAAAAATACGCCTTTCTGTGTGCTTGATACCCATGCCGGGATTGGGCTCTATGATCTTTATTCGGAAGCAGCTAGCAAAACCGGTGAGTATAAGGAGGGCATAGGGCGTCTCTATCACGCGCCTGATCTTTCCCCGTTGTTGCAACGCTACCGCCACGTGATTGCCAGTTTTAACATGGAAGCGTTGCGTTATTATCCTGGCTCACCCTGTATTGCGAGCCACCTGCTGCGCCCAGAAGACAGGTTGGTGCTGGCGGAACTGCACCCGGAGGACGTGGTAACGCTTAAAGATTACTTTCGCCGCGCGCAGCAAGTGGCAGTGCATCATAGTGATGCCTACCACAGTATGAAAGCATTCCTGCCGCCGAAAGAAAAACGCGGTTTGGTATTAATTGATCCTCCTTTTGAAAAAGAAGGGGAATATGCCCGTATTGCCAAAGCACTCGCCCTGGCATGTGAGCGCTTTCATCATGGTGTCTATGCAATCTGGTACCCGATCAAAGACCGGTTGCCGGTGGACTATTTCCATAAGAGCCTGCTTGCGACAAAAGCTGCCAAAATTCTGGTGTTGGAGCTGCTGTTACAACCGGATAATGACCCATCACGGCTAAATGGCAGTGGTATAGCCATTATTAACGCTCCCTGGAAACTGGATGAGGAGGCGGCATTATGGCTACCGGAATTGCACAAGTTGCTGGCAGAAGAGGGAAAGGGAACAGTGCGGATTGAATGGTTAAGAGGAGCGTAGCCTATGCGTATCGTATCGTGGAATATTAACTCACTGCGCCTGCGCCTGCCACTTGTGCAGCAACTGGTGGACACTGTAGCTCCTGATATTATCTGCTTGCAGGAAACCAAAGTGCAGGATAAGGATTTTCCGGCCGAAGCACTGGAGGCAATGGGATATCCGCACCACTATTTTACTGGTGAGAAATCCTATAATGGGGTGGCAATTCTTTCCCGCTTGCCGCTTGTGCCTGTGGAGGTGCTTAAACTGGCGGGGATGCCGGATTGCCGCCATATTGCCGCCAGGCTTCCTTGCGGTACAGTGTTGCATAATTTTTATGTTCCAGCAGGTGGCGATGCGCCGGATGTAACCATTAACCCGAAATTTGCCTTTAAGCTTGATTTTGTTGATGCTATGCATGACTGGTTCCAGGTGCATCATACGGCAGAGGATAAGCTAATCCTAGTGGGAGACTTGAACATTGCCCCACTGGAGCATGATGTTTGGTCGCATAAGCAATTGTTGAAGATTGTTAGCCATACGCCGGTGGAGGTAGAAAAACTGCTGCGTTTACAGCGCGGGCTTGGCTGGGTGGATGTGCATCGCCATTTTGTGCCAGCCAGTGAGAAGCTGTATAGCTGGTGGAGTTACCGTAACCGCGACTGGAAAACATCTAATCGTGGCCGTCGTCTGGATCATATCTGGGTAACTCCCATGTTAAAACCCCTATTGGCACAGGCAGTTATTTTAAAAGAAGCGCGTGATTGGCAGCAACCTTCCGACCATGTGCCGATTATGGTGGAGTTCAGCCGTTGACACCTTCTAGGAATGGAGGTTTTTTTTAAGGCCTATCGCTTGAAAAAGGCAGGCAGCATTATTATCTTAACCTCAGTTTTGGATAAGCAAAGCTTATCCAAAACTGAGGTTATCTTATCAGAGAATATTAAGAAAAGATGAAAAAAGGTAATTTTAGTGTGAATAATGCTGGCGTACTATTTCCTATAGTGGTATATTATGGGTGATAAAAAACGCTAGGGTGGTGATCGTGCTGGTGCCGCATGCGCTATAATCAACAAAATCAACAAAAAAGCGGTGAGATGTGAGGTAGTAATTACGTTATGAGCACTCTTTCTTATACATTGCCGGTATCCGGCAGCCAAGATGCTACGCTTTCTCAGTATTTGCAGGAAATTAAACGTTTCCCCTGCCTGGAAGCGGATGAAGAATATATGCTGGCTAAACGGTGGGCGGATTATCAGGATGTTGATTCGGCACATAAGCTGGTCACCAGCCATTTGCGCCTGGTAGCGAAAGTAGCCGTTGGCTTCCGTGGTTATGGCCTGCCACTGCTTGAGTTGATTTCTGAAGGGAATATCGGCCTGATGCAGGCGGTAAAGCGTTTTAACCCGGAACTCGGGTTTAGGCTTTCTACCTATGCGTTATGGTGGATTAAGGCATCAATACAAGAATATGTGCTGCGTTCCTGGTCGTTGGTGAAAATTGGCACTACAGCGGCACAGAAGAAACTGTTCTTTAACTTGCGTCGCATTAAAAAGCGTATTGCTGGTGTTGAGGATAGAAGCCTTTCTCCTGCTGATATTGATACGATTGCCGAAGAGTTGAATGTTTCCACGCAGGATGTGGTAGAGATGCAAGAGCGTATGCATGGGGGTGATTATTCACTCAATGCCCCGATTGGTGAAGAGGGGGAAGGTGAGTTAATTGACATATTGCCGGAATCGCGGCCTAACCAGGAAGTGGTGATGGCCGAGAATGAAGAGCGGGTGCAGAAAAAGCGTCTGCTTACCAAGGCGATGGATAGTCTCAGCACGCGTGAACGCCATATCCTTTCTGAGCGACGTTTGAAAGAAGAGCCAGCTACGCTTGAGTCTTTAAGCCAACTCTACAATATCTCCCGCGAGCGGGTGCGGCAGATTGAAGCCAGGGCGATGGAAAAACTCCAGCAACTCGTGCAGCAACAAGGACAGGTTGCAGTATAGTTCTGTGGATACAGCGTTTTTCTCTTTTTTGGCTGATATCCCTCCGGTAGTTGGCGGTGTTGTTGCCGTGCTGCTTGGGCTCGTATGGGGAAGTTTTATCACGATGCTCAGCTATCGGTTGCCGCGCGGAGAAGATGTGGTCTTTAAGGCTTCGCATTGCCCCCGTTGTGCTCACAGGCTGGGTTTTTTTGATCTTATTCCGCTATGTTCATGGTTGATCAATAAGGGGGCGTGCCGGTATTGTTGTGCTAAAATAAGTATACGCTATCCGTTGATAGAGGCCACGCTTGCACTGTTGTTCTTGCAGGTTTACAGCCAGTTTGGCCTATCGTTACAGGCGCTTCTTCTGGCATTGGTGGCTGCCTTCCTGTTGCTGATTATCATTACCGATCTTGAGCATTACATTATTCCCGATAAGGCCCAGCTTCTTTTGCTTGTGTTGGCTTTTCCCTATGCGTGGGTGCGGGATGTGGCTATTTGGCCTCTATTATTGGGTGCAGTCGTTGGCGGGCTCACCGGTGTTGCGCTCCGTTCGCTCGGGCGTGTATGGAAAAAACGGGAAGCACTTGGCTGGGGAGATGTGAAATTCCTGGTGGTGGTGGGGTTGTATCTTGGTATTGCACCCTTGCCGGTCTTCTTCTTTCTTGCCGGAGTTGCCGGTATTGCCACAGGGATGGTATGGCGGCTTATGGGGCGTGGTGTTATGTTCCCGTTTGCTCCTGCATTGGTAATGGCCTTGTGGTTGTTATTAGTGTTTCCTTCCTGGCAGGAATCCTTTCTGTTGCCCTTTACGTTCTTAATAAATCGTTAAGGAAATGTGTCTTTAATTCCTCACCTGCAAAAAATATAAAGAGAATATAAAGATTTACCTTTACCGCAAGCCAAAACGCGCTATCTTGATAGAACTCGTAATTATAACTTGTAGTGTGGTGTTGTTATGGCTTTGGGGACTTATCTGTTGCGTGGTGTTGTGTTGTGTTTTGCCGCCAGCCTGTTGTTTTCCTGTGCAAAAGATGCAGATAAACCGGTGGACGTCATTGATCAGACATTGAAAATGTCGCGGGAAGACTATAAAAAACACCTGCTGCCGGATACAAAACCTGAAGTTACCGCCAAGCTGAAAGAACCCTCTATCCCGGATGTGGCACCTATATTGGTTGCGCCGCGTCGTCCTGCACTGGTGAATGACAAGTTGGTGACCCTTTCTGTTACCGAAGATGTGCCACTCAAAGATGTATTGCTTGAGTTGGGCCGTCTCAGCGATGTGGATATGGAGCTTGATCCCAATATTTCTGGTGGGGTTATCCTCAAAGTAAAAAACAAACCCTTTAGTGAAGTGATTGAACGGGTTGCCAAGCTGGCAAACCTGCGTTATAGCCTGGAAAATGGGGTAATGAAGGTAGAAAAAGATACGCCATATTTAGTTTCCTATCCTGTTGATTTTCCTAATCTTATTCGGTCTAATAAAGGCGATATTGCTGTGTCAACCGTAGTGGGTGGCAGCGGTGGTGGCGGTGAATCAAGCAGCAGCAGCAGTAGCTTGGGTTCTGGGTCTAGCAACACTATCAGCTCAGAATATAGCGGTGATTTATGGGGATCAATCGAAGAAAATATTGGTAAGATCCTTGGCCAGGAGCGCCCTACATTGACAGCGTCTAGCGTGTCATCTGGCAAAGAAAGCGATAAAGACACGGCTGCATCATCCTCTGGAACAGGTTCAGCGATGGCGGGGGGCTCTACCGAGGGAGCAGGCAGTGATAAGGGCGATAGCAAAGCAGGTGGTACGGGAAGTTCCTCGGTTGCAATCAATAAACAGGCCGGTATCATTAATGTGTTTGCAACCCAGCACCAGCATGACGATATTAAACGCTATTTGAATTATGTCAAAGCCTCTACCTCGGCGCAGGTGCTGATTGAAGCCAAAATTGTGGAGGTCACCTTAAATGATGAATACCATACCGGTATTAACTGGAATGTCGTTGATCGCAACTTAGGTATTGGCTTGAAAGGGGATTTTACCCAGAATATTTCGGGTCTTGCTGATAAAATGCAATTTGGGGTGCTGGATAAAAGTGCCACCGGCCTTGCTGATCCTACCAACCTGGAAGCAATGGTCAATATGACGCAGATATTTGGTACTACCCGTACGCTTTCCAGCCCGCGTCTCCATGCGATGAACAATCAGCAGGCTTTGCTGTCATTCACGCAAAATGAAGTCTATTTTAGCCTTGATATCGAACAGACCGATGCGCAAGTAACGGGTGGCACGGTTACCCAGCCTGCGAAGACAACAGTAAACAGTACACTTAATACTGTACCAATTGGTATTATTCTGACATTGCAGCCATCCATCAATATGGATACCGATGAGATTACCATGAATATCCGTCCTACGCTTTCACGTGTAACGGGGCATGTGGTGGATCCTGCGGTAGCCTATCTGGTGGCAACATCTAGCGATAGCGCGGTAGCCACCCTTTCAAACACTGTACCGGTTGTGGAAGTGCGGGAAATGGATTCCGTACTCAAAGTGAAAAGCGGCCAGATTATGGTGATTGGTGGCTTAATGGAAGAGCGGGCCGAAAATAATGATACGGGCGTTCCTTTCGTTAGTACGGTGCCTTGGGTAGGTAACTTATTCAAATCAGTGGGGAAAACCAGCGATGTTGTGCAGACGTTGATTTTTATTAAAGCGACGCTGGTGCCCTCTAGCGGTGCTGTTGCCAACGAGGATAAAGAGTTCTACCGCACTTTTGTGCGCGAACCTAAGCCGCTAACATTCTAGATAACCTCAGTTCTTTTATAAGCTGTGCTTACAAAAGAACTGTCAACTATTTTAGAGTAATATGCTAGTTTTAGATAAGCCACGCTTATCCAAAACTGAGGTTAGATAACGGGGGGATGCTTATCCCCCTTGAGACAGGTGGAAGCCTATGATTCCTATTATCCGCTATACCCTGCTTACTGCGTTACGCGACCGTTTGTTTATTGGGTTGTTTATTGCCGTATTTTGTGCCGTGGCAATTGCCTTTTTTCTGGGGAGTACGGCACTTACCGAACAAAACCAGATGACACTTGCTTATGCAGCTGGAGCTGCGCGTATGACGGTGATTGTAGGATTGGTATTGTTTATCTGTTTCCATGTTCGGCGTTCCTTTGAAAACAAGGAAATTGAACTTATCCTTTCTCGCCCGATCTCACGTCCAGTATTTGTATTGTCCTACTGGGCAGGGTTTGCGGTGCTGACAGTGCTGCTGGCTTTGCCGGTTATTCTAATAATATGGATGTTCACCCATCCTGATATGATAGGATTGCTATATTGGGGGGGAAGCCTGGTGCTGGAAGGTATGTTGATCAGTGCTTTTGCCCTGGTTGCCTCGTTGATTGTGCAGAGTGCTGTGGTATCAGTGCTTGCTTCTGGTGGGTTTTACCTGCTTTCCCGCATGATGGGGTTTTTCATGCTGCTGGTAGCTAAGCCGATTGCCCTACCGACAGAGGCAGGTACGGAAGGATCTATTATAATGGGTTGGCTGATAAAGGCCATTGCCATCACGCTGCCACGCCTTGATTTATATGGCAAAACCGCCTGGCTGCTTTATGGGATAGGGGATGTGCAGGATAGTTGGGTTTTTGGAGTGCAGTCTTTAGTGTATATTCCGCTCCTGCTTGGTATGGCGATGTGGGATTTCAGGCGTAAACAGTTCTAAATGCAACGATTATTTCTTTCAGATATAGTTTTTCTGCTCTTTGCCCTGTTGCAAGCTGGGGTGTGGTATGTTACGCATGGTATCAAGCCCGATATGGCGATTGTGCCGCCAGTTTCTAGTGAAACCACGGTACAAGCCCTATCGCTTGGCGATGAGCAGTTTTATTTCCGCCTGCTAGCGATGGATATTCAGAATGCGGGTGATATGTTTGGCAGTGTAACGGCACTGAAAGATTATGACTATGAGCGTCTTTCCCGTTGGTTCTACCTGCTTGATAGTTTAGACAGTCGCTCAAATTTTGTGCCTGCCATTGCCAGCTATTATTATGGCCAGACGCAGCATAAAGAAGATTTGCGCTATATTGTGGCATATTTGGAGGCGCATGCCAGCCGTCATCTGGAAACTAAATGGTGGTGGATGGCTCAGGCTGTATATATTGCCAATCACTATTTGAAGGATAAGAAGCTGGCACTTAAACTTGCTAACAAACTGGCCAGTACGCCCGGTAGTGATGTGCCATTATGGGCACGCCAGATGCCTGCCTTTATCCATGCCGAACTTGGTGATAAGGAAGAGGCTTTGTTGATTATCAAGCACATACTTGCAAGTAAGAAAGATATTTCCAATGATGAATATAATTTCATGCAGTATTTTATTAACGAGCGGCTTGACCGTATCATTCAGGATGCTAAAACACACCCTGATAAAACGGAGTAGAGGCTGGTGTGTTGATAGAATGGCTGCAATGGTATGAGGCGATGGGAGTCGATGAAGCTATAGGTGATCATCCGATAGACCATCTGTTGCCTGAACGTAAGAATGTTAATCCTTCATTGCCGGTAACGACTATTATGCCCCCCCCTACTATAACTAACCCGCTTGCACCCTTTCAGGCCATTGTGGATAAAGCGCGTGCACTTGCTGATAGCTGTATGACGCTCAGCGAGTTGGGCGCAGCGGTGAAAGCATTCGATGGTTGTGCCCTTAAACGTACTGCCACCAATACGGTATTTTCCGATGGTAGCAGCAATGCAGAAATAATGCTGATGGGTGAAGCGCCGGGTGCTAATGAGGATGCGCAGGGTATCCCTTTCTGTGGCGATAGCGGCAAATTGCTTGACGTGATGCTGTCGCATATCGGCCTAAGCCGGGAGAAAAATCTCTATATCAGCAATTGCCTGTTCTGGCGTCCGCCGGGGAACCGTCCGCCTACGCCAGAGGAGTTGGCAATCTGCTTGCCTTTTGTTGAGCGGCATATTGCCCTTATCCGCCCGAAACTGTTGATACTAGCAGGGGCAACAGCGGCGGTTGACATGTTGCAGACCAAAGAAGCTGTGACCAAGCTGCGCAGCCGGATGCATGAATATAGCAACCGTTATCTGGAGAGCCCTATTCCTGTGGCGATCCTCTTTCACCCATCCTATCTGCTACGTCAACCTTCCCAGAAAAAACAGGCCTGGTTTGATTTGTTGAAAATCAGGCACTATATCGAAGAGCAAGGGATTGTATTGTAACCTCAGTTTTGGATAAGCAAAGCTTATCCAAAACTGAGGTTAAGTTAAGAAGCAACAAGTGCCGCAAAGCGTGCCTGCATATGCTCTTCCAGCTTAGCAAAGAAGGCCTCGGTGGTGAGCCACGGATGGTCTTTGCTGATAAGCAATGCCAGGTCTTTGGTCATGAAACCGGCTTCCACGGTTTCGATACACACCTCTTCTAGCATGTCGGCAAAACGCTTAAGTGCGCCATTTCCATCAAAATCTGCGCGATAGCTGAGTGCCTTCGTCCAGGCGAAAATAGAGGCGATCGGGTTACTGGAAGTGGGGTTACCCTTCTGGTGTTCGCGGTAATGGCGGGTGATAGTGCCGTGGGCGGCTTCAGTTTCTACCGTGTTGCCATCGGGTGAAAGCAACACAGATGTCATCAGCCCTAGCGAACCAAAGCCTTGTGCGACGGTATCAGATTGCACATCGCCATCATAGTTCTTGCAGGCCCAGACAAAACCACCGGCGTTTTTCAGTGCAAACGCCACCATATCATCAATCAAACGATGCTCATAGCTAATGCCAGCAGCCTTAAAATCATCGGCAAATTCGCTATCAAATACCTCTTGGAAAATATCCTTGAAACGGCCATCATAGGCTTTCAGGATGGTGTTTTTCGTGGAGAGATAGACTGGCCATGTACGTGCCAGCCCATAGCGCATACAGGCGCGGGCAAAACCACGGATGGATTCATCAAGGTTATACATACCAAGTGCAACACCACTACCAGGAAAGTCGAATACGTTATAATGAATAGGGGCACTGCCATCGTTGGGCGTGAATACCATGGAAAGATTGCCAGCACCTGGCACCACCACATCCGTGGCTTTATACTGGTCGCCAAAAGCGTGGCGGCCAATAACAATTGGCTGTGTCCAGCCTGGCACTAAGCGTGGAACATTCTGGCAAATGATTGGTTCACGGAATACAGTGCCGTCCAAAATATTACGAATGGTGCCGTTAGGTGATTTCCACATTTTCTTCAAGTGAAACTCTTCCACGCGTGCTTCATCAGGAGTAATCGTGGCACATTTCACCCCAACGCCATAGCGTTTAATCGCCTCAGCGGCATCAACAGTAACCTTGTCTTCCGTGTTATCGCGGTTTTCAATGCCCAGATCAAAATATTTCAGTTCAATGTCGAGATAAGGCAGAATCAGCTTGTCTTTTATCCACTGCCAGATGATACGTGTCATTTCATCGCCATCAAGTTCAACAAGCGGGGTGGTGACTTTAATTTTCTGCTGCATGATATTTCCTGTTTATAAATTATCTCAAAAACCAGTCGATGGTACTGCACACCCAATGCCGGATGTCTTCTGTAATATAAGCGTCATTATAGCTAACATGCAACGCATTTTTGGGCTTTACCACAACCCATTCAAGGTTGTTGCGTAGCGGATGTGCTTCTGTCCCTGCATCTGGTAGTACTCCATTATCGGTTGTGGTATCGTTGGCTTCAAACATGAGAAGGCGTAGTTCTTTCGTGGGGTCAATCCGGCAGCGCCGCGCATCGAGAGCAATAACGGCGTTCACACGTTCTGGATGGTGGTTAGCGAAATATTTGGCAATATCGCCGCCATTAGAATGCCCGGCAATGATGAAGCGTTCCCATGCTATGGTAGGAAATTGTGGTTTCAGTGCAGTGATAGCAAACTGGATATTGGCGATGCCGCGCCTATAAAGATGTTGGCGTGCATCATGCTGGCAAGCATGGGGGTCAATGGTTTCTAGGCCATCACTATCGCCAATAATATCGTGTTGGATAGAGATAAAAGCGTGATTACGTGCAGTAAAAAATGTGGCAAGATAGCGGTAGTTCAGATAACCAGGTGGGCGGCCTTCTTCCAGTAAATCATCCTGGTCTTGATAGCCAGGATTAAAAATTACCAGGGGTGTTGTAGGAGAAGGCGTATCCGGAAGGTGGACGGCAACAGGAATATTTCGCTTTCTGGTTGTGTCGGTAAAAAGAAAACGGTGCTGCTCCATGTTTCACTCCCCCTGTCCCAGTGAAAACCCTAATTCCTCACCAAAAATATAGAGATTCTGTGTCTGGATCACATCAAAACCTGCCGCGTTCAAGGTGGAAAACAGGAAAAGAATTTCCTGATGGGTGGTGGTTTTTTCTTTAGTATTTGGCACAAAACGCAGCCGCCAGTGGTCGCCTTCTGCGTGTGGCGGGCAAAACCCAGGCCACACTTTCAAGCCGCGGAAGTTAATCATCTGTAGGCGCAGTTCGCCTTCCGTCAGTGTGTTAATGCGTTCAGCAAGGGCGGCAACATTGCCTTCATTCCAGTCGATAAACACATCTACCCCCACTAGCTGTTTGGGTGTGTCATTGGTAGCCTGGGCACGTTTCACTGTGGGTGTAAGGGAAGCAGCCTTCCCCTGATAGGATACGGCCTTCAGTGTTCGCGGCTTCTCCCCCAACCTGTTAATGACCGCTTCAGCAAAGCCTTGCGTGCCCACTTTCTCCCGGCTGGTTTCCGCGTTATAAATATCGGCGGTGTGAATGCCATCTTCAATGGTAGCCAGCCAGGCATTATGGATAGTGGTAGCTACTTCTGGTTGACCAATATGCACCAGCATCATAATGGCAGCGTGCAGCATGCCGGAAGGGTTGGCGATGTCCTGTCCGGCGATATCGGGGGCAGAGCCGTGAATGGCTTCAAACATGGCGTATTCATCGCCAATATTGGCACTACCCGCCAGGCTGACAGAGCCGGAAATTTCAGCGGCAATATCGGAAATAATATCGCCATAAAGATTGGAAGTTACCACTACATCAAACTGTTCTGGCTTGCTGGCAATATGTGCTGCACCAATATCGACAATAGTATGATTATGCGCAATCTGTGGGTATTCCACCGCTATCATATTGAAAATCTTGTGGAAAATTCCATCCGTCATTTTCAAGATATTATCTTTGCTGAAACAACTAACCTTTTTACGGTTATTCTGCACTGCATAATCAAAACCATAGCGGATAATACGCTCGGAATTACTGCGGCTGATAAGTTTTAATCCCTGGTAGGTGTTATGGGTCTGGCGATATTCAATGCCAGTATAGAGGTCTTCTTCATTTTCCCGTATAATCACCATATTCATCAAAGGGTGATGGGTGGGAACGAAAGGCGCATAGGCAATACAGGGGCGGATATTGGCATAGAGCCCTAGCGTGCTGCGTAGCGTCACATTCACGCTCTTATAACCGCCGCCTTGTGGGGTGGTGATCGGGCCTTTCAGGATGATTTTATTGCGGAAAATCGCATCCCAGGCAGTGGAGGGGATGCCGGTAGTGTTGTCACGTTTGTAGACTTCCTGCCCCAGCTCAATGGCTTCCACACTGATTTTGGCGCGGGCAAAACGTAAAATAGTCAGCACCGCATGGGTAATTTCGGGGCCAATACCATCACCATAGGCAACAGCAATAGGAAAATATTCTGTCATAATCAACCTGCCAATAGAGATACTGTAAAAAGCGTACTATACTGAAGCCACTTGAAGAGTGGTTTCAGTATAGACCTTATTTTTGCGTTCCTGCATTATGTATCTTTAACCTCAGTTTTGGATAAGCTTTGCTTATCCAAAACTGAGGTTATCTTTAGATGCATCTAAAGATGTATTGCAGGAAACGCGGAAATGCCGCGCAATGCCTGCTTTATGCAGCATTGCTTGCACTCAAGCATAGTCTGCTCACATTGCAACCTAACTAATTCTTGAACTGTGAGCAGTATATACCCCCGAAAGCACTATTGCAGCAAGGAGAAAATGCTCTTTTTCTATGTGGTTTTACCTATGACGATAGCGACAAAGACTATAGCACCAAACAGCGCATTCGAGCGGAATTTGGCCATACAGTCTGCCGGATTATCCAGGTCAACTTTCTGCACTTGCCAATAGAGATGGTAAGCCGCCAATATCCATATACTATAGAAGTACATGCTGATTTTGGTGAGCGCACTGGCGAGCAGTAGACAGGCGGCTGTAGTTTTATAAAACCGTTCCAACCATAGTTTGGTGTTCGTCTTCAGTGCCAGTGCAGTCGATTTCACTCCAATGCGGGCATCATCACGTTTATCCTGATGGGCGTAGATCGTATCATAGCCCAGTGTCCAGCTAATTCCTGCAATGTAAAGGGCAATAGCTGCCAGGCCTACATGTCCGGTAACAGCCGTCCAGCCCATCAGTGCCCCCCAGTTGAATACCAGCCCTAGAAACAGTTGCGGCCAATGGGTGATGCGCTTCATAAATGGATAGAGACAGACAGGCAGCATGGCGGCAAGCCCAAGCAAAATAGTGGTTTTATTGAGATTCAGCACAATAACGGTGCCGATCAGCAGCAACAGGCCAAGCAACTGCATGGCTTCCCGCGCCGACACCTCCCCCGTGACTAAGGGTCTGGTTTTAGTGCGCTCTACATGGCCATCAATATTCCTGTCAACCAGGTCATTAATAACACAACCCGCTGACCGCATCACCAGCGCGCCTAAGGTGAAAAGCAATAGTAGTAGCGGGTCAGGAACCCCAGGGGAGGCAAGGGCAATGCCCCATAAACAAGGCCAAAGCAGCAGCCAGAAGCCGGTTGGCTGGTGCAGGCGCATCAAGCGCAGCAACGCATGAACTTTAGGGGGAAGGGAAGGGAAGGGTAATCGCATGGCGTTAAGAATTAATATATACTGCTCATAGTTCAAGAATTGGTTAGGTTGCAATGTGAGCAGACTATGCTTGAGTGCAAGCAATGCTGCATAAAGCAGGAACGCAAAATAAGGTCTATACTGAAACCACTCTTCAAGTGGTTTCAGTATAGTAACCTCAGTTTTGGAAAGCCGTGCTTATCCAAAACTGAGGTTATAGTAACACATAACTGCTTTTTTGCGTGAGGAACTTTAAATAAGCTATACAACGCTGTTGCTATACTATATAAAGGAGAATACTGTAGAAGTAAAATTGTATAAATAGTTTGTTCCTTCTTATAACCTTAAATGATGAGAAATTAAAATGAAACAAAGCGCAAAATTTGTTCTTGCTGCCGGTGTAGGTATAGTGGCACTGGGTGTGGCTGCAACAGCGGTTTCTGCCAGCGATAGTAAAGAAGAAAAAGAATTTGAAAAATGCTATGGTGTTGCTAAAGCAGGGGCAAATGATTGTGCTACCGCTGCCCATTCCTGTGCTGGCCAGGCAAAAGTCGATAATGATCCGGTGGAATGGAAAAATGTTCCTCAAGGCACCTGTGTGGATATGAAAGGCTCGCTCCAGGCTCCTGGTGAAGAAAAAGCTATGTAATAATGTGAGCTTTGGCAATGAATAAAGATAGAAAATTTCTTCTTTCGGTTGCGGTAGGAATCGTAGCGGTTGGTGCAACCGCTGCTCCTGCGCTGGCGGATAATATTGCAGCCAAACAGGAAAAATGCTATGGCGTAGTGGCTAAAGGCATGAATGACTGTGCGGCTGCAAGTCATAGCTGTGCTGGGCAGTCATCTGAGGATGCGCATCCTGAAGAATGGGTCTATGTGCCCGCCGGATTATGTGATCGGTTATCCGGTGGTGCTTCTGAGAGCAAGAAAAATAGTGGTTAACCTATGAAGGCTGGAGGTATTCTCCGGCCTTTTTAGTATGGATGTTCGATGGAGGCTTCCTCTTTTTCAGCAACGTCAGCGGTGGGAATAGGGTTGCGTAGCCCGCATTACCAGCAGGTGCGCCATTCTCCCTTGTCTCTTGCGCCATGGTGGGAAGTGCATAGCGAGAATTTCTTCAGCGAAGGTGGTGTATCGCTTGCGTTGTTGCAATCCATACGCGATCGTTATCCCGTTAGTTTCCACGGGGTGGGGTTGTCGCTGGGTTCCGCGCAACCCTTGTGTAAGGAGCATCTGCGCAAGCTTGCGGCATTGGTTCGCAGGTTCCAGCCTTTTTTGGTGTCGGAGCATCTTGCCTGGAGTGTTGCGGGTGGGGTGTTTGCCAATGACTTGCTGCCGGTGCCACTCACGGAAGAATCGCTATCGGTGGTTGTTTCGCATATAGTGCAGCTACAGGATGTGTTGCAGCGTCAAGTGCTGCTTGAAAATCCATCCAGCTATGTGCAATTTGCCTGTTCGACGATGCCGGAATGGGAATTTATGGCCGAGGTGGCAAGGCAGAGCGGTTGTGCTATACTGCTTGATGTCAATAATATATATGTGAGTGCCATTAATCATGGCTATGTGCCGGATTTTTATATTGATATGATCCCCAAAGATGCGGTTGGTGAGATGCATTTGGCTGGCCATAGTATGGAAGAGATAGGGGGAGAGCCACTGTTGATTGATACCCATAGTGGTCGCATCTCCGAAGAGGTGTGGGTATTATATCGGCGGGCATTGGCGCGTTTTGGGGTGGTTCCCACATTGATAGAGTGGGATGTTGATATTCCTCCGCTTAGCGTGTTGCGGGAAGAGGCAGATAAAGCTAGTGCAATAATAGAGGAGTATATGTCTGTACCATGCAACTCATAGAATTGCAAACGCTTTTTTCTCAGGCGTTATATGATGAAGCTGTTACTGCCCAACTTGTTCCGCATTTATGTGGAACGGCCTTAGAAAAGCGTCTGGCGATATACCGCAATACGGTTACTATTAATCTTCAACAGGCATTGAAGGTAGCCTATCCTGTATTGCTGAAACTGGTGGGGGAGCGGTTTTTTGAGAGGGCGATAGTACGTCATTATTGCCGTGCCTATCCTTCGGAAAGTGGTAATTTAGAGGATTATGGCGGGTATATGGCGGTATTCTTGGAAACATTTCCACCGGTTGCATCCCTTGCCTACTTGCCGGACGTAGCGCGGTTGGAATGGGCCTGTCACGGTGCCTATCATGCGGCGGATGCGGGTGAGATTGATGTGGCTGCGTTGATGGATGTATCGCCTGAATCTTATATAAGGCTTTGTTTTTCTCTCCATCCTTCGTGTTCCTTGTTGGTGTCACCTTATCCGCTTGCCCGCATCTGGGAAGTAAATCAGGAAGGTTATACGGGTGAAATCGCTGTTGATCTTAACAGTGGGGGTGCGTATATATTGGTTGCCAGGGATAGGGTTGGGCGTGTCAGGGTGATAGAGCTCGATGAGGGGGAGTATGTGTTTCTCGCCGCTATCTCTGAGGGGAAAACATTATATGAAGCTTTTGAAATTACAGAAGAAAGAGGGTTTGGCTGTAATTTAAGTGAAATAATAAGAAAAAATGTTGCAGAGTATGTTTTTGTGGCGTATAGTTTGTGTGCATAAAGCGTATTAACAGTGGGGTGCTAAGGGGTATGATGCAGGAAAATTCAGTGAAGAAATGTTGTAAGATGCAGGCGTGCTTGGTGCGTTGTTTTGAGAAAAAAATATGCCTGCTTGCCTATCTCTCGCCTGTGGTGCAGCTATTGGTAAGGCTGGTGATAGCGAGTGTGTTCTGGAAATCGGGTCTTACCAAAATCAGTGACTGGTCAAGTACAGTGGCGTTGTTTTCTACGGAGTATAAACTTCCTTTTCTGCCGCCGCTCCTGTCAGCTTATATGGGAACGGCAGTGGAGCTTGGTGCGTCAGTGATGTTGGTGTTTGGGCTGGCGACGCGTTTTGCGGCATTGATGCTGCTTGGTATGGTGGCGGTTATTGAGTATATTTACCCCGGCTATATGGAGCATGTCTATTGGGCATTGCTTCTTGCGATAATGCTGTGCCACGGGGCGGGGGCGTTGTCGCTAGATTTCCTTATCCGCAGGAAATATTGTGCTAACGTTTAAGTGAGGGATAGGTTATGTTTGTTGTAGTGTTGTCGTATACCAAACCTATTGAAGATATAGATCGGTTGCGTCCGGTGCATCTGGAATTTCTTGACCGTTATTACGCGCAGAACGTGTTTCTTGCTTCCGGTCGTCAGGTGCCCTTGAAAGGGGGTGTCATCCTTGCGCATGGTGTTGGGCGTGCTGAGCTAGAGGCAATATTGCGAGAAGATCCTTTCTATACAGAGCAGGTGGCGAATTATGAAATTATTGAGTTTGATGCTACCAAATATAATGCCGCTCTTGCGCCATTATTAGCGGCATAATGTCTTGCCCACTCATTGGTGCACTTGTAACGGAGGGCTGGGAAGCCCCTGGGACGGGCGAGCGCATTACTATGCCCGTGGCAAGGGTAGAGATTGAGAAGGGGCTTGGTGCATTGGCGGCTGAGTTGGTGAGGGCTCTGCCGTTTGGGCGTAAGTATTTGCTCGTCAGCGATGCCATCACCTATGAGGTAATGGGGCGGCAAGTGGAGCGGGGGTTGCGGTCTTTGGGGAAGGTGGTGCTGCTTACCTTTCCTCTGGGGGTCAAAGCCACGAAGCACTATGCCGATTATATTATGGAAGCGGCAGTCAGTGTAGATGTTATTGTGGCGGTAGGAAGTGGAACCATTAATGACCTATGTAAATATGCCTCATTCCAGTCGCGTAAGCCGTATATTGTGTTTGCCACTGCCCCATCAATGAATGGCTATTGTTCTGCAAATGCTTCAATTACCATAGACGGGTATAAGCAAACGGTTCCTTGTCATTTGCCCTATGCTGTATTTTTTGATCTTGATGTGATGTGTAATGCTCCCAAACGGCTGATACGCAGTGGGCTGGGAGACTCGCTTTGTCGCTCAACGGCACAAGCGGATTGGCTATTGTCGCACATATTGTTAAAAACGCCATATACAGCCATTCCTTACCAATGGCTTGCGATGTATGAGAACAGGTTGTTTTCTGAAAGTAGGGCATTAGTTGAAGGTGACAGTGATGTAATGCGACTATTGTGTTATACATTGGTACTGTCAGGGTTTGGGATGGTGCTTGCTGGAGGAAGCTATCCTGCTAGCCAGGGAGAGCATATTATTGCCCACACGATGGAAATGGCGAGTAAGTCAGGAGAAGAAACACAAGCCTATCACGGTGAGCAGATTGCTGTGACAACCTTAACCATGGCAGTATTGCAACAGCGCATGGTGGAAAGAAAGCCGGTATTGCGAGAACATATGTTCCCTCGCAGGGAAATGGCTGCCTTTTTAGGAAGGGAGCTGGCGAAAGAATGTGAAGAAAATATTGCTTCGAAGTACATAAGTCGAAGAAAAATAACCGGCATCAATGAATATATAGAGTTCTGTTGGGGGCAAATTGCCGAACGTCTCGCAGCAGTAATGGTTGATCAGTCGCGTCTTTCTCGTATATTGCAGGCGGCAGGAGCAATGCAGTATAGTTGGCAGTTGGGGTGGAGCGAAGAGCGTTATGCAAGAGCTGTGCGGTATGGGAGTTGCACACGTGACCGCTTTACCTTTCTTGATCTTGATCGGTTATCCTCGGATATAAGCTGATCGGTGAGATGCTTATGGTAAAGCAGCATGATGTTTGCATTGACGAAATAAGGAATAACGTGTAAATAGGGTGGAGAGAGATATATATGCGTTTTTCTATGTCCCCCCGATAGAAAGAATATGTAATAAATAACCGATCAATGCAAATTTAACTTGACGAGAGCCAAGCAGCTAATTAGACTGCGCGACTCTTTATACGTCTAGGCTGGATTTGCTGTTTTCGCTGTCTGCGTATTACTGGGGTGGTTGAGCATAGTTATCTTTTACTAAAAACAGATGGAACTGCTGAGATACAGGAGAAAAATTTAATGCCTACAGTGAATCAACTGGTGCGCAAACCAAGGGAAAAACAAGTGCGGCGCAATAGTGTGCCAGCTCTTCAAGCCTGTCCACAAAAACGTGGTGTATGTACCCGTGTGTACACGACAACTCCTAAGAAGCCAAACTCGGCTCTTCGTAAAGTTGCGCGTGTGCGTTTAACCAATAGTATGGAAGTAACTACCTATATTCCGGGTGAAGGGCATAACTTGCAGGAACACTCTGTGATATTAATCCGTGGTGGTCGTGTAAAGGACTTGCCGGGGGTGCGTTATCACACTATCCGTGGTGCACTGGATACACAAGGGGTGAAGGATCGCAAGCAAGGGCGCTCTAAGTATGGTGCTAAACGCCCTAAATAATGGGGTTTTTTGGATAATTAGTAAATAAAATAGTGCAAGGTTTTTTATGTCACGCCGTCACGCTGCAGAGAGAAGAAAAGTTTTACCTGATGCCAAATTTGGTGATGTTATTCTAACCAAATTTATGAACTGCTTGATGCAGGAAGGTAAAAAGTCCGTTGCCGAAACGATAGTGTATGGTGCTCTTGATATTGTAGAGCAGCGTATTAAGCGCAACCCAATTGAGATTTTTAGGGAGGTGCTTAAGAATGTGCGTCCCGCTATTGAGGTGCGTTCCCGTCGTGTTGGGGGAGCGACCTACCAGGTGCCAGTTGAGGTGCGGGAAGAACGTTCAATAGCCCTTGCCATCCGTTGGTTGATCGCCTCTGCCAAGAAGCGTTCTGAGAAGACCATGAAAGAGCGTTTGGCTGGAGAGATACTTGATGCGCTTAATAACCGTGGTGGGGCAGTCAAGAAGCGTGAGGATACTCATAAGATGGCTGATGCAAACAAAGCCTTCTCCCACTATCGTTGGTAATTTTAATATTTTGGTTTATAAATATGGCTCGTACTACTCCACTTGAACGCTATCGTAATATTGGTATCTGTGCTCATATTGATGCGGGCAAGACAACCACCACAGAGCGTATTCTGTATTATACAGGGAAGTCCCATAAGATTGGTGAGGTCCATGAAGGTGCTGCCACTATGGATTGGATGGAACAGGAGCAGGAGCGGGGGATTACTATTACATCTGCTGCTACGACCTGTTTTTGGAATAACCACCGTATTAACATTATTGATACACCTGGCCACGTAGATTTCACTATTGAGGTGGAGCGTTCATTGCGCGTGCTTGATGGTGCTGTTGCTGTGTTCGATGGTGTGGCAGGTGTTGAGCCACAGTCTGAGACGGTATGGCGGCAGGCAGATAAATACGGCGTTCCACGTATGTGTTTTGTCAATAAAATGGATCGTATTGGTGCGGATTTCTACCGTTGCGTTAGTATGATTATTGATCGCCTTGGTGCGACACCGCTGGTATTGCAACTGCCGATCGGAATAGAAGAGAACTTTGTTGGCGTGGTGGATCTGGTGAGGATGCAGGCGATCATCTGGAAGGATGAGTCGCTGGGAGCGGAGTTTAGCTATCAGCCTATCCCTGCTGATATGGTGGATAAAGCTAATGAGTATCGCTCTAAGCTGGTAGAAACGGCTGTAGAAATGGATGATGCATTGCTTGAGGCTTATCTATCTGGTGAGGAATTGACCGAAGAGCAAATTAAACAATGTATCCGCAAGGGAACGTGTGCTGGTAAATTTGTGCCGGTGGTTACAGGTAGTGCCTTTAAAAATAAAGGGGTGCAACCACTTCTGGATGCTGTTGTTGATTTCTTGCCAAGCCCACTGGATGTGCCTGCAATTAAAGGGGTGAAAGCTGGTACGGAAGAGGAAATTGAACGTAAGAGTTCTGACAAAGAGCCATTTGCTGCTTTGGCATTTAAGGTAATGACAGATCCATTTGTAGGGTCGCTTACTTTTATTCGTATTTATTCTGGTGTGTTAGCTGCCGGAACTTCCGTGATTAATACGGTAAAAGATAACCGTGAACGTGTTGGCCGTATGCTCTTAATGCATGCAAATAGTCGTGAAGATGTAAAGGAAGCCAGTGCGGGTGACATTGTTGCTATTGCTGGTTTAAAAAATACAACTACAGGCGATACGCTCTCTGATGCTGAAAATCAGGTGGTGCTTGAGCGCATGGAGTTCCCTGCGCCGGTGATTGAAGTTGCTGTTGAGCCTAAAACAGCGGCTGATCAGGAAAAAATGGGTATGGCATTATCCCGTCTGGTATCGGAAGATCCATCTCTGCATGTGTCAACCGACGAAGAAACGGGGCAGACCGTCCTAAAGGGGATGGGTGAATTGCATCTTGAAATTATCATTGACCGTATGCGTCGTGAGTTCAAGGTGGAAGCGAATATTGGCGCACCACAAGTGGCGTATCGTGAAACCATTACCAAAGCTGCTGAGGTCGATTATACTCACAAAAAGCAAACGGGTGGTGCAGGTCAGTTTGCCCGCATCAAATTGGTGTTTGAACCCCTGGAGGCGGGATCTGGTTTTGTATTTGAAAGCAAAATCGTGGGTGGTGCAGTGCCCAAGGAATATATTCCTGGTGTAGAGAAAGGATTGGAGTTAATTAAGGAAACAGGTGTGATTGCTGGCTTCCCGCTGATTGATTTCAAAGCAACATTGATTGATGGTGCTTATCATGATGTAGACTCCAGTGTTATGGCGTTTGAGGTGGCATCTAAAGCTGCCTTTAAGGAAGGTATCCCTAAGGCGCAGCCGCGGTTACTTGAACCAATTATGAAAGTCGAAGTAGTGACGCCGGATGATTATATGGGTGATATTATCGGCGATTTGAATAGTCGACGTGGCCAGATTATGGGAATGGAACCCAGAGGAAATGCCCAAGTTATCAATGCGACAGTGCCGCTTGCAAGTATGTTTGGTTATGTAAATACCTTGCGTTCTATGTCACAGGGGCGTGCACAATATACCATGATTTTCTCTCATTATGATCAAGTTCCACAACAAGTGGCCGATGAGATAAAAGCTAAAATAGCGTAATAAAGTTTAATGTTTAATTGTCTTCAGGTGGAGAAAGTTAATGTCTAAGGCGAAATTTGAGCGGAATAAGCCGCATTGTAATATAGGAACGATTG
>CAZXPG010000006.1:0-50808 GCA_964643145.1 uncultured Rickettsiales bacterium
ACACTACATTACTCGTGGTAATATTTGCCTGTGACAATCCTGTAAGCACCATGCTGAATTGTCCTTCCTTTAAAGTTAGTGTGACTGCATGCGCAACACCCGCTGGGCAGGCAACATCACACGCACCACAATCCCCGTTCCATCCGTACTATGTAACGTAACTTTGCCGCCATGCCGCTCGATAAACATTTTAGAGAGCGGCAAGGCAAGCCCACCCCCTTCCGTATCGGAAGAATTCAACTGCCCCGACATTGAAAAGGCTAAGGAAAAATCTTCCGGCGAAAGTGTAATACCTCGGCTGGTAACATAAATCACCATATTGCCTTTGGCATCTATTTCCCCCGACACCGACACCATACCGCCACTTGGGGTATATTTTACCATATTGGTTACCAGGTTCAGGAAGGACTGGCGTAATTTCCGCTCATCCCCCTTTACTTCTGGCAGGATATCCATACCTTCCTCGCATAAAATATTGACCCCCTCTTTCTTCGCATAGGGCAATACGGTACGAAACACCATTTCTATAATCGGTGCAATGGCAACATTGGCTTCCGATAATACCAGCCTACCCTCTTCTTCACGGATAATATCGAGTATGTCATGCACGAATTCCAGCAGATAAGTGCCACAGATATAAATATCATATACACGCTCTTTCTGCTTATCATTAAGCGGGCCAAAATATCCCAGATGAATCATTTCCGAGAAGCCGATAATTGTATTAAGCGGTGTCCGCAGTTCATAATTCATTTTGGTAATAAACTTCGACGTATTCTGGTTAGAGAGCAGTGCCATTTTCTCTGAACGCCGAATCTGCTGCACCTGCCTGCTGATAATCATAGCAAGCGAGGATATAACTGCTATAAATAACGCAAATATCCCTAAAAATAACAATATATTATTGCGGCTAATATGCCAGGATTTGAGAATATCTTCTTCAGAGGAAAGCAACGACACCGTCACAGGCAAGCGCACAAGGCGTTGCATGGTAATGATATATTTATCATTCTCCACTTCTTCTTCCGTGGTACGTAATAACGTCCCACGCTCGCGCCCCGCCAGGGAAGCCACAAAACGGGCAATAGCAGCATCATTTTTATTATCAACACTCGATTGCGCCAGAATCATCCCGTCATCGAGTGCCAGCACCATGCGGGTATTTGGGCCTAGTTCAATGGAATGCAAGAAAGCAGTGAGGTAATCCACATTCATCAGCGCGGCAATAACGCCGCCAAAACTACCATCCTGTCGGACTAAACTACGGCTTATCACTACATAACGGCTACTCTCCCCCAGCATAATATCAAGTGGGTTCACCTGCAAATTTTGGCCTTCATTCATTTTATGCAGGATAAAAAAACGCAGGTCTTTGATAGTAGTGCCCTCTTGCAACAATGTTCGCTTTTCCGCTTCTTTATAAAATGCACGCTGAATAACACCTTTTTCATTGGTGATTAACATTCCTTCTACAGCGGGAGATTCCTCTACCCACATCTTGAGATGCGCAGCCCTATCGTCGCTTAAACGCAATTCAAACAGATCGTTAAAATACTGCGTATCACTGGCACGGCGCAACAGCAGATCAATGCTGGCAACGCTGAGGTTAAGATAGCTGGAAAGCGCATTGGTAAGCTTGACACTGTTTTCTTTTCCATCCCGAATGGTGATATCATACGCATCACGCTGTTGGACGTATGCTAGCAGACAAGCCACCATCATTACACAAGCACCAAGTATCATAACAATATGCGTAAACACTCTCTGAGGAGGTTTTACAGAAAATATGTTATTCATCACAACAACTGGACTCATTTATAAAAAACACTGTTACTCGGCCTCTATCACCGACGGAAGATTAACGGAAGTATAAACAAGTGTATACACTATTTATTAATAAATACTTTTTTCACTGCATAATTTCATACAAATTCAGGCATAGATCTCCGTCAAACACCTTAACTCTCTTATATACAATGTGGAATAAGCCCATCTTAACCTCAGTTTTGGATAAGCTACACTTGTTTAAAAATGTCAACCATTTGAAAAATAATAGTAAAAACGACACTTTTTGACATTATTTTAGAGTATCATGCCAGTTCTGGATAAACCGCGCTTATCCAGAACTGAGGTACATCTTACCTCAAATTGCATTTCCCTTATGCCATTGCTTGTAAAAAATTTATAAATCGATAGAATACCATAATAATAATAACCTCTTAGATCAGCAGAGCATTATGACCAGTTATACCTTCAGTGCCGGTTCAATTTATAATTTCAACCCTTCGCAGGACATATTACAGTTCGGTAGCACTATCGCTGCTGCCGATGTCAAGGTGCTTCCCGTTGGTTCCGACATTATACTTTCTACCGCATCTGGTGCTGCCCTGCTAAAGGGAGTGTCACAAGCAAGCATCACTTCCAGCAATATCGTATTTCTTGATGGCAGTATGCTGCTTTTAGGCGACAATACAACAGAAACCGCTAATGATGGCAATGGTCAGTCGCTTGTGGGTGGCGCCCTGAATGACCTCATTATAGGGATGGGGGGCAGTGATACCATTATAGGCGGCAGCGGACATGATGTCATCTATGGCGGATCTTCTACTACAGATAGTTCTGATACAGCCGATCAGATAGATGGTGGTACGGGAGACGATGTTGTTTATGGCAATGGCGGCAACGATACCATCACAGGCTCGGCAGGGCAAGACACCCTCTATGGCGGTTATGGCAATGACACCATCGCCTATAACAGCATTGCAACCACCCTTATCTATGGCGGTACGGGTACTGATACTATCACCGCAGGCACGGGCGATGACACCCTCTATGGCGGTTCGTCGGTAAATGATAGTAGCGATAGTGCCGATAGTATTGACGGCGGCGGTGGAAATGACCTCATCTATGCCAATGGTGGCAATGATACGGTAACTGGCTCACTCGGACAGGATACCGTCTATGGCGGAGCGGGCAATGATACTGTTACCTACAGTGGGTTTGCAACCAGGCTGATCTACGGTGGTGCCGATACCGATACTATCACTACCGGCACGGGTGACGATGTTATCTATGGCGGCTCTTCGGTAAATGATAGTAGCGATAGTGCCGATAGTATTGATGGTGGCGGTGGGAGTGACCGCATCTATGCCAATGGTGGTAATGATACGGTTAGTGGCAATGCGGGCTATGATACCGTCTATGGCGGGGCGGGTAATGATACACTTTCCTATAACGCTGCTACTGAAGGCGTGGTGCTTTATGGCAATGCCGGCAGTGATACGCTCAAAGGCGGCAACGGTAACGATACACTCTATGGCGGTGATGCTTCTACCGATACTGCCGATAGTGCTGATAGCATTACTGCTGGTGCTGGCAGTGATATCGTTTACGGCAATGGCGGTGACGATTCTATCACCGGTTCCGGCACAGCACTGGCAGCCTCTACGATCTATGGAGGTGATGGTGCTGATACTGTCAACTGGTCACAAGTCTTGGGCTATGGTGGCCTGCTCTATGGCGGTGATAGTAATGATACGCTTATCGGAGCTGCCTATTCCAACACATTAGACGGTGGTGCAGGCAATGATTCCATCACCGCTGGAGCTAATACCGCAAGTGATAGCATTACTGGCGGCGCAGGCAGTGATATTATTGTTTTCGCAAGCGGCACCCTCAGTGCTGCTGATACCGTATGGGGGGGGGATGCCTCCAGCGATAGTGATAGCGATATACTGGCTTTCAGTGCAAACGACATTGAACTCACAAGTTCCATACTTTCTCATATCTCGGGGATTGAAGAAATCCGATTCTATAGTGATGCTGATGATAACAGCGTAGTATTAACCAGTGCTTTTGTTGATTCTGCCCAGTATGACACTGTTAGCATCACGCAAGCCAGAACCAATATAGGAAGCTTTGAACTAAACGTTAATACTGCATCAGTTACCATGGGCACTGTGCGTGCCACGGGCGGATATGGTGATGACTTTTTTACCAATGGCGGAGAGAACAGTTATTTCAACGCTGGAGAAGGGAACGATACATTTTCCACTTCTGTTAACAATCTCAGCAGCCACGATACCGTGATAGGCGGTAATGGTACCGATTATCTCTCATTCAGCGATGCTGGCACCCTATCATCTGCGGTTTTTACCAACATCAGTGGCGTTGATATCATTGCTCTGGCTAATGGTAGCAACACACTTACCTTAACCAATGCTATTATTGCCAGCAGCGATAGTGGCAATAGCCTCACCATTGCCGGAGGAAGCGGTGCTGATACTATTAATGCCTCAACCGTTACCAGTGGCCATACGATCAGTGTTGCTGGCGGCCAGGGCAATGATGCTATCACTGGCGGTGCCGATGATGATACGCTGAGTGGCGGTGCAGGAAGTGACACGCTGAGTGGTGGGGCTGGTAACGACATCTTTGCTATTGGTGCCTTAGCGGATATCCATACTATCGCTGAAACCATCAATGGCGGCGATGGCACGGATAGCTTGCGCTTTGATATAACCGGCAGTGCTAATATATCGGCTGCCAGCTTCACGTCTGTTGAAAATATCGCTTTCCATACAAATGGCAACCAGATTACGGCCACGCATAGCCAATGGGCATTATTTGACAGCATTACTGGCGGTTCCGGTGGTGGTGCAACGAATACGATGGTATTGGTTGCAGATAGTGTTGTTTCTGCCGTCAGGGAGCTTGATTTTACCGATAAGCTGAATGGCATTGATACAATCCAGGCGGCTGGTTCGGTGGAGGTTGACCCTGATATTTACGGCGAGATCATTACGGTGAACAGCAACCTCACCGTTATTTCCAGTTCTGGCGGCGGCTCAACGATTATCGGCAATGATAGCGTATCAGCAACAACCATCACAGTCGATGCCAGTAATTTAAATGTAGGGCATGGCAATGTGTATAAAGGCAGTGCTGATTTTATACTCACGGCCAATAAGGGCATTGTTACCGCCGATGAACTACAAGGCCAACTCACCGTGACCACCGCAGAAAACACCACCGATGATAGTGCTATCAACATCACACCTGGAGCGGGTGGGCTCTTGCTCACTGCCGATATTGCAAATGATGCCGTCCGTGTCAATGCAGATAATATAACAACAGGAATCGTCAGCATTGTAGGCAGCTCACAATCGAACCTCACCATCGCAAACCTGCGCGTAGATGTGGATGCAACCCTATTATCTGGCACATTAACCATTGAAGATGAAAATAATAATGCCCCCAATACATTCACTATCACCACGGGAAGCGGCATCACTACCATCACCCGTAATGCAAGCGATGATATTATCACGGTTGACGCCCTTGCTTTAACCAAAACTGCTGCTTCTGATCTCATACTCTCAGGAACAGCAGACTTTACGGTTACCGGCCTTAACGCCAACTTAGATGCCAGTGGCGTTATCAATGCCCTAACCGTAACCGCAGACAATGCTGCCCAAACATTGATAGGCGGAGAGAGTGACGATACGATTTCAGCAGGAAGCGGTGGCGATACCATCCTGGCCGGTGCTGGGGCAGATGCAATTACCTTGGCAGGAGATGGAAATCCTGACGTTGACTATATCGTATGGAGCACATCATCAGAGGGTGCGGCAGCAGGAGCCAATAGCAACTATGACGTGATTACCAACTTTAATAGTACCGGTGATTATATCGCCTTTACCGGCGATATCTTCAGTGCCCTTGCCAGTGGCGGCTCTATAAACGCAACCGCACCTAATATCAACACTAATGCCTATGATAAATCAACTAGTGATACCGCTGCATTTTCAACCGCTGTCACCGATGTTGCCTTAACCACCAGCGGATTTACCGCTGTGATTGACGCCATTGGCACCGTTACTGTAAACGCAGATGATGTTGCCCTATTTATTGTAGTGGGCACAAGCAAAAGTGGTATTTACTATTTCACCGATGATGGCAATGGCAACAACAGCGTAAGCGCTGGCGAACTAACACTGCTTGGTATTGTTAATACGGTTATTGATACTGCTAATGTGTATGCGAATAACGACCATTTTGCCTGATATTCTCGCAACAACCTCCCCTCCCCCTTCAGAAAGGAGGGTTCTCACCTTACTCCCTCCCCCCTCAGGGGGGGAGGGGTGGGGTGGGGGTAATAGCAGCCGACGGCTCTTTCTAAGCAAATGCCTCTTCCCACGTGCCGGTTGTAGCCGCTTTGCTATATTCCGTTACCCGGTTCTCAAAGAAATTGGCATGTTCCACCCCGTTTAGAATCTCATCAAGCCACGGAAGCGGGTTATTATCCACCATATAAATTTCTTTTAAGCCCAGTTGCATCAGGCGGCGATCGGCAATATAGCGGATATATTGTTTCACCTCACGGGCTGTTAGCCCCTGAATGCCCCCCACTTCAAACGCCAGATCAATGAAGGCATCTTCAAAATGCACAATGGTGGCGCAGGCTTCATAGAGATGTCCACGCAGTTCTTCCGTCCACACTTCCTGGTTTTCGCGGATGAAGGTTTTAAAGAGCTGAATGATGGAATTAGTATGCAGCGTTTCATCACGCACCGACCAGGTGACAATCTGCCCCATACCTTTCATTTTATTAAAACGCTGGAAATTCAGCAAAATAGCAAAAGAGGCAAAAAGCTGCAACCCTTCGGTAAAAGCACCAAACACCGCAAGTGTCGTGGCAATATCTTTTTTGGTTTTTACCCCAAAACGCTGCATATAGTCATATTTATCCTTCATCTCCTTATATTTCATGAAGGCTTGATATTCCGTTTCTGGCATCCCAATCGTATCGAGCAAATGGGAATAGGCAGCAATATGCACAGTTTCCATGTTAGAAAATGCCGACAGCATCATCTGCACTTCAATTGGCTGGAACACTTGCGAATAATGCTTCATATAGCAGTTATTCACCTCAATATCGGCTTGCGTAAAAAAGCGGAAAATCTGGGTGAGCAGGTGCTTCTCACCAGGGGTCAGGTTTTTTTTCCAGTCTTTCACATCATCGGCTAGCGGCACTTCCTCTGGCAACCAATGAATTTTCTGCTGCGTATGCCAGGCTTCATAGGCCCAGGGGTAAGAGAAGGGTTTGTAGATCGGTTTTGCATCAAGTAGAGACATAGGGTAGATTCTAGATATTAGATGTTAGATTCCAGATGGTAGCATTTTTACTGACAGGCTAAGCATTCATCATAATTGGTTGTTGAAACCGGCAGTTCAGGATTCACTTGCAGCACCTCTTCCACTTTATGCGATACTTTATCGGCGCGCTGAATAGAGCTGGAGCGACAATAATACAGGCTTTTCACGCCTTTTTTCCATGCCTGGAAATGTAGCTGGTGCAAATCACGCTTATGCACATCTCCCGGCAGGAATAAATTGAGCGATTGCGCCTGGCAGATATAGCTAGCACGGTCAGCCGCCAGATCAATGATCCAGCGCTGGTCAATTTCAGTGGCCGTTTTAAATACATCTTTCTCATGCTTGGTTAAGAAATCCAGATGTTGCACCGAACCTTCATGCGTAGAAATTGAAGACCATATCTGATCGTGGTTCTTGCCTTTGCTTTCCAGCAACGCCACCAGGTTTTTATTACGCACCGTAAAAGAGCCTGTCAGTGTTTTCTGAGTAAAACTGTTAGCAGCATAAGGCTCAATCCCTGGAGAGGAATTACCGGCAATAATAGAGATAGATGCCGTGGGTGCCACAGCAATTTTATTACTGAAGCGCTCCATCACCCCTGCTTCCTCTGCATCAGGGCACGCGCCCCTTTCTTCTGCAAGCTTAACTGAAACACGGTCTGCCTGTTGTTTCAGATGTTCAAACATCTTTTTATTCCACACCTTGGCCATCACTGATTCCATTGGAATATCATGCGCTTGCAAGAAAGAATGGAACCCCATCACCCCCAGCCCAACGCTACGTTCACGCATTGCGGAATAACGCGCCCGCTTCATGGTTTCAGGGGCGGTATTAATAAAATCTTGCAACACATTATCCAGGAAACGCAGCACATCTTCAACAAAAAGTGGATTGCTCTTCCATTCGTCAAAATATTCCAGGTTGACAGAAGAAAGGCAGCATACCGCTGTACGGCTTTGTCCCAAATGATCAAAACCGGTAGGTAGGGTAATTTCACTACAGAGATTGGAGGTTTTTACCTTCAGCCCCAGTTTCTTCTGGTGATCTGGGATCGTCTCATTCACCGTATCAATAAACAGCATATACGGCTCACCGGTTTCTACCCGAGTGGTCAGCATCTTGATCCACAAATCACGCGCCCGCACCGTTGAAACCACTGTCCGGTCTTTGGGGCTACGCAAGTGCCATACATCATCTTTCTCAACAGCTTCCATAAAGGCATCGCTAATGACAATACCATGATGGATATTCAGTGCCTTGCGGTTCGGGTCACCTCCTGTTGGGCGGCGTATTTCAATAAATTCTTCGATTTCTGGATGGTCTACTGGCAAATATACCGCAGAGCTGCCACGGCGCAGGCTGCCTTGTGAAATGGCCAACGTCAACGAATCTTGCACCCTAAGAAAAGGAATCACCCCAGAGGTTTTGCCATTACCACGCACTTTCTCGCCAATCGAACGCAGATTTCCCCAATAGCTGCCTATCCCACCACCTCTTGCTGCCAGCCAGACATTTTCATTCCACAAATCAACAATACCTTCTAAGCTATCTTCGGTTTCATTCAAGAAACAGGAAATCGGCAAGCCACGCTTGGTACCGCCATTGCTGAGCACCGGTGTGGCAGGCATAAACCACAATTTGCTCATGTAGTCATAGAGACGTTGGGAATGTTCAGGATTATCGCCATAATAAGAAGATACACGAGCAAACAACCCTTGATAGGTTTCTCCATCTAAAAGATAGCGGTCTTGCAGAACAGCCTTGCCAAATTCTGTTAAGCGCGAATCACTTGCACTATTCGTTGCAATGGTATGAACACTCATTTTCCTGATCCCTCCGAAGGTATCGACATATAGATTTTTCTCAGTTGCAGTCTTTTAGGCGAAACGCTTCACCGTCTGCGTCACTCCTATGCTTTATATAAAGGGAATGGCCTACTTGTCTATAGAAAAATATATATAGTGCCTTATTGTTGTTGCCCTGCTAGATATAGTGCACAACATGTACAAGCATAGCGCAAAAAAAGTAACAATCGAATGAAAATACATTATAGACAATGCAATAAGGCTGGCAAGCTATCAAAATTTATATCATTACTCAGGCATTTATCAACGGTGTCAGAGATCATCTCCAGATTCGAGGTCACAAACGCTTCCATCCTGGCAAACAGCCCCTTGTTATGCATAATCATAAATATTTTATAGACGATGGCAATGGCAGGAATCATTACCAACAAATACCATTTCGTTAATATACTGCTGATAAAAATGGCCTTAGGGTTTTTAAAAAGACTCACCAAGAAATTAAACATGGTAGAATTAAACATACTCTCCCCTTCACTTTATATATTAAGTTAGATCATTCTTTCATCATAACAAACGTTATTACCATTCGTCCAGAGTAAAAAGCAAATAAAATGGCAAACGATGAGCAGTATATATTGCATACCGCTAGAATGCCCACTACACTAATCTCCGTTTTATTTGATGCTCAAGGAGAGGTTATCATGTCTGTTCAACATTCCGTTAAGCGTTTACGTAAGGCAGTATTTCCTGTGGGAGGCTTAGGAACGCGCTTCCTGCCAGCCACCAAATCTATGCCTAAAGAAATGCTGCCTGTTGCCAGCAAACCATTGATTCAATATGCGTTTGAAGAAGCATTACAGGCAGGAATTGAGCAGTTTATTTTTATTACCGGCCGCAATAAAAATGCCATCAGCAACCATTTCGACCATTCCTATGAACTACAGCAACATTTAAGCGAGAAAGATAAAGCCTATGAGCTGGAATTGGCCAAAGGCTGGCTTCCTCCCGCAGGCCAGGTGGCTTTTGTCCGGCAGCAGGAACCACTAGGGCTTGGGCACGCAGTATGGTGCGCCCGTAACTTTATTGGCGATGAACCCTTTGCCGTGCTGCTTGCCGATGAAATGCTGCTGCATCCCGGGGGTTTCCTCAAGGAAATGGCCAATCTCTACCACGAGAGGGGCGGTAATATCATTGGCCTGGCGGAAGTGGAGCGCGCCCATATTCAGCGTTATGGTATCATTGACCCAGCAACCCAAGAGGGCGACATTGTCAGCATCCGCGGCATGGTGGAGAAGCCAGCACCAGAAGCTGCCCCCTCTAATTTATGCATTATTGGGCGTTATATTCTACAACCGGAAATTTTTACCTATCTTGAACGGGGGAACCGTGGGAGTGGAGGAGAAATCCAGCTTACCGATTCTATGGCGGATATGGTTGAAACCTCACCTTTTTATGGCGTAACCTATCATGGCAAGCGTTTTGACTGCGGCAATCCGCTCGGCTTCCTGGAAGCCAATATCGCCTATGCGCTTGATCAGCAGGAGAACAAAACCGCTATAAAACAGATGCTACAGGAATTTATTGATTCATAAAGGAAAATTATGCGTATTGTAATGATTGGCACAGGCTATGTTGGACTTGTTTCTGGCACCTGTTTTGCCGAACTCGGTTGGGATGTGATAGGTGTGGATAGTGACAGTGCTAAAATTGCCCTGCTGAAGCGTGGGGAAATTCCTATTTACGAGCCGGGCCTTGCTGAAATGGTCAAGCGCAATATGGCGGCTGGTCGCCTTTCTTTCAGCGATACACTCGCGGAGGCCGTACACAGAGCAGATGTGATTTTCTTAGCCGTGGGCACTCCGATGGATGAAAGCGATGGCAGCGCTGATCTTACCTATTTATTCGCTGCCGCTGATGAGGTTGCCAGTGCCCTCACTGCACCGGCTATTATAGTGGTGAAATCGACGGTTCCTGTTGGCACGGGCAAAAAACTAGCTGAACGATTTCATAGCAAACGCCCCGATCTTAACGTAACGCTTGTATCCAACCCAGAATTTTTGCGGGAAGGCACCGCCATTGCTGATTTCCTAGGGCCAGACCGTGTGGTGGTAGGCACTCACTGCCCGAAAGCCAAAGAAACCATGCAACGCCTCTATTTACGCCTTGCCGAGCAACAAGTGCCGTTATTATTTACCTCGGTAGAAACCGCTGAGTTAATTAAATATGCTTCTAACGGTTTTCTTGCCACCAAAATTGCCTTTATCAATGAAATGGCCGATATTTGCGAGCAGGCCGGAGCCGATATTCATGGAGTAGCAATGGGAATGGGCTTAGATAAACGCATAGGCCATAATTATCTGGTGCCAGGCCCTGGCTTTGGCGGCTCGTGCTTCCCGAAAGATACGCTTGCCCTCACCCGCATTGCCCGCGACAACGGCACTATCAGTAAAATTGTCGAGGCGGTGATTCAAGGCAATGATAAGCGCAAGAAAAATATGGCCATGAAAATTATCCAGGCCTGCGAAGGAAACGTTAAAGGCAAAACTATTGCCCTGCTTGGCTTAACCTTTAAAGCCAATACTGACGATATGCGCTCCAGCCCCAGCCTGGTGATTATGGAAGAACTACTAGCAGAAGGTGCCCTAATCCACGCTTATGATCCGGCCGGGATGGAAAACGCCAAAAAGCTGATAGACCATGCAGCTATAAGCTGGTGTGATAATGCCTATAATGCTGCTTCTGGTGCCAGCGCATTGGTTATTATCACAGAATGGAACGAATTTTCCGGGCTGGATTTAGCGCGACTCAAAACCCTGCTTGCTACCCCAGTGATTGTGGATTTACGCAACATATTAGATGCCGAAAACGCTAAGGAAGAAGGCTTCAGCTATCACGGCATAGGGCGGGGGTTAATGGATAGCTGAAGCTAAGGCACTACACCTAGCTTTAGCTTTGGATAAGCAAAGGGAATAACGATACAATCTTCTTGTTGACATTTTAGTTAAAATATTAATAGTTATTGAAGTTCATTCACATCATCCTCCTATATTATTCACTAGATTAACTATCATGAAACATACAACCTCTTCACAAGCAAATCATCAACATGAAACTACCACGCAGGAAGAGGCTTCTTCTAACGGGCTCACTATCCTCAATGAGGCTATTAGCCGTTCGGAACCAACATCCTCTTCCAACATAGCCCCCACGAACCAGAGAAACAAACGCTCTATTCAGGCTACACACACAGCTTTCCCCCCATCGTTACCATTAGAAAAGAAACAGAAACACAGGGTATCTTCTTCTCAGACAGGGAATGAGATACCGCTACCGCAGCCAGAACCTGCCACGACACATTCTTCTCAAGCAAACAGAGGCGTTTTAGATCTTCATATCTCTTCTAGAACAGCGCAAACACCCCACGCACCACATAACGTTCCGCCTAGACCTAAAAATTATAACGATTTACATCATGAGGCTACACTCCATTTCAACAGCAAAAACTTTGGGAGCGCAATCACCAGTGCTACGCAAGCAATACAGCTTAATCCCAGTAGGGCGGCTGGAAGCTATTATCTACGTGGAAAAGCCCATCTTGAGCAGGAAAACTATACTGGAGCGATTTTTGATTTTAATAAAACCTTAATGTTTTCAACGTCTAGCCATAATATTACTGGCATTGCTAATTCCTCTATTGTCTATCATGACCTTGCACGCACCCATCTGAAACTAAAAGACTTTTTTTTAGCACAACATCATGCTGAAACAGCAATCAGCTTACAGAGTAACTATGTTGATGCTTACATCAGCAATGGTTTAGCTTTTTTTGGCCTAGGTAATTATACTAACGCTATTGAGAGTTTTTCATATGCGTTAACATTAGATCCTAACTCTTTTAAAGCCTATTATAGCCGTGGCCGTGTCTATTATAACCAGAACCATTTTGATCTGGCGATAAGTGATTTTACCACAACACTACAATTAAAGCAAAACTATGTTGAGGCCTATTATCAGCGTGCTTGTGCTTATTTCAAGAACAACGATCTTGATACGGCAATCTTAGACCTTACCAAAACAATCGAACTAGACCCTAACCATGCTGATGCCTATTATAGCCGTGGTCGCGCTTATTTCAAGAACAACGATCTTGATAAAGCACTTGAGGATTTTACACAAACACTTGCACTAAAACACAATCACGCTCGTAGCCATTATTATAGTGGCCTCATCCATTTCCAACAAGGCAAGGTAAATAGTGCCCTAGAGCATTATATACTGGCAACGACACATCAAAAAAGCTATGCAGAAGCCCATTATGGCCTTGGAGAAGTCTATTTCGAGCAAGATAAGCCTAGCATGGCAATAACGCATTACAAAGCAGCAATAGAATATAACCCACAATATGCAAACGCCTATTATGGGCTTGGTAAGGTCTATGCACAACAAGGAAATAGCGATCTTGCCATAGAGCATTACATAAAAGCAACAGCGCACAACCCCGACTATCTCGAAGCATCTCAGGGCCTTGTTGACGTTTATTCCAGCAGGGGGGATAATGAGGATGCCGAGAGACACTCTACTATAGTGGAAAAGTTGCGCTCCAGCCAGCAAACGAAACAGGCTGAGCCTTCTAACCCTACATCAACTACTTCAACCTCTATTCCCACCTCAACGGTACAAGGGGGGCACTCTTCCAGTGCTGGAGTAACTACCACTTGCAACCAACAAAGGAACATACTGAACAGGGGCTAAAATTACCATGTATCCTTGGCGGTAATCCAGCCACCGCCAAGCACCCTGTCACCTTCATAGGCAACACAGGCCTGCCCGGGGGTCACGGCACGTTCAGGAATGTCAAGTTCCACCTCTGCCTCCCCGGTGCCACAACTATAGAGCGTGGCATCTGCACCAAGATGGGCAGAACGTAACTTTACCCTGACTTTCTTTCCCTCCGCTGGCAACAGCGCATCACCCAGCCAGTTTAGTTCTTTAATACGGAAACGTTTGGTGCCTAGTGCCTCAGCCGGGCCAACCACCACCTGTTTTGCCGCGGGGTCAAGCCTCACTACATAAAGCGGCTCAGAAGCTGCAATTCCAAGCCCTTTGCGCTGACCTATCGTGTAGTTGATAATGCCATTATGCCGCCCCAGAATGTTCCCTTGCATATCGACAATATCACCTGCCTCCAGTGCCCCTGGCCGCAACTTTTCAATCACCCTGGCATAGTTGCCATCTGGCACGAAGCAAATATCCTGGCTGTCGGGTTTATCGGCCACCACCAACCCAAAATGGCTGGCAAGCTGGCGCGTTTCGTCTTTGCTCATACCACCAAGCGGAAAATGCACATAATCCAGTTGCTCTTGCGTGGTAGCAAAAAGGAAATAGCTCTGGTCTTTCTGTGGGTCTATCCCCCGGTGCAGTTCCGCCCCATTCACTCCTTCCTTGCGCTGCACATAATGGCCGGTGGCCAGCGCGTCCGCTCCTAAATCCTTAGCCATTTTCAACAGATCGCGGAATTTGACCGACTGGTTACAACGCACACAAGGAATAGGCGTTTCCCCGCGCATATAGCTATCGGCGAAATCTTCCATGACCGATTCCTTGAATAAACTCTCATAGTTCAGCACGTAATGCGGAATCCCTAAACCGTCTGCTACAGTCTTGGCATCATAAATATCTTGCCCGGCACAGCACGCGCCTTTCTTCTCTAACGTCACGGCCATATCGTAAAGCTGCAAGGTAATACCAATCACCTGATAGCCCTGCCCATGCAGGAGTGCAGCCACGGTGGAACTATCTACACCACCAGACATAGCAACAACAACACGGGTATCAGAGGGAGATTTAGTAGGATGGAGCATAGGCGTAGTTAAGTCATGTATCCCTCACCCCAACCCTCTCCCTAAGGAAGAGGGTTGGGGTGAGGGAAAAATTTATAAATTCTTCTTCCTCTTTAATACGCCCTTTCTACAGCGAATTCAAGAATATCCCTAAGCACCGCTTTTTCCTCACATTCTGAAAATGGCGCAATTGCCTGTTCCGCTAGAACCACATAACGTTTGGCCTCTTCTAACGTATGCCGCACGGTGCCATGTTGCTCAATCAGGGAAATAGCCTGCTCAAGATCACCTGCCTGCTGGTTACATTCCTGCATCGTGCGTTCCCAAAAGGCGCGTTCTTCCTTAGTGCCACGCGCATAAGCGAGTATCACCGGCAACGTGGCCTTGCCTTCACGGAAATCATCCCCCACTGTTTTCCCCAACTCTTCCTGTTTAGCGGAATAATCCAGCGCATCATCCACCATCTGGAAGGCAACCCCTAAATACATGCCATAATCGCGCAGTGCTTTTTCTTCGGCCTCTGGCCTATCAGCAACCACGGCACCAATCTGGCAGGCAGCGGCGAAAAGTTCGGCGGTTTTAGCCTGGATAATCTGTAAATAAACCTCTTCACTGGCGGAAACATTACTCACCGCCATCAGTTGCATCACTTCCCCTTCCGAAATCACCGCCGAAGCATGGGAAAGAATCTCCAGCGACCGCAGGGATTTTTCCTGCACCATCAACTTGAACGACTGGCTAAACAAAAAATCTCCCACCAGAATACTGGCCTTATTACCCCACACATTATTGGCCGTTGGCACATTACGGCGCAACTGGCTTTCATCCACCACATCGTCATGCAGCAGCGTAGCGGTATGAATAAATTCTACACTGGCAGCCAGATTGATATGGGAGGCTCCCTGATAGCCACATAAACGCGCCGTAAGCAGCTTTAGAATAGGACGAAGACGCTTGCCACCAGAAGCTATTAAATGGTTAGAAAGCTGCGGAATAAGGTCGGCTCGCGAGCCGGTGAGGCTCAGAATCACTTCGTTCACCTTGTGCAAATCATCAGCAATAAGGGATTGCAGCTTGTGTAATGTCACTTTAACGTCTGGTTTAAGGGTAAATGCTAGAAAGATGCTGCTCTTTAGGGAAGATGTCAACAGCTTTCGCGAAGAGTTTTAGAACAGCTATGATCCACTCCCCTTCTCCAGATGGGTATATAACTCGCTATGCAGATAGCGTTCCAAGCAAAAGCGCATCAACACGCCCAGTATGGCACTGACCGGCACGGCCAGCAATACCCCAACAAAGCCAAATAGTGCCGCACCTGCCAACATGCCAAATATTAACCAAGCCGGGTGTAATCCTACCTGGCTACCCACCAATTTTGGCGTAACAAAGTTACTCTCCAGTGTCTGGCCTACCATAAACACCGCAAATACCGCTCCTAACTCCACCGAAAAGCCAAACTGGAAGAAGGCCACTATGAGCCCGGCAATCATACCAGCAGCGAACCCTAAATAGGGGATGAAAGCAATAACCCCCGTTGCAAAGCCAATCACCAACCCAAAATCAAGCCCAACCAGCGACAGGCCAATACCATAAAATAACCCCATTAATACACATACATAGGTCTGGCCTCGCATATAGCCCGATAAGGTACGGTCAATTTCTCGCATCTGTTCCCGTATCACCTGCTGATGCTTACGTGGCAGCCAGCTATCGATCTTCATAATAATCCGGTCCCAGTCTTTCAGCACATAAAAGGTAATGAGTGGCGTAATAAAAATAAGCGAGAGGATATTAAGCACCGCAAAGCCAGAACGTAGTATATTGGCCAGCATCCCTCCTATATACTGGAAAACGGCACCCGAAATATTGCCGACGGCCTCTTGAATACGGGTAACAGCATCGGGGCTGATATGCTCCATAAATTGCAGCACTGAAGGCAGCAATTGCTCACGCATAGTATTCGCATAGGTAGGCACTTTCTGCGAAAGCGAAACCACTTGCTCATAGAGTAATGGTACAAGCAATAATAATCCTGTCGCCACTATAAGGAAAAACAGGCCAATAATAGATAAGGTAGCATAAAGGCGAGATAGTCCTAAATGCTCTATTTTATCGACGGCTGGGTCAAGGAAATAGGCAACAATAATTGCCACCACAAAAGGAAAAAGAATGTCACTCACCAATGAAAGAAATATGGCAAGCACTAGAAGAATAATACCCCACCAAATACGCATTTCCCTTGTGTTCATATCAAACCTTTTCATTTATTGCGCAATAGTTACCACCAGCACATCACCTTCCTGATGCACAGCAAGCCCTTTCTGCGCTAGAAGTTGGATAAGCTGAGCGCTATTTCCCTGAAAACGGATATCGGCTATCGCCTCTTCCGTAGAAATCTGCTTGAGACTATAGTGCCCAATGGCATCTCCCACCTTCAAAGCTTGCCAAATAGTACGCCACTCCCCCAGGCTCGAAAAATGCGCCTTTATCGTAAATACAGCACCAACCGAAGATAGGGCTGTTTCCGCTGGTGCGGGTGCTGGCGCAATTATTGCTATCGCAGCACGCTTCAACATAGCCTCTGGGCTTTCCTGCGCCGTGGCATCCACACGGAGTAGCTGCTCGGTTTTACCGGTACTATCAAGCACGTTACGCCTTATTTGCAGCCATTGCTTCCCTGTTAAACTATCGGTCATAGGCTCAGCTTGCAGCACCAGTATTTTAGCAGTGTCATATTTCGTTGCTAATGCTTCTAACTGCTGATAGCTGGCACTGGTTGCCCCCACCGCATCAATAGCGCTCGCATCCGCCAGGTCGCCAAGTGGCAGTTTATATCCAGCCCCGCGTGCCGCACCTATTGCGGCAGCCAGCGCATCATGCCAGGGGTTTTCCTCCCATAATAGCAGGCTATTGCTTTGTTTATATACAGGCAATAGCAATATAGGCTGCACACTGCTTATCACTCCACTTTGCTTATATTGCTGCAACACACGCTGAATTGCCGGAGGGGAAAACGCTACCGTCATCATTGCCTGATAGCGCGTGCTGGCAATACGCTCATCCTTCACCTGGAACCCCTGCACCAGGCGCGCCACTTGGTCAGGCGACAACGTCACTGTATTTGCATTAAATTTCTGCATTAACAGCGAAAAAGCCTGCATCTGCCCTTCCTGAATGGCCGTACTGCGGGCAGCGGTGGCATCGGCTCCTGTTGCATCTACCAATATATTATCAACCGTATAATTCTCTTCCGCCCGAAGCGCGGTGCTATTTCCAGCAACCACAGCGCAAAAAATGATGGTAAAAACAAAATAAAATGCTAATTTGTTCCAGTTCATAGAAATATATACCGTAAGCAGTAAAGTTTAGATACTGCCTAACCTTATACCACTCTCCCCTCTGTTAGGGAATAACTTTTACAACGATAATGAGCACCAACGTGACAACAACCTCTTCAACTTCCTATGCCCAGGCTGGTGTTAATATTGACGCGGGCAACGCACTGGTGGATGCCATCAAACCTTTTGCTAAAGCAACAGCACGCAGCGGTGCCGATGCCGCGCTTGGCGGGTTTGGTGCCCTGTTTGATTTGCGCGCTACGGGTTATAAAGACCCGGTGCTGGTTTCCTCCACCGATGGGGTAGGCACCAAACTGAAAATTGCCCAACATACCAACCGACATACCACTATTGGCATTGATCTGGTAGCTATGTGCGTGAATGACCTGGTGGTGCAAGGAGCAGAACCGCTGTTCTTCCTTGATTATTTTGCCACTGGCAAGCTGGAAGTGGAAACCGCCACAGCCGTAGTGCAGGGGATTGCCGCAGGCTGCAAACAGGCCAATTGCGCATTAATTGGTGGGGAAACCGCCGAAATGCCTGGCATGTACCAGCCGGGCGATTATGACCTGGCTGGCTTTACCGTGGGTGCGGTGGAACGGGAAAACATCCTACCGCAGGCAAGTGTGCAAGCGGGTGATGTGTTGCTTGGCTTGGCCTCCAGTGGTGTGCATTCCAATGGCTTCTCGCTGGTGCGCCATATTATGCAGGAAAAGGGCATTGATTTTAATGATGCCGCCCCCTTTGCACCAGATAAGACATTTGCCGATATTTTGCTTGAGCCGACAATCATCTATGTAACATCCTGCCTACAGGCTATACGCACCGCTCATGTGAAAGCACTGGCGCATATCACCGGCGGTGGGTTGCTGGAAAATATCCCGCGTGTGCTTCCTAAGCATCTTGCCGCCCATATTGATTGCGGTAGCTGGGAAGTGCCGGCTATTTTCCCCTGGTTGAAAGAGCAGGGTAATGTAGCCACCGAAGAAATGCTGCGCACCTTTAATGCCGGTATCGGCATGGTACTGGCCGTAGCACCCGAACAAGCCGATAATATCGCCACGCTTCTTGCTGATGCTGGGGAAACTGTCAGCCGCATTGGCACGCTGGAAGAAAAGCAGGAAAAATCAGTGGTATTCCACCAGCTAGAGGCCTGGGGCACAAAGGTACGCCATGGCTAAATTACCGATTGCTGTCTTAATTTCCGGCAATGGCTCCAACCTGCAAGCCTTAATTGATGCCTGCAAGGAGGAGAGTTTTCCTGCCCGTATTGTGATGGTGCTTTCTAATAAGGCAACAGCTTATGGCCTCATACGCGCTGAGAGTGCCGGAATTCCCACCCATACTCTCAGCCATAAAGATTTCCCTGACCGCGAAAGCTTTGATCGCGCCATGAGCCTGGTTATTGAAGAAAGCGGCGCAGAACTTGTATGTATGGCGGGATTTATGCGGCTACTTACCCCCTGGTTTGTCGAACGCTGGCATAACCGGCTGGTAAATATCCACCCTTCCCTGCTGCCTTCCTTCAAAGGCTTGCACGCGCAGCAGCAGGCGCTGGAAGCCGGGGTTAAAATTGCCGGATGTACCGTACATTTCGTACGCCCAGAAATGGATAGCGGCCCGATTATCACGCAAGGTTCCGTTGCTGTGCTTGCTGATGATACAGCAGAAAGTCTGACCAACCGCATCTTAACTGTAGAGCATCAATGCTACCCGGAAGCCGTACGGCTGATTGCTTCCGGCCAGATCGAAGTGGTGGGGGAGGAGGTGCGCTTTACGGCGTAATCTCTTCCCTTTCGTCATGTGTTGTGCACCAGACCTACCTTTCCTCATCAGAAACGCTATTGGTTTCTCTGCATCGTTGATGTACCTTTCTCTTGGGCAGGAAGATTATGGGACACAGCCGTTTCGTTATCGCCAAGTGCGCGCTGCATGGCACTCTTCCCAGCAATTTCAGGGGCTTTTTGACTTACCTCTCCCAGCACTTCCAAACGTTCTTCATTACTCAAGTTTCTTCCTATGGCAGCACGCAACTCCTGATTTTGACGTCGGTTATTTTCAGGCAGAATAGTCTGTACAGGTTCCACCGCATTGCCTCGCATTTGGTCAAGCGAAACCGTTTCCGAGCGAGTAATAGTTTCTTCTCTGCCATTTTCAGGAACCACATTTCTATCCGCGAATATTGCAGTAAAAACCTGAGAGACTTCTCGTAGTGCGCGCACTATTTTACCGTAGATCTGGGATAGGAATCCTTGTTTAGGCACAGGCCGAGGCTCTTCAGTTGGCACAGGGCGAGATGATGTGTGTTGTGCTGGGGCAGTCTCCCGCATTGATGCTTTATGCTGGTATGTTTTGTCAAATGCGTTATGCTGGGCAAGCAAACCGGGGTTGTCACGCTCTAAACGTGCCCGCTCTTTCTCTATCGTACCAGCAAGTGCCTCATACCGAGGTGCAGGACAATCTATCAACGCAGACGATGTCATTACCTGCCCTAGCACCCTATCCTGCATTTTTTTTAATTGCCCCGTAGATGCTTCAATATCGGCCGGGTTTTCACGTGCCAACGCTATAAATTCTTCCCGTACGCTATTAATGACATGCGCTTCCTGCCGGTAGTTAGCAGCAAATTCACCTGGTTTTCCCGCATTATTATAGGAATTTCCATTTGTTGCAAGGAACTTTGCATCTCCTTTAGGCGCAGGTTCTGTTGCCAATGCCCCTACCAGCCATGGCGTTTCCTTTGCCACATGGTTCATAATCTGTTCTGCTTGCTCACCTAGGCCATTTCCCTCAAGCCATGATTTAGCACCATTATACGAACGCTTGGCATCAGCTGCCCCTAGCCCTTTCGTAGGCACTAGAGAAAGCTGAAGCAACGATACTAACGTCATAAGCGGAGCGTTTGTATGGGGTGTCGTTACCGTTCCATCCAAGAGTGCACAATAGTGGTCAAGACGTTCGTCAAAGGGGAGTGCTTTTATTTCATCAACTGTTTTCATAGAACTGCCTTGTTAGTAACGATTACGGTAAGTAGCATCCTATGAATATAACAGTATTTCTTTCTATCATCAAGTGCATTAACAACCAATCTCCTACAGCTCTCCTAATATCTCCTCCCCTTCCTCATCGCCACCTTCACCTTCAGCAATACGGGCGGCAGAGACGACCACCTCATCTTCAGCGGTACGCAACAACGTCACGCCTTGCGTGGCACGTCCGGCAATGCGGACATCATGCACCGGGCAGCGTATCAGCTTGCCTTTATTGGTGATAAGCATCACCTGATCACTGGCAATCACCGGGAAGCTGGCAATCACCGCACCATTCCGTTCAGAGGTGGTAATCCCCACAATGCCGGAACCACCACGGTTCGTCACCCGGTATTCATAGGCGGAACTGCGCTTGCCAAAGCCATTTTCGGTTAAGGTCAGGATAAATTCTTCCCCTTCGGCCATCGCTTTAATTTCCTCTTTCGGCAGGGGACTTTCCACCTCCACCTCTTCACCTTTGGCAATGTGCAGCCGCGTTTCAAGCGGAATACGCAAATATTCATCGCGTTTCTCACTATCCGATGCCTCCGCCCCATGCAGTACCGACATGGAAATCACCCGGTTACCTTCATCTAGCCGCATCCCTCGCACCCCTTCTGAGGTGCGGCTTTTAAACACACGCACCTTATCCACTGGGAAGCGGATACATTTACCATCTTTAGACGCAAGCAGAATATGATCGGTTTCTTTACATACCATCACCCCAATCAGCCTGTCGCCCTCTTCAAGCCGTGTAGCAATCTTCCCGTTAGATTGCACACTCTTAAAATCGGAAAGGTCATTACGGCGCACATTGCCACTGGCTGTTGCGAACATAATGTGCAATTTATCCCACTCGGCCTCATCCTCTGGCATTGGCATGACGTTATTGATGGTTTCCCCTTCCGCCAGAGGGAAAATATTGACTAAGGCCCGGCCTTTTGACTGCGGATTGCCAAGCGGCAGCCTATATACTTTCAGCTTATAGACCTTACCAGCAGTGGAAAAGAACAGCACCGGCGTATGGGTGTTGGCGACAAACACTTCCGTTGTTACATCCTCGTCGCGCATGGTAATGCCAGAGCGCCCTTTGCCACCGCGCCGCTGTGCACGATAAGTGGAAAGCGGCACACGCTTGATATAGCCGCTCATGGTGACTGTCACCACCATATCTTCCCGCTGGATCAAATCTTCAATATCATGCTCGAACTCATTCATCTCAATGGCGGTACGGCGCGGAGTGCCAAATTCTTCTTTAATCGCTAGTAGCTCGCTTTTCAGAATATCAAGCAGGCGCGGGCGCGAGCCAAGAATATCGAGATAATCGGTAATTTCTGCAGCCAGCTCTGACAATTCATTAGTGATTTTTTCATGCTCTAGGCCGGTCAAACGCTGTAGGCGCATCTCAAGAATGGCTTTCGCCTGCACTTCAGTGAAATAACAGCTACCATCACTCACGCTATTATTTTGATCATCGACCAGCGCAATGAGTGGTGCTACATTTTCTGCTGGCCAACTGCGTCCAAGCAGCCCGGCCTTCGCTTCCACCGGATCTTTCGCAGCACGAATTAAGGCAATTACCGCGTCAATATTGGCCACTGCCATCGAAAGCCCCACCAGAATATGGGCGCGCTCACGGGCTTTACCAAGCAGATAGATAGTGCGTTTAGTAATCACCTCTTCCCGGAAAGTGACAAACGCCGCAATCACATCTTTCAGGTTCATCAGCTTGGGGCGACCAAGGTCAAGTGCCAGCATATTCACTCCGAAGCTGGTTTGCAGCGGCGTATAGCTGTAAAGCTGGTTTAACACCACATCGGGCACTGCGTCACGCTTCATTTCCACCACCACGCGCATTCCGCTTTTGTCAGATTCATCGCGCAGATCAGAAATGCCCTCAATCCTCTTTTCCCGCACCAGTTCAGCAATACGTTCCACCATCTTAGCTTTATTCACCTGGTAAGGAATTTCGGTAATAACAATCGCCTGCTTACCGGGGCGCAGCTCTTCCACTTCTGCCTTGCCGCGCATAACCACCGAACCACGGCCGGTATGCAGTGCCGAACGCACACCAGACTTGCCAAGAATAATGCCACCTGTAGGGAAATCAGGCCCTTGCACCACTTCCATCAACTCATCAATGGTAATGGCGTTATTTTCCACATACAAGCAACAGCCATCAATCACTTCGCTTAAATTATGTGGCGGGATATTGGTTGCCATCCCGACCGCAATCCCCCCTGCCCCGTTGACCAGCAAATTAGGATATTGCGCTGGCAGCACATCAGGCTCCATTTCGGAACCGTCATAGTTTTCATGGAAGCTGACCGTATTTTTATCAATATCGGTGAGCAAGGCATGGGCTGCTTTATCCAGGCGCGATTCCGTATAACGCATCGCCGCCGGGGAATCGCCATCCACCGAACCAAAGTTCCCCTGCCCGTCAACAAGCGGCAGCCGGAGCGAGAAATCCTGCGCCATACGCACCAGTGAATCGTAAATGGCAGCGTCACCATGCGGATGGTATTTACCCATCACCTCACCGACAATACGTGCCGATTTACGATAAGGCCGGTTCCAATCACAGCCAGATTCATGCATAGCGTAAAGGATACGGCGATGGACGGGCTTTAAGCCGTCACGCGCATCAGGGATTGCCCGGCTCACGATCACACTCATGGCATAATCGAGATAGGAGCGTTTCATCTCCTCTTCAATGGAAACGGGAAGAAGTTCGGTTGTGGTCATAACGTCTGTATAGTTAGTTTAGTAGGTTCGTATCGTAGAATAACCTCAGTTTTGGATAAGCTACGCTTATCCAAAACTGAGGTTAGAATACTAAGTAATACAGGATGCAAGCCACAACAGCAACAGCTTTATTAACCTCAGTTTTTTTATTACTGTTTAAGCACCTTCCTGATTTTCTGAATAGATTCAGGTGTTTGCACCAGTTCCATAAAGGCTTCAAGCGAACTGTCAAGCAGCAAACGCTCATCAAGCCTATCCCACTCAGCGCGGGCTGGCGTGATCGCTTGCCGTTCCAACAGTGCTAATGCCCGATGACCGCTCAACACCGAAGCCAAGGTTTCCAACAGTTTCAGGCGGTGCAGTTCCATGTCTGGTTCGTTATTATAGAGGCGGTTTACTTCCCGCATCAAATGCACATAGAGCGTTTCAACGGGAGCAGCGATTATCTGCTCTTTGTTGGGATGGAAATTATCAGCAAGCGCAAGACAATGCTGTTTAGCATTTGATAATAGCCGCTTACGGTTAGCGGTAATGGCGGAAGGTTGTTGGAGGAACCCCAAAGCAAAGGCTTCATCGACATTAGCACTTTTACGGGCAAAGGCAAGGGTACGGAAGGCTTTCAGCATTTCTTCCACCATAATTTCTACATCCCTGCCGCCATGTACCAACGCCCGCACACAATGCTCTTTTGTGCCACCCCAGGCAGGAATCACACCAATATCCGCTTCCACCAACCCCATTCGGGTAAAACTATAGGCCTCTGCTGCACTGCAATGCAGGGTAAGTTCACAGGCTCCTCCCACAACATAGCCACATAAAGCAGGCACTACCGGAATACGGGCAGTTTTAATCCGCATCATCGTGTTTTGCCCCTGGCGGATAATATCTTCCACCCGCTGCCAACGGTTTGTTTTCGCGCTTTCCAGCACGATATGCAAATCAAGCCCAGCAGAAAAATGCTCGCCATCATGACCAATAATCAGGCCGTTCAGGCTGTCTTCAGCCCTCTCAACAGCAGCAAGCAGCATATCTAACACCTGCTCATCAATCACCCCCATATTGCGGGTGAAGGCGATACAGCCAATACCATCCCCTACATCCCATAGCTGGGCAGAGGCGTTAGTGAGAATGGGAACCTTGCCTGCTGTTTTAACCCGCAGTGACCATTTTTCACTGCTGCTTTTTTCTGGCATATAACGCCCATCAAACCCCAGATAACATTCTCCCTGCTCGTCCTGCGCATAGAAACCGCGAGCCATAGCCTGTTTCAGCAACACCGGCGGATGGATGCCTTCCTTCTCCATCTCGGCACTGAACCATGCCACGCCTAACCTGTCCATCAGGGCAAAAGGCCCGCGCTTCCAACCATAACCATCCTCCATAGCAGCATCAATATCACCGATATTACCTGCAATATCTGGGGCAATCGAAGCGGTATAAGCCAGCACCCGTGCTAGTAACCGGCGGGCAAAATGGCTTTCTGCCACGTCCTGACCGAGGAATCGGTGCAGGGCCCCGATGGTAATATCAACCCTCTCCTTAGGGCGGTAATGGCCGCTTTCCAGATCAAAAGCCAGAAGCATTCCCTCCTTATTGCTAGCATAGAATCCTGGTTTTCCATCTATTGCCGCTTGCTGGTTCTGGAGCGTCTTAATCAGCGAAAGCCCGTGCTCCAGCGCATGGAATGCATCCTGTGGGGGAAGCAGCTCTTTCATTGAGTTCGCAATATCGGGGATAAGGGAAAGCCCGATTAAATCAGCCAGGCCAAAAATGCCCGTTTTCGGCAAGCCGAACGCCCCGTTCATCACCGCATCAGCAGCTTCAATGCTCAGATGGGCATTGTATGTTTCTTCTATGCCTGCAAGCAGGAAAAATATACCAATACGGTTGGCAATGAAACCAGCCATATCGTTGGCCTCAATAACATTTTTCCCCAGCACCGTATCAGCAAACTGCTTCCAGCACCGTATCATGGCATTATCATTAGCACGGCCTGCAACCAGTTCCACCAACGGCATCCGGTTGGGTGGGTTAAAGAAATGCGTGATACATAGACGTTGCTGGAATGCATCGCTTAGCCCCTGTTTTAACCGGTGCAGAGGAATGGTGGAGGTATTGGAAGAAATCAGCGTATCGTTATGGGTGTGCTCCTGCAAGGTCTGGTAGGTTTGGTGCTTAATATGCTCATCTTCGGGCACGCATTCAATCACCCAATCCACGTCTTTCAACTGCATAAGATTATCTTCAATATTGCCAGGCTGGATATTACCAACCCTGGCTGGGCTAAATAGCAGCTTATCTTCTGTGAGTTGCCTTATCGCTTTCTTCGCCAGTATGTCACGGTCGTTGGCACCTTCTGGCACAATATCAAGCAACAATACATGGGTTCCCGCATTCGCAATCGAGGCAGCAATCTGACGGCCCATCGTACCTGCACCAATAACGGCAGTGTGTTTTATATATTTGAGGGTCATGGCTTTAGCTCCTTACTAATAATTCCCCTACCATGCCGTGCATACTATAAAATATCGACATGAAACTCTTGTTTCTTCCCCATGCAGCCGTTACATTCCAAGATTAAGCCCTAAGTCTATTAATTTTACGAGAACACTAACGATGCATATCTCCCCCATTAACTGGTTGGGCACCTGGACATTATATCAAAAAGAAGTGCGCCGCTTTATGAAAGTCTATAACCAGACGCTATTTGCGCCAGTCATTACCTCGCTTCTATTCCTGGCCGTGTTCTCACTTGCTATGGGCAACCATGTGCAGCATATCAGCGGTGTGCCTTTTGAACAGTTTATGGCTTCGGGGCTGGTGATTATGGCCGTGGTGCAGAATGCCTTTGCCAACACATCCTCCACACTGGTGATGGGGAAGGTGATGGGGGTCATCGTCGATTATCTCATGCCACCACTTTCCGCCGGAGAAGTAACGGTTGCATTGGTAATGGGTGGGGTAACACGGGGGATGCTGGTGGGAATACTCGTCGCTGTAACGATGTTGTTTTTCATGCCAATAACAATAGCACACCCGGGCTACGCGCTGTTTTACCTGCTGATTTCCTCCATGTTGCTGGCACTGCTTGGCATGTTGGCAGGGATTATTTCTGAAACCTTCGATCAGATGTCCGCCGTTACCAGCTATGTGATCACCCCACTTTCATTTCTTTCTGGCACGTTCTATTCTGTTCACAATCTACCCGGAGTGCTCTATACGCTCAGCCATATCAATCCGTTTTTCTATATGATCGACGGCTTCCGCTATGGTATGACTGGCTATCATGACGGCAATTTAACCATCGGCCTGTTCACGGTAACAGGCAGCACCGTAGTGCTGGCACTGGTGGTTTACCGTATGCTCGCCACAGGCTACCGGATTAAAACATGAACATGCTTATTTTTTCTCTGGCACAAATATGCTCTTCACGCGGCCTTTACTTTTCTCACCAGTGCTTTCAGGGCTCTCCTCTGTGTTGCTGGAGACAACACTCTTGCCTGTCTCCAGATTATACACTAATTTTTCACCCTGAATAATATTCTCACCTTGGGTCAGCGCAACCATGCCTTCTAGTGCTAAAACACCATGCTCCACATCATAGACACCACGCTTTCCTTTGGCTGTTTCGTTAGGGGTGGCAACATGCACATTGCCATTGACTTTTACCTTTGAAACCGCCTGCGGCCCCCCTCCCCCTATCACCGAAGCACCGCTGCCATTATCGCGGTAATACACCGTCATACTATCAGACTTTACCGTGATCTTGCCTTGTATTGCCACCACATTGCCAGTAAAAAGTGCGGTATGCTGGGCTTGGTCTACTTCCAAATTATCGGCATTAATGGCGATGGGGAGCGACGTATCATATTTTTTTTCGGCCAGCTTCCCCTCCGCCCTTGCCAATGAAAAAGGCAATAGCACTATAAAGGACGCAGCAATATAGGTACGATAGTTCATAAAACACCTTCTAATGTGATTAAGCCCTCAGTCACGAAATGCCGCGCATAGTCTACTCACGAATGATGAGCAAACAACGCTTCATTCGTGAGCAGTATATACTTTCATTGCAACAGGCCCGATAAACATAATTTTCTTTTCATTCTGCCGCAAGATAAAGCCTTGCGCGTCAATTATACCGGAAGGCCCTTGCATATGCACGGGTTTTTCACTCGACACAATGTTGTTTCTGATATCAATATGGGCAAAACTGGTTGCAACTTCATTACCGCTATCAGAAAATACGTGCACATCCTCGGATAGATCGATGGTTTTATCGGCAAGGGAAAGCACACCATGCCGAGCGGTGAGCGACACCCATCCGCCTTCACTTAATGTAATATCGGCCGTAATATTGGTTAACTCAAACAGGTCTTTGCTTTTCTGTATCGCCTGGTCTGCCACAATATTATACGGCTGGTTCTTGGAATCAACCCCCTGGAAACGCGGGTTTTGCATCTTCTGCGAATCTCCTGCTGATACCAGGCCTGAAAGCGGTGAGGCAAGCGTGAATTTTTTCTCAACGGGGCTAAATAAGGTAAAGACCACCAACAACGCTATCAACGCTATTATAACCAGAATACACAGGATTTTCATTGCCCGTACAAAACGCGCATGTTTAGTTACCGAAGCAATATGCAGCATTACATTCCCCTACGCAACCCCAGCTCGCAAACAGTCATGGATATGGAGTATTCCTTTCACAATTCCATCTTCAGCAACAAACAGGTTGGTAATAGCGCGGCTATTCATCAGGTTCAATGCCTCTACTGCAAGCATCTGCGGTTTCACTGTAATTGGATTAGAGGTCATGATTTCTCCGGCAGTAGACGACATTAACGCCGCACTCATATGACGGCGCAAATCACCATCGGTAATAACTCCAAGCAGCCTGTTCCCCGCATCTACCACCGCCGTACAGCCAAAACGCTTGGATGTCATCACCAGCAACACTTCCGACATAAGCTGGGTTGGCGATACAAGCGGCACTTCATCGCCCTTATGCATCAGTTTCTCGACTTTGGTAAAAGCCGCCCCCAAATTGCCCCCCGGATGAAACACGCTATATTCCTCACGCCCAAATCCACTCCGCTCCAACAGTGCCACAGCGAGTGCATCACCAAAAGCCAACATCATGGTGGTGGAAGTAGTGGGCGCGTTGGTTTCCGTTGCCTCCGGTATTTCTGGCAGCACAAAGGCAATATCTGCCGCCTCTACCAAGGCTGATTCCTGTCGCCGCACAACAGCTACCAGGGGGATGGCAAAACGGCAGGCATATTCGCTGATAGACCGCAATTCAGCGGTTTCACCCGAATTTGATAGGGCAATAACCAAATCTTTCTGGGTAATCATCCCCAAGTCGCCGTGGCTTGCCTCACCCGGATGCACAAAAATTGCAGGCGTACCAGTAGAAGCAAGCGTTGCCGCTATCTTGCGGGCAATATGACCACTCTTGCCCATACCCGTCACCACTACACGCCCTTCCAACTGGGAAATGCGCCCTACCAGCACGGTAAAATTACTATCAAGACTCTGGGCAAGTGCCTGTAATCCTTTAATTTCCTGTGCAAGCACACGCGTTGCTACTGATATCTCTTCAGACATATATGCCGCAGCCGGTGATGCTACCATAGCCCCTCCTATTTTCTGAATACGTAATATTTTGCATTGGCAAGCAAACGACCAAAATAGGATAGTTTCTCAACATTATCAGCCGCAACCAAAGGATAGGTTTTTTCTTCCATATCCGGTGCGGTCACCACCAAATCTGCAATATGGTCACCTTTCTTAATAGGGGCTGGCACGGGTGTATTATATATGAGCGTTGCTTTCACCTTATCAACCTCCGCCTTAGGAAGACTATAGATAATATCCTCATTAATGGTAAGCGACACCGTTTCCGCCTGGCCTGCCCATACCGGCACCTGATCAATTACATTTCCTTGCTTAAATACCGATACATTATCGAAATTGAGGAAGCCATATTGCATCAGCCGTTCGGCTTCATTGGCACGCTCTACCGTACCTCTCAACCCATTCACCACCAGGATAAGGCGACGGCCATTCTGCTTGGCCGAAGCTGTCAACCCATAACCGGCTACTTCCGTATGTCCGGTTTTCAGCCCATCTGCTCCCAGCGAACGGTCAAGCAGCATATTACGGTTCTCCTGGCGGATACCGTTATAGGTAAATTCCTTTTCGGAAAACAGCTTATAGTCTTCCGGGAAATCATGGATAATATGGCGGGCAAGGATGGCTAAATCACGCGCCGTCATCATATGGCCTTCATCGGGCCAACCGGTAGCGTTTTTAAAACTACTGCCTGTTAAGCCAATTTCTTTGGCTTTCGCGTTCATTGCTTCAGCAAAAGCCTCTTCACTGCCCATCATACCTTCTGCCAGCACAATACACGCATCATTCCCTGATTGCACAATAATGCCTTGCAACAAATCTCCAACCGTTACGCTGTCTCCCACATGCACAAACATTTTTGAGCCTTGCTTACGCCAGGCTTTCTCGCTCACGGTAAAGCTGTCATCCAGCGACAGCGTGCCTTTTTTGATCCGGTCAAATGCCATATAGACCGTCATTAATTTACTCATGGATGAGGGATGCATAGGGGTATCAGCATCTTTCTCAAATAATATCACCTGCGTGTCAGCATCCATTAATATCGCATGATTGGCTTTTGTTTCAAACGCATAGGCCGCCTGTCCAGTTGCTAGGAACAACAGTGCTGCCCATAGCATCACACATTTCTTCACAGTATACTCCCTCCCTTTATTTACAGGTTAATTTCGCTGCATCATAGCACGACTATCACTGAAGTCGATAACTTTAGCAGGCCATACCGTCACTGTAGCGTATTTTTTATCTTTTTGCTTGTAAAATAAACCTCACCCTGCCTATATACATACCTACAATCATTAACCATAGAACAGTGACATAATATGGCAGAAACACTTATTCCTGCAACTCTTTCCGCATATCTTCCTATCCTGATTTTTCTGGCGGTCGCTATTGGCCTGGCTATTGTGGTGGTGGGTATCCCTTACGTTGTTGCTGCCCGCAAGCCTGATAAGGAAAAACTTTCCGCTTATGAATGCGGTTTTGAAGCTTTTGGCGATGCGCGTGGCGCCTTTGACGTGCGCTTCTATCTAGTAGCTATTTTATTTATTATCTTTGATCTTGAAATTGCTTTCCTGTTCCCCTGGGCTATCACTCTTGGTAAAATTGGCGCATTTGGCTTCTGGTCGATGATGCTGTTCTTGGGTATATTGACTGTAGGTTTTATCTATGAGTGGAAAAAAGGCGCGCTAGAGTGGGAATAGAAGCAGGAGTACCGAACATGAACAGATTAACCGAAACCTCAAATAGCATACTCCCTCCTGGGCCTGAGCAGGATGCACTGCTTACCAGCGTCAGCAATGAACTGGCCGATCGTGGCTTTGTGATTGCCAAACTCGATCATCTGGTGAACTGGGCGCGTACCGGTTCGTTATGGCCTATGACATTTGGTCTGGCTTGTTGCGCGGTAGAGATGATGCATGCCGCTGCTAGCCGTTATGATCTAGATCGCTTCGGCCTGGTGTTCCGCCCAAGTCCGCGTCAGTCCGATGTGATGATTGTAGCAGGAACATTAACCAACAAAATGGCTCCTGCCCTGCGTAAAGTCTATGACCAGATGGCCGAGCCACGTTGGGTGATTTCCATGGGGAGCTGCGCCAATGGCGGAGGATACTACCATTATTCCTATTCAGTGGTACGTGGCTGTGACCGTGTGGTGCCGGTGGATATTTATGTCCCTGGCTGCCCTCCCACCGCCGAAGCACTGCTTTACGGCATATTACAATTACAGCGTAAAATCAAGAGAACCGGCATTATACGGAGGTAGGCGAACGGCTGTATTGCCCCTAGCCTGACAGAGGATGATAGAACAAGAAATACACGAATTTACTGAATACCTGCTGAAACACCTCCCTGAAGGTACGACGGCAGCCTATTCCACGCTCAGTCGCGCTATGATTGTTCATACGCCAGTTGAGCATATTACGCAAGTGTTACTTTTCCTGCGTGACGACCCGCGCTGCCAGTTTAAGGCTTTCACCGATATTTGTGGAGTAGATTACCCCGAGCGTGAAGCACGCTTTGAAATCACCTATAATCTGCTCAGCCTAAAATTTAACGAACGTATCATGGTGAAGGTGGCGGCGGATGAGGAAACGCTGGTACCTTCTGCCTGCTCTATCTATAGTGCCGCCAACTGGTTTGAGCGCGAAGTGTGGGATATGTATGGCATTTTATTTGACGGCCACCCAGACCTGCGCCGTATCTTGACGGATTATGGCTTTGATGGCCACCCGCTGCGTAAAGACTTTCCTCTGACTGGCTATGTGGAAGTACGTTATGATATGGAACAGAAACGCGTTGTCTACGAACCCGTCTCCCTGCCACAGGAGTTCCGCAAATTTGATTTCTTAAGCCCCTGGGAAGGGCCAGATTATGTGTTGCCGGGAGATGAGAAGGCAAGCAAGTAGTGGGGAGAGTAACTATTGGCCAAAATTGAAGCACAAATTAACGTTGTAGAAAGATTAGACTTTTAGCAATGATATTACACAGGATTTATATAATTCCCTTAGCAAAATAGGAAAAATGTTACGGGCGTTATATGTATCTTTACAGAAACGTCTAGACTCTAAACCACTAGACTCCAGACTCCAGACTCCAGACTCTTAAAATGAAACAAGTAGATATCAAAAACATGACATTAAACTTTGGGCCGCAGCATCCTGCCGCTCATGGTGTATTACGTTTAGTGCTTGAAATGGATGGGGAAGTGGTAGAGCGTGCCGATCCCCATATCGGCCTGCTGCATCGTGGCACCGAAAAGCTGATGGAACATAAAACCTACCTTCAAGCATTGCCTTATCTTGACCGGCTTGATTATGTTGCTCCAATGTCGCAGGAGCATGCTTTTGCTCTGGCAGTCGAGCGATTGCTTGGTTGTGAAGTGCCCTTGCGCGCCCAGTATATCCGGGTGTTGTTTGCAGAAATTTCCCGTCTTTTGAACCATCTGCTCAACATTACCACGCAAGCACTGGATGTAGGAGCGATGACGCCTTTGCTCTGGATGTTTGAAGAGCGCGAAAAAATGATGGGCTTCTATGAGCGCGTCTGTGGTGCCCGTATGCACGCCAACTATATTCGCCCTGGCGGCGTTGCGCAGGATTTACCGGTTGGGTTACTTGAAGATATTGCTGCTTTTGCTGCCGAACTCCCTAAACGCTTACAGGATATGGAAGGGGTGCTGACCGATAACCGTATTTTCAAGCAGCGCATGGTCGATGTGGGGGTTGTTACCGCCCGTGAAGCAATGGACTGGGGCTTTAGCGGTGCTATGTTGCGTGGGTCTGGCGTGGCCTGGGATTTACGCAAATCTCAACCTTATGAAATTTATGATAAGCTAGAGTTTGAGATTCCTGTAGGACAGAATGGCGATTGTTACGACCGCTATCTGGTACGTATGGAAGAGATGTACCAGTCGATTAAGCTGATTCAGCAATGTGTTGAACAGATGCCTGAAGGGCCAATAAAAACCGCTGACCGTAAAATTGCCCCACCGCCACGGGCAGAAATGAAGCGTTCAATGGAAGCGCTGATTCACCACTTTAAACTCTATACTGAGGGCTATCATGTACCGCGTGGAGAAGTCTATGCCGCAGTGGAAGCCCCTAAAGGAGAGTTTGGCGTGTTTCTGGTGGCTGATGGCACCAACAAACCCTATCGCTGCCATTTGCGCGCCCCAGGCTTTGCCCATTTACAAGGGCTTGATTTTATGACAAAAGGCCATATGCTGGCCGACGTTGTTGCCGTGATTGCAACGCTTGATATCGTATTTGGAGAGATTGACCGATGAGCGGAGTACAAGCAAGGCCATTTGAACAGCCTGCACGTTTTGAATTTTCAAGCGCAAACCAGGAAAAAGCGAAGGCCTTTATTGCCAAATATCCAGCAGGAAGGCAAGCCAGCGCGGTGCTGCCACTCTTGGATCTTGCCCAGCGGCAAGCAGGGGGATGGGTGCCCAAAGCCGCGATGGATCATATTGCCAGCATCCTTGGCATGGCACCGGTGCGTGTATATGAAGTGGCCAGTTTTTATACCATGTTCAATCTTGCCCCAGTGGGTGAGCATTTTGTGCAGGTATGCACCACCACTCCTTGCTGGTTACGTGGTTCTGACCAAGTAATGGAAGCCTGTAAAAACAAGCTGGGCATAGGCAATGGTGAAACCACGGAAGACGGCAAATTCACAGTATTGGAAGTGGAATGCTTAGGCGCCTGCGCTAATGCGCCCATGGTACAGATAAACGATGATTTTTATGAAGACCTCGACGGCCCCTTAATGGAAACGCTGCTTGATAATTTAAAAGAAGGCAAACCGGTGAAAAAAGGCTCCCAAACAGGCCGCCCATGTTCTGCCCCAGCCGGTGGATTGACGACATTAAAAGGGTGAGTGATGTGTTATGGCGCTGCTGGAAGTATTGCAAAAAGAATACAGAGATCAAGTGCTGGAAATTGCCAAAGCACATGGTGGCAGTAATATCAAAGTGTTTGGCTCTGTCGCCCGAGGCGAAGAGGATGAAGAAAGTGATATTGATTTATTAATGGATATTGAAAAAGGGCGTAGTTTACTGGATATTGTCAGACTAAAACGTGCATTGGAGGCTCTTCTGCATCACAGGGTTGATATTGTAGAGAATGGCGCAATTAAACATAATATTCGCCACTCTATATTAACCGATGCAAAAGCGTTATAGAAGGGTCGTATAATGCGCAGTTCCAAAAGGTCAGTAAAAGTGTTTCTCGATGATATCGTAACCCATTGCGCGACTATTGAGACCTATTATGCTGAAGGGCTACGTGACAAAAAAACCCTTCAGGCCATTGAACGCAATATAGAAATTATAGGAGAGGCCGTAAAGCATATTCCTGAAGAGATACGCGCAATATCCCCCCATGTTCCATGGCAGGATATTGCAGATATGCGAAACTTGGTAATCCATGAATATTTTGGCATTGCAGAAGAACGCATATGGGCAGTAGCTGAAAAAGATGTGCCTGAGTTAAAAGAAAATGTTTTATCGCTTTTATCGCTTTTAATACATGAAGGATTTTTTAAAGAATAACCATGCTACACGATAAAGACCGTATATTTACCAATCTCTATGGGCTGCATAGCCCTGAGTTACCTGCTGCCCAAAGCCGGGGTGACTGGGATAATACTAAAGACATCATTGCCAAGGGTGAAGACTGGATTATCAACGAGGTGAAAGCCTCTGGCTTGCGCGGACGTGGCGGCGCAGGGTTCTCTACAGGAATGAAATGGTCATTTATGCCAAAAAATTCTCCGAAGCCCTCTTATCTGGTAGTGAATGCCGATGAATCGGAGCCCGGCACCTGTAAAGACCGGGAGATTATGCGGAACGACCCGCATAAGCTGATTGAAGGCTGCCTGATTGCCGGTTTTGCTATCCGTGCCGTGGCGTGCTATATCTATATTCGTGGGGAATTTTATGCCGAAGCCCAATCGCTTGAAAAAGCAGTAGCTGAAGCCTATGCTGCTGGGTTGCTCGGAAAAAATGCCGCGGGTTCCGGTTATGACTTTGATGTCTATGTACACCGTGGTGCAGGGGCCTATATTTGCGGCGAAGAAACCGCGCTGATTGAAAGCCTGGAAGGTAAAAAAGGCCAACCACGCCTGAAACCCCCCTTCCCTGCCGGTGCTGGCCTCTATGGTTGCCCCACTACTGTGAATAACGTGGAATCTATTTCCGTGGTGCCTACCATCCTTCGCCGTGGTGCCGCCTGGTTTGCAGGGATCGGCCGCCCAAATAATACCGGCACCAAGATTTTCAGTATCTCTGGCCATGTCAATCAGCCTTGTAACGTGGAAGAAGAAATGGGCATTCCGATGAAGGAGCTCATTGAAAAACATGCAGGCGGTGTACGCGGTGGCTGGGATAATTTACTGGCGGTTATTCCAGGTGGCTCGTCTGTGCCCTTGCTTCCCAAGGAGATTTGCGATACGGTGCTGATGGATTTCGATTCCTTGCGCGAAGTGCGTTCTGGCCTTGGTACAGCGGCGGTGATTGTGATGGATAAATCCACCGATATTATTTACGCCATTGCCCGGCTTTCTCGCTTCTATATGCATGAATCCTGCGGTCAGTGCACGCCCTGCCGCGAAGGCACCGGCTGGATGTGGCGCGTGATGATGCGGCTGGTAAAGGGCGATGCGACCGTTTCAGAGATTGATATGCTGCTCGATGTCACCAAGCAGATTGAAGGCCATACAATCTGCGCGCTGGGTGATGCTGCCGCCTGGCCTATTCAAGGGCTGATGCGCCATTTCCGCCCGGAAGTTGAACGCCGGATTGAAGAATACAGGAAAAGAGTTGCTTAATATAAGCTTATGCGACCTACTACTTGAGGCATCTACTATGAAAGAAATAAAATATATTATTTATAAAGAAGCTAATTTCTTTGTAGCTCAATGCTTAAATGTTGATGTGTCTTCCTTTGGAGATACTGTCGACGAGGCTATTGCTAATATTACTGAAGCGGTAGAACTTTATTTAGAAGATAATGATCCCAATGATTTCCTGCCTGTAGATATGGCTCTGATAGGTGAAAAGGTTATTCATGCTTAAGCAGCTATCTTCTAAAGAAATAATTAAAATATTAGAAACACATGGCTTTGCGTTGAAATCTCAGAAAGGAAGCCATACAAAATTTGTAAAAGGACATTTAACGGTTATTGTACCACATCCTAAACCTTGTACTCCGCGTGGAACCTTGCTTTCCATTATACGGCAAGCGGGGTTAACAAAAGAAGATTTTAGTATGCCGTATAAACATTAAGGTAATGCACTAATAATTATGCCAAAACTAACCATTGACGGAAAAGAAGTTACAGTTGAAAACGGGATGACCGTATTGCAAGCCTGCGAACAGGCAGGGGTAGAGATTCCTCGCTTTTGCTACCATGAACGGCTCTCCATTGCTGGAAATTGCCGTATGTGCCTGGTGCAGATTGAAGGCGGCCCGCCAAAACCTGCCGCCTCTTGCGCGATGCCTGCCGGTGAAGGAATGGTGGTGCATACGGATAGCCCCATGGTGAAGAAAGCTCGTGAAGGGGTGATGGAATTCCTGCTGATTAACCATCCGCTGGATTGCCCTATCTGTGACCAAGGTGGCGAATGTGACCTACAGGATCAGGCCATGGCTTACGGGCGCGGTAGCAACCGCTTCTTTGAAAATAAGCGTGCCGTGAAAGATAAATATATGGGGCCGCTGATTAAAACCTTCATGAACCGCTGCATTCAATGCACGCGCTGTATTCGCTTCTCCACCGAGATTGCCGGGGTGGAAGATTTGGGCGCATTTGGCCGTGGCGAGCATATGGAAGTGGGCACCTATGTGGAAAAAGCCATCAGTTCCGAGCTTTCCGGCAACTTGATTGACATCTGCCCAGTAGGCGCGCTCACGTCAAAACCTACTGCTTATACCTTCCGTAGCTGGGAACTCAAAAAAACCGAGTCCATTGATGTGCTGGACGCAGTAGGCTGTAATATCCGTGTTGATAGCCGTGGCATGGAAGTGATGCGTGTGCTGCCCCGCCTGAATGAAGCCATTAATGAGGAATGGATTTCCGATAAAACCCGTTTTTCTTTTGATGGGCTGAAACTGCAACGGCTTGACCGCCCAATGGTAAAGCGTGATGGCAAGCTGGTCGCTGTCAGTTGGGATGAGGCCTATGCCACTATTGCCAACCGTCTGCATAATGTGCCGGGGGAAAAGATTGCCGCTATTGCCGGTGATTTAGTCGATAGCGAAGCCATGATTGCACTGAAAGACCTGATGGCCGCACTTGGCTCACCGCATACTGACTGCCGCCAGGATGGTGCTAAGCTTGATGCCTCTGTGCGCGTCAGCTATCTGTTTAACACCACAATCGAAGGCATTGAACAGGCCGATGTTTGCCTGCTGATTGGTACTAATCCTCGTCAAGAAGCCAGCCTGATTAATGCGCGGCTGCGTAAGCGCTCCTTACGTGGCGGTTTTACGGTGGCTTCTATCGGCAAGCCTGCTGATCTTACCTATCCGGTGTTGCAGCTTGGCGATAATATCGCTGCGCTTCAGGATATTGTTCAGGGCAGCCATAGTTTCAGTGAAACATTAAAGAATGCCTCTAACCCTATGATTATTATAGGCCAAGATGCACTACGCCGCCGTGATGGGGAAGCCGTGCTTGCCCTGTGCCACCAGCTGGCTGATAGCTATAATCTGGTGAAAGACGGCTGGAATGGCTTTAACGTACTGCATCAAGCCGCTGCACGGGTTGCTGGTCTTGATATTGGCTTTGTGCCGGGGAATAATGGCCGTGATACGGCTTCTATTATAGAGGGGGCGGCATCAGGTGTTATAGAGGTGGTTTATCTGCTCGGTGCCGATGAAATCGCTATGGATAGCCTACATAATACCTTCGTGATTTATCAGGGGCATCATGGCGATGCTGGCGCCCATGCGGCTGATGTCATCCTGCCAGGTGCTGCTTATACCGAAAAAAATGCCACCTATGTTAATACCGAAGGCCGCGTGCAGCGTGCTCATGCAGCGGTTCCACCTCCGGGAGAAGCGAAAGAAGATTGGCGCGTGATTGCTACGCTGGCTGAATTTCTGGCAAAGCCGCTTCCCTATAATAGCTTATCTGGCATACGCAAAAGGCTGGTTTCCGTTGCTCCGCATTTCGCCCAGATTGGCATGATTGTTCCAGCTAGCTGGCAGCAATTTGGTAAGCCTGCCGCACTTGCGCTAGACCCGCTACAGGGAGGGGTTGCCAACTACTATATGACCAACCCAATCAGCCGCGCTTCCCGTATTATGGCCGAGTGCAGCACTGTGGCATTGGGTGCTAAAGGAGAAGCAGCATGAATATGGTACTCACCGATTACATCATTCCTGTTGCCTGGATTGTGGCAAAAATCCTGGTGATTGTACTCCCCTTGCTGGGTGCCGTGGCTTACTTGACCTATGCTGAACGTAAAGTGATTGCCGCCATGCAGCTGCGCAAAGGCCCGAATGTGGTAGGGCCGTTTGGGCTGTTGCAGCCGCTCGCTGACGGGCTGAAGCTGATGTTTAAGGAAATGATCGTGCCAAGCGGTGCTAATAAGGTTGTGTTCCTGATTGCTCCGATGCTGACATTTATCCTAAGCCTGATTGGCTGGGCGGTGATCCCGTTTGGCAAAGATATGGTGCTTGCCGATATTAATGTGGGCGTGCTTTACCTGCTTGCCACATCATCACTGGGTGTTTACGGTATTGTAATGGCGGGATGGGCGAGTAACTCGAAATATGCGTTCTTAGGGGCTATCCGTTCTTCCGCGCAGATGATTTCGTATGAAGTGTCAATTGGTTTGGTGCTGGTAACAGTGCTGCTTACTACTGGTTCGCTGAATCTTTCGACGATTGTGGAAGCGCGCGCCACCCTGCCTTGGGATATTAAACTCTTGCTGCTGCCAATGCTGGTGATTTTCTTCATCTCCGCCCTGGCTGAAACCAACCGTTTGCCCTTTGACCTGCCGGAAGCCGAAGCCGAACTGGTAGCAGGCTATAATGTGGAATATTCCTCCATGGCCTTTGCGCTTTTTTTCCTTGGAGAATATGCCAATATGATTCTAATCAGCGGCATGACCAGCATCCTATTCTTAGGCGGATGGCTGCCTCCGCTTGATATTCCCTTGCTTAATGCAGTGCCTGGGGTTATATGGTTTGCAATGAAAATAGCACTGGTGCTGTTCTGTTTCCTCTGGGTACGCGCCACGTTTCCCCGCTACCGCTACGATCAGCTCATGCGGCTAGGCTGGAAAGTATTTCTTCCCCTCTCCCTTGTGTGGGTAGTGTTAATTGCAGGAGTGCTGATGTTTACCGGCAGATTGCCTGCTTGACTTAATAAAGTAATGAATTACGACTATGTTTCTAGACAAAGCTGCACGTTCCTTATTTCTCGCTGAGCTGGTTTCCGGCATGGCGATTACCTTGAAATATATGTTCAAGAAAAAAGTAACGATTAACTATCCTTATGAAAAAGGGCCGCTTAGTTCCCGTTTCCGTGGTGAACATGCGCTCAGGCGTTACCCTAATGGCGAAGAGCGTTGCATTGCCTGTAAATTATGTGAAGCCGTGTGTCCGGCACTGGCCATTACCATTGAGGCAGAAGCCCGTGAAGATGGCAGCCGCCGCACTACGCGCTATGATATTGATATGACGAAATGTATCTATTGTGGTCTGTGCCAGGAGGCCTGCCCGGTGGATGCGATTGTTGAAGGCCCGAATTTTGAATTTGCCACCGAAACCCATGAAGAGCTGCTCTACAACAAAGAAAAGCTTCTCAGGAATGGCGAAATATGGGAAAAACAACTTGCCGCAAATATTATTGCCGAAGCCCCTTACCGCTGATTTGTACTAACTTTTACTTTCTTGTATCTGATGCTGTTACATACTCTACTTTTTTACCTGTTTGCAGGCATGACGGTGCTTTCCGGCATATTGGTGATTTCCATGAAAAACCCGGTACATACTGTCCTTTTTTTGATTCTTGCTTTCTTTAACGCAGCCGGACTATTCATTTTGCTTGGCGCAGAATTTCTGGGCATGACGCTGGTGATCGTCTATGTGGGGGCGGTGGCAGTGCTGTTCCTGTTTGTAGTGATGATGCTCGATATTAATATTGCCGCCATGCGCCAAGGTTTTCTGCGCTATCTGCCGATAGGGCTGGTGGTGGCGTTGGTGCTGTTTGCTGATCTTTACCTGATGCTACAGGCATCACTTAACAGCAAACCCGTACTTGCCGCAGCTGCACTCCCCATTCCCCCCGAAAGCAGCTTAAGCAATACCCACGCGCTGGGAATGGTGCTCTATACCCATTATTTCTTCCCATTCCAACTGGCTGGCTTAATCCTGCTGGTGGCGATGATTGGTTCCATTGTGCTGACATTACGCACGCGTGAAGGGGTGAAGAAACAGCGCGCTGGCAAGCAGATTGGCCGCACACGGGCGGCAGGTGTCAAACTCGTTAATGTAACTACAGGAGCAGGTATCGATGGAATCACTCGCAGTTAACACGTCGCTGTCTATCGGGTTAATGCATTACCTGGTGTTGGCCGCTATTCTTTTTACACTCGGCATTTGCGGTATTTTTCTTAACCGTAAGAATGTGATTACCATTCTGATGTCAATTGAGCTGATGCTGCTTGCGGTCAATATCAATTTTGTGGCGTTTTCTGCCTATTTACATGACCTGTCCGGCCAGGTATTTACCATGTTTATTCTTACGGTTGCAGCAGCTGAAGCGGCCATTGGCCTGGCGATACTTGTTGTGTATTACCGTAACCGTGGCACAATTGCCGTTGAAGATATTAATCAGATGAAGGGCTAGTAAAGGTGATTATTCTGCTTGTTTTTATGCCTCTCCTTGGGGCACTGCTCAGCGGGTTATTTTCCCGTTCTATTCCTAAAGCCGCCGCACAATGGATTACCTCTGGCTTGCTTTTTGCTTCAGCGATACTTGCTGCGGTGATTTTTGCCGATGTTGCTGTTGGTGGGCACGATTATACAGTCCCCCTGCTGCGCTGGCTGGATGTAGGAGGGTTTAAAGCTGCCTGGACACTGCGCGTTGATAGCCTGACAGCGGTGATGCTGGTGGTGGTGACCTGGGTTTCCTGCCTGGTGCATATCTATTCTATCGGCTATATGAGCCACGATCCGCATGTACCACGCTTCATGTCGTATCTCTCGCTGTTTACCTTCTTCATGCTGATGCTGGTAACGGCCGATAACCTTATACAACTATTCCTCGGTTGGGAAGGCGTAGGCTTATGCTCTTACCTGCTGATTGGCTTCTGGTATTCTAAACCTTCTGCTAATGCCGCCGCAATGAAAGCCTTTATTGTTAACCGTGTAGGGGATTTTGGCTTTGCGCTTGGGGTGTTTTCTTTGTTCCTGGTGTTTGGTTCAGTGCAGTTTGATGAAATTTTCTCGACGGTTAACAGTCATGTAGCAGACCAGGTTACGTTTATGGGTACCAGTTTCCCGGCACTCGAAGTAATCTGTATCCTGCTATTTATTGGCAGTATGGGAAAATCCGCCCAGTTTGGCCTGCATACCTGGCTGCCTGATGCGATGGAAGGCCCAACGCCGGTTTCCGCTCTCATCCATGCTGCTACCATGGTGACGGCTGGCGTGTTCCTGGTAGCGCGCTGTTCGCCACTATTTGAACATGCGCCCGTTGCGCTTGATATGGTAACTATTGTTGGTGCATTCACCTCTATTTTTGCAGCAAGCATTGCGCTAACGCAAAATGATATTAAACGGATTATCGCCTATTCTACCTGTAGCCAGCTTGGCTATATGTTCTTTGCCTGCGGTGTGTCTGCCTATAGTGCTGGTGTGTTCCATCTGATGACACATGCGTTCTTTAAGGCACTGTTGTTTCTTGGAGCAGGTAGTGTAATCCATGCCATGTCCGATGAACAAGATATCCGCCGTATGGGGGGGATATGGAAAAAAATTCCAATCACCTACAGCTTAATGTGGATTGGCTCACTGGCACTAGCAGGTGTATTTCCTTTCGCTGGATATTATTCCAAAGATATTATCCTCGAAGCGGCCTATGCATCTGGCACGACAATCGGCCAGATTGCCAGCCTGGTAGGCGTGATTGTTGCCTTCATGACGGCGTTCTATTCAGTACGTTTGTTGATTCTGGTATTTCACGGCAAGTCACGCGCCTCTGAAGAGGTGATGCACCATGTGCATGAATCGCCGCTCGTTATGCTGGTGCCGCTGTTTGTGCTCGCTGTGGGTGCGGTGTTTGCCGGGCTTATCGGGCATTATGTCCTGCATATTGTAGACCCTGAAGGCCATTTCTGGAAAGGGACGATTGCGGTACTTCCAGAGCATAATGGTATTGAGGAAGCCCATCACCTGCCCTTCCTGCTGAAAATCATTCCAAGCATCGCAGGCATAGGTGGCATGGTACTGGCCTATATCTGCTATCAACTTTCCCCTTCCATTCCAGCACGCCTCTCTACCAGTTTCCGCCCACTCTATGTGTTCCTGCTCAACAAATGGTATATAGATGAACTTTATAACCTCCTATTTGTACGCACCGCCAAATGCATAGGAACCTTCTGCTGGAAAATTATTGATATACGGCTGATTGATGCCGTTGGGCCCAATGGGGCTGCCTGGATTTCTGCACGCTTGGGTGTCCTTGTCAATAAAACACAATCTGGCTATGTCTATCACTATGCGTTTGTGATGCTGATCGGATTGGCAGGATTAATTAGTTGGACGATGTTCGGCCTTTAGTCGATATCGCGAATGGAACGATAACTTTAGTATTTGTACATTATGGAAATTCCTCTACTTTCATTTATCATTTTCCTGCCGCTGGTTGGAGCATTATTTATCTTTTTTTTAGGCGGTGGCGAAGCCTCGGCGCGCAACTGTAAGAATGCTGCACTCTGGACAAGCCTAGTGACATTTGTATTCTCGCTGATTCTGCTTATTAATTTTGATAAAAATAACAGTAGCTTCCAGTTTGTAGAGAATATTCCATGGTTCAAGGGGTATAACATTAACTACCACTTAGGGATTGACGGCATTTCCCTCTTTATGGTGCTGCTCACCACGCTGCTTACCCCTATCTGTATTTTGGCAAGTTGGGAATCTATCCAGAAACGTGTGCGCGAGTATATGATTGCCTTTTTGCTGCTTGAAACAATGGTGATTGGGGTATTTTCTGCCCTTGATTTTGTACTATTCTATCTGTTTTTTGAAGCGATGCTGCTACCGATGTTCCTGATTATCGGTATCTGGGGGGGCAATAACCGCGTCTATGCAGCCTTCAAGTTCTTCCTCTATACCTTAGCGGGCTCGGTATTCTTGCTGCTTGCCATGCTCTATATTTACCAAGAAACCGGCACCATGAGTATCCCCGATCTCATGCGCGAAATGCCGCATTTCACGCTAGCTGTGCAGAAATGGCTATTCTTGGCGTTCCTGGTTTCTTTTGCAGTAAAAGTGCCGATGTGGCCGGTGCATAGCTGGCTACCCGATGCGCATGTGCAGGCTCCTACCGCTGGCTCAGTGATTCTGGCAGGTGTACTGCTTAAAATGGGAGCCTATGGTTTCCTGCGGTTTTCATTGCCTATGCTGCCGGAAGCCAGCAACTATTTTGCGCCTTTCATTTTTAATCTAAGCGTCATAGCGGTGATCTATGCCTCACTGGTTGCCTTGGTGCAGGAAGATATCAAAAAACTGATTGCTTATTCTTCGGTTGCCCATATGGGTTTTGTCACGATCGGGATTTTCACTTTCAACCTGCAAGGCTTAGATGGTGCTATTGTGCAAATGATCAGCCACGGGCTGGTATCTGGTGCGCTCTTCCTGTGTGTTGGGGTGATTTATGACCGTATGCATACACGTGAGATTGCCAGGTTTGGTGGGTTGGTGCACCGTATGCCTCGCTATGCGGCAATACTGGTATTCTTTACCATGGCATCTATCGGCCTGCCCAGCACTTCTGGTTTTGTAGGTGAATTCCTGACGCTGGTTGGCATTTATCAAGTCGATAAAGTGACAACCGCCTTAGCGGCCACCGGGCTGGTATTGGGTGCAGCCTATATGCTATGGATGGTAGCGCGGGTGTTATTTGGTGAGGCTTTATCGCGGGAAGTTAAAAAGATCAGCGATATCAACGCCAGAGAAGCAATCAGCTTCCTACCCTTGATTGTGCTTACATTGCTCCTGGGGATTTATCCCGCTTGTGTAACTGACTACCTCCATACACCGGTAACGCACCTGATAAACCAGCTACAATCTGGCCTGCAAGTGCATGATATGGTGAATATGTCAGCGAAATAAGAAACTACTAAGTCCGCTGTTAAAAAGTCCCTCGCTTCACTCAGTATACTTTTTAACATTGATTTATAAGGAAAAATAAAAGCTTGAAGCGGTTCCGCGCTTTTATTTTAAAATGTTATTTTGCCAGCTTTTAAACATGATTGTTTAAAAGCTGGCAATTTCACCAATAATTGTTGTTATACCAACAACAATTATTTCAAATAATAACTGCAATTTCTGGTGCCGAGCCGCCTCAAATCAGAAATTGGCAACTTACAATCCGGGAAAAAGTACTACTTGAGGCATAGCCGAAGGACTTTTTCACGTCAGACTACTAACGATTTATAGAAAATGATGCAGTTTACGATGATGGATATGGGTATTGCGCTTCCTGAAATTTTTCTGGCAGCAATAAGCATGATAATGCTATTACTTGGCGTGTGGCTTGGTAATGGCTATACGAACACGCTTACCCGGCTGGCGATAGTGGCCGCGGCTTTTGCCAGCCTTATGCTGATTAAACTTCCTCATCAGCCGCTTTTTGCTTTTAGCCAGCTTTTCACTATTGATAGTTTTATTATTGTCGCCAAGCTGCTTGTACTTGGGGGAATGGTTGCCAGCCTGCTGCTCTTGCTTGGCGTTAAAACAAGTGATAATAGCCATCTACCCTTTGAACTGCCCATTCTCATGCTGCTTTCCGTTGTTGGGATGATGGTGATGTTATCGGCTAACAATTTCCTAACCCTCTATATGGGGCTGGAACTACAAAGCCTGCCGCTTTATGTGCTGGCGGCAAGCCAGCGTGATAATACCCGTTCTTCTGAGGCGGGCTTAAAATATTTCATGTTAGGGGCACTAGCATCGGGTATACTGCTTTACGGTATTTCCCTGATTTATGGCTTTACTGGCACTACCGATTTTACCCAGCTTGCCCTGCACACCGGCAATGTGCCCGTAGGGGCGTTGGTTGGGTTAGTATTGGTAATTGTAGCATTTTCGTTCAAACTTTCTGCTGCTCCCTTTCATATGTGGGCACCTGATGTATACCAAGGATCGCCTACTGTAATTACAGCATTTTTTGCAACTGCTCCCAAAATAGCAGCTACCTTATTGCTTGTTCGGCTGATGATGCAGCCTTTTGCCGCACTTCTAACCTCCTGGCAGCAGATTATCGTGGTGGTTGCTGCCTTATCAATGATGGTTGGTGCGCTAGGGGCGTTACGCCAAACCAACATTAAGCGGCTGCTTGCCTATAGTTCTATTGGTCATGTCGGCTATTTGCTGATGGGGCTGGCGACGGGCACCGTCGAAGGCGCACAGGCAATTATAGTCTATCTGGCCATTTACCTCAGCATGAGTGCAGGGGTATTTGCCTGTATTTTAATGATGCGCACACGCGGCGAGTATACCGAAGATATCAACAGCCTGGCTGGCCTCGCGAAAAACCGGCCAATGATGGCACTAATGCTGCTTATCTTCATGCTGTCAATGGCAGGTATCCCTCCTTTTGCCGGATTTTTTGGAAAATTTTATATATTCCTTGCAGCACTGCAAGCAAAGCTTTATGGTCTAGCCGTTATTGGAGTGATTGCCAGTGTAATTGCCACCTACTATTACCTGCGGATTATAAAAATTATGTATTTTGATGAGGCGAAACATAGTTTTGAGCAGGAGACCCCTTACAGTATAGCACTGGTTTCTACACTAAGTGCTGCATTTAACGCCGCATTTTTCCTGCTCCCAACTCCACTGGTAGCGATTGCAACTACAGCCATACAGATAGTTAAATGACCGAGAATTTGCAAGGCTGGCTTCAGGAATATACTCTACTTATTTACGATATCATTGATAGCACCAATGAAGAAGCTAAGCGCTTGGCGATAGATGGAATTGAAGGCAACCATGCTATCTGGGCGGAATCTCAGACCCAAGGGCATGGGCGTTATGGCAGGCACTGGGTTTCACCTCCAGGCAATCTTTACCTTTCATTGCTTTTACGACCTGAGCATGATGTTGCCACCGCTTCGCAGCTTGCCTTTGTGGCCGCTGTTGCTATGGCAGATACCGTATCGTTCTTTCTGTCTACGTCAGCACGAATAGGCTATAAATGGCCCAATGATATTATGGTCGAGAACAAAAAAATAGGTGGAGTGTTGCTTGAATCGCGCCTGAAGGCTGGAAGCAATAGCCTGGATTGGCTGATTATCGGCGTAGGTATTAATATTATTGATCATCCTGAACTGCTTGCCGAACGCACTGGCTATGAAGCCACCAGCCTGCAAAAAGAGGGGGCCGAAATACCATCAGTAAGTGCTGTCCTCTATAAATTTATGCAGTCATTCACGGCCAATTGTGCAAAATGGAAGAAGAACGGATTTTCACCACTGAAAGAATTATTTCTAGAAAAAGCCCTAAATGTTGGCCGCACCATTACTGTACGCACAGCAGATTCTCGCCTTTCTGGGGTGTTTACTGGTATTAACGACGATGGCTGCTTACTGCTTACACTCGAGGGTGGACATCAACACGTGATTACGGTTGGCGATTTATTTTTTGAGCATAAACAGCAGCAAAGCTGGTAAAACGCTCCCATTTCATAGTGATAGAAATATGTTACTTGCAATTGATGCTGGCAACACAAATAGTGTATTTGCCCTTTTTGAAGGAAAAAAACTTCGCAGCCAGTGGCGCTTAGCAACTGACCAACGGAGAACAGCCGATGAATATGCCGTTAGCCTAATACAGTTAATGACATTAGCAGGGATTGATAGTAAAGCTGTGGATAGTAGCATTATTTCTACCGTTGTACCAGGGGCTTTATTTGCCTTACGCACCTTGTGCAATAATTATTTCCACTCTGACCCTATGGTGATAGGAGAAAGCGGTGTAGAAACTGGCATTCACGTAGTGTTTGAGCGGGCAAGAGAGGTGGGGGCAGATCGCTTAGTCAATGCCGTTGCTGCCTACCAGCAGTTTGGCGGTAATGTGATTATCGTTGATTTTGGCACAGCCACCACTTTTGATGTCGTCGATAACCAGGGGAACTATCGGGGTGGCATTATTTCTCCTGGCATTAACCTCTCCATGGATGCATTGCACCGTGCTGCTGCCAAGCTTCCCACCGTTGCCATAGAACGGCCACAAAAAGTGATTGGAACTTCAACAGTATCAGCCATGCAATCGGGTATTTACTGGGGATATGTAGGGCTGATTGAGGGTATTATTACACGCATTTGCGCCGAATATGGCGCCCCCATGAAAGTAGTGGCCACGGGCGGACTGGCTTCACTATTTTTTAACGAAATGGACGCTATAGACCATCTGGAGCCAGACCTTACCATGGTTGGGCTGCAACATATTTATGAAAGAAATAGGCATTAAGGATTATGACATTTAACATAGCAAAACATAAAAACGAATTTCTCTTCCTACCACTTGGTGGCTCAGGAGAAATTGGTATGAACCTGAACCTCTATCATTATCAAGGCAAATGGCTGATGGTCGATTTAGGCGCGGGCTTTGCCGATGATTATCTTCCCGGCATTGATATGATTGTGCCGGATATACATTTTATCCTAAAGCACCGCAGCAATCTGGTGGGGATTGTGTTAACCCATGCCCATGAAGACCATCTGGGAGCCGTACAATATTTATGGAATGAATTACATTGCCCAATCTATACCACACCGTTTACGGCTGCTTTCCTGCGCGCCAAGCTGGCGGAAATGCCGTTTGCCAGCGAGGTAAAAATCACGGAAGTGCCTTGTGCAGGCAGTTTTGAACTGGAGCCTTTCACTATTGACATGCTTCCCCTCACCCACTCTGCACCCGAAATGCAGGCAGTTATCATCCGCACCGAGCTAGGTAGTGTGATGCATACAGGTGATTGGAAATTTGACCCAGACCCGTTGATTGGGGAAGCAGCGGATGAAGCGCGCTTGAAAGCCTATGGCGATGCCGGTATCCTGGCTATGGTGGGAGATTCTACCAATGTGTTCAACCCTGGCACTTCCGGTTCAGAGGGCGATTTACGGAAAAGCCTGATTGAACTGGTGGCGAACTGCAAGAAAATGGTGGCCGTCACTACTTTTGCTTCCAACGTCGCCCGTATTGAAACCATTGCCCGTGCTGCAGAAGCCTGTGGACGGCATGTGATAATGGCAGGCAGAAGCCTGTGGCGAATTGTGCGCGCAGCAAAAGAAAGCGGCTATTTACAAGATATTGAATTTTTAGAAGATAGCCAGATCGGCAAGTTTCCTCGCGACAAAGTGCTGGTGATTTGTACGGGATGCCAGGGCGAACCGATGGCGGCAACCACCAAAATTGCTAATGGTGCGCACCCTACCGTCAAACTGAACCCTGGCGACACGGTAATATTTTCCTCTAAAATTATCCCTGGCAATGATAAAAAGATTTTCCGTCTGTTCAATCAGCTTGTGAAGCAAAATGTGGAAGTGCTGACTGAAAAAGACCATTTCGTGCATGTATCCGGCCACCCGGGCCGTGAAGAATTGCACCGTATGGTGAAATTACTACGGCCAGAGATTATGATCCCCGTGCATGGCGAACTGGTGCATATTCATGAACATTGCAAACTGGCCAAAGAGTGGGGAGTGCCACAGACCGTTCAATTAGGAAATGGCGATGTCATTCGCTTGGCACCTGGAAAGGCTGAACGTGTTGGTGTGGTCGAGGCAGGTTACTTGGGCATTGATGGCCATTATCTGCTGCCCCCGGATAGCCCGGTGCTGCGTATGCGCCGCAAAATTCAGCGTGATGGTGTGATTGTCGTTAATCTGATTATGGGTAAAACCGGTGCCCTGCGTACTGACCCACTCATTATTGCCCCAGGCTGCTTAGATGCCCAAGAAGACAAGGAGATTCTTTCCCTGATGGTGGAGGAGGTGCGTGATGTGATTGAACAAAGCAGCCAGGCCATTAAAACCAAGCAGAAAGACGACCATCTCTATAGTCTCACCCGCTCAGCAATCCGCCGTATTGTGAAACGGGAAGTGGGCAAAAATCCACCTATTGAAATTCATATTGAAGTGATTTAATGCAACCCTCACCCTGAGATCTCCCCTAGGAAGCATAGGCTACATTCCACTCTTCCTATGGGAGATCTCAAGGCGAGGGGAATCATAAGAGAATACTATTATTTGTTTTACCATGACTATCTACTGCACCCGTCGCATAGAATTTGATGCCGCCCACCGTGTCATGGGCCATGAAGGGAAATGTAAATACCTGCATGGCCACCGCTATACCGTGGAGGCGAGTTTTGTAGCAGAGCGACTTGACACAGTTGGTCGTGTGGTAGATTTTGGAAAGATTAAAGCCTTACTAGGCGGATGGATTGATGAATATTGGGATCATAATACTATTCTTTCCAATGAGGATAACACGCTGGGAGAACAGATTGCTATTATAACTAACCAGGATATATTCTACCTGCCCAACAACCCCACAGCCGAAAATATGGCCGATTATCTCCTGCACACAGTCTGCCCTAGCCTTTTTTCCAATAGTGGCCTGACATGCGTCAGAATCCGCCTCTATGAAACACCACAATGTTTTGTAGAGGCTTTTTAGTGTGGAATATTGCCCCTATGCAGATAGTTCCATATTTTTTTGCCCTTAAACAGCCATATTCCTGTTATTAGAAGCAGCGGAAATGTAACATATTGTACAATTTTCAGGGCGTAGTGCCATTCATGCAGGGCACTATAGACATAGAAAATATTATAGGTTCCGGCTATAATATGCAGGTTGCGCGCCAACTTGCGGGTAGGTTTATAATGCATATTTGCTAATATACCTCAATTTTGGATAAGCACGGCTTATCCAAAACTGGCATGTTACTCTAAAATAATAATAACGTTAATTCTATGATAGGAAGCCAAAGGCTTCCTATCATAGTGTAA
>CAZXPG010000007.1:0-50106 GCA_964643145.1 uncultured Rickettsiales bacterium
CCAAAACCACGTGAAGAGTGGTTTTGGTATAGTCGTTATTTTTGTGTTCCTGCATGAGGCAGGGAACATGAAAATGCCGCGCATAGTCTACCTCAGGTATATGATTTTTTTCGAGGAGGCTCCATTGTAAGCGGATTTGAAACAAAAATGGGGTTTTTAGAACTATCCCTTCCCCGCATTATTATTTCAGCCTTAATGCTTTGCGTTGCAGGGCGGTGATTTCTTCAATACCTTTCCTGGCCAGCTTCATCATGGCCAGGAACTCTTCCTCACTAAAAGGGCTTTGTTCAGCTGTGCCCTGGATTTCCAATATGCTGCCAGATGACGTCATCACAAAATTAGCATCCACCTCCGCATCACTATCTTCGGCATAATCAAGATCAAGCACGGGCACACCATTGCAGATACCGCAGGAAACCGCAGCTAATTCACCCATTAGCGGCACTTTTTCTAATTTTCTTGCGCGTACAAGATGGTTAAATGCTAAGTAGAGTGCGACATAGCCACCCGTAATGGCCGCTGTGCGCGTGCCGCCATCGGCCTGAAGCACATCACAATCAACAATAACTTGACGTTCCCCCATCGTATCTAGCTCAGTGACAGCACGAAGCGAACGGCCAATCAACCGTTGTATCTCATGGGTGCGCCCCCCCTGTTTGCCACCGGCGGCCTCGCGCTTATTCCGGTTATGAGTGGCACGGGGCAACATGCCATATTCTGCCGTTACCCAGCCTTTCCCCCTGCCACGAAGAAAGGGCGGAATAGTCTCATCCACAGAAGCCGTGCACAGCACATGGGTATTGCCAAACCTAACCAAACAAGAACCTTCTGCATAAGGGGAAATACCCACCTCTAAGCTGATAGGGCGTAATTCTTCAGGGTGGCGACCTGATGGGCGCATAATATTCTTCTCACTTCTGGTTAAAAAAATCGTTTTTTGCTATATTCTCTATTGAATAACGTCTCTGAACAATACATATAAAAAGACAGTTGTAAACATTATCTTCAAGGAGAAAAGAATGGACAAACAGAGCGCAGCCGAAAAAAACGAACCTCAGATTGAAGCAGAAGACATCATCGCCGATGAAGAAGTTACAGAACAAGAGATTGTCCCTGCACCAGAAAACGAGGTGGATGATACCGTTATCCCTGATTTTGATGCTGAAATCCGCTTACTGAAAGACCAGCTACTGCGTGCGATGGCCGAAACAGAGAATGTCCGTCGTCGGGCTGAGAAGCAAATTGAAGATGCAGGCAAATATGCTGTTACCGGCTTTGCCAGAGATTTAATCAGTGTGCTAGAAAATCTCTACCGTGCCGAAGGTGCTATCACGGCTGAAACTATTGAGGAAACTCCCTTGCTGAAAACTCTCTATGAGGGTGTAGAAATGACCAAACGTGAATTGCTCACCATATTTGAACGTCATGGCATTACACGGATTGACCCAGCACTTGGTGAAAACTTTGATCCTCACCTTCATCAGGCCGTGGCTCAGGTGCCAAACCCCGATATTGCCCCCGGCACTATTGCACATGTGATGCAGGCAGGTTATACTATTAAGGAGCGGCTGTTACGTCCGGCTATGGTAGCTGTTGCCAAAGAGGGCGAGTAACCTCAGTTTTTTATAAGCAAAACTTATAAAAAACTGAGGTTACTATACTGAAACCACCTGAAGAGTGGTTTCAGTATAGACCTTATTTTTGCGTTCCTGCTTTATGTATCTTTAGATACATCTAAAGATGTATTGCGGGGGGAAATGCCGCGCAATGCCTGCTTTATGCAGCATCGCTTGCATTGGAGCATAGTCTGCTCACATTGCCACCTAACCAATTCTTGAACTGTGAGCAGTATATTATGACCATTCTTCCTTTAGTTATTGCCCCTGATCCGCGCCTAAAGCAGCGCTCCAAATCTGTAGAGGCTGTGGATGACGAGGTGCGCACCTTGATGGATGACATGCTGGAAACCATGTATGCACGCAATGGCCTGGGGCTAGCTGCAGTGCAGGTGGGAGTGCATAAGCGGGTGATTGTGATGGATGTTGAGCAGCGGGAGGGGGTGAAGAACCCGTTATTCCTGGCAAATCCGGTTATTGTCACAGCTTCTGATGAACACTCGCTCTATAATGAGGGTTGTCTGTCGTTCCCTGGCCAATTTTCTGATGTGGAACGCCCGGCTACGGTAACGGTGCGCTATCTCGATTACCATAACACCATGCGCACACTCACAGCGGAAGGGTTGCTTGCCACCTGCATCCAGCATGAAATTGACCATATTAACGGGGTGGTGTTTGTAGATCATATTTCATTCATGAAGCGCGATATCATTATGCGCAAGTTGAAAAAAGCTAAACAGGCGGCAGAAAGCGCATGAGATGTATTTTTATGGGCACCCCAGCCTTTGCCCTTCCTGCCTTAAAAAAACTACAGGAAGCTAGGCATGAGCTAATATGTATCTATACACAGCCACCCCGTCCGGCAGGCCGTGGACAGAAGGAAACACCTTCCCCTGTGCATCATTATGCTATGCAACATGGCATAGAGGTGCGCACGCCCAAGACCCTGCGCACGCCGGATACGCAGGCAGAATTTGCGGCACTTCAGGCAGATGTGGCAGTTGTTGCTGCTTATGGGCTGCTGCTTCCTCCGGCGATCCTCACTGCCTGTCGCTATGGCTGTATTAATCTTCATCCTTCCTTGTTGCCACGCTGGCGTGGTGCTGCCCCTATCCAACGCCCATTGCTTGCAGGTGATGCGGAAACAGGCGTAACCATTATGCAGATGGATAAGGGCTTAGATACCGGCGATATGCTGATGGTAGAAAAAATCGCTATAAGCCAGCAGGATACCGCCGAAACTCTACATGATAGCTTATCACGGCTTGGGGCAGAACTTTTGCTACGCACGCTTGACCAACTTGAAAAGGGTACGGCTCAGCCGGTGAAGCAACATGAAGAGGGGGTAACCTATGCTGAGAAACTCAGCAAAGAAGAGGGGCGTATCGACTGGAACCTTCCCGCCTTGGTAATTGAACGCCATATCCGCGCCCTCACCCCCTGGCCAGGTGCTCATTTTACCTATCACGGCGAGAATATCAAAATCCAGCAGGCCTGTCTGGTGATGAAAGCGCACAATGCACGTCCTGGTACCATCCTGGATGATGGCTTGAGCATCGCCTGTGGCGAAGGTGTCTTGCAGCCCCTTATCCTGCAACGGCCAGGGCGCAGCAAAATGGAGCGCAATGATTTCCTGCGTGGCTTCCCCATTCCGGCAGGCGAAAGGCTAGAATAACCGCAGTTTTGAAAGAGACCCGATTTTATGTGAATGATACGAAGCAAGACGTGCCCACCGCTTTTGGAGGAGACCCATTTTTGCGGATTTAAAGGGATTTAGAACTGTTCTGAGATGCTTTGATAGTGGTTCTGGCTGGGGCGCCAGGATTCGAACCTGGGCATGACGGGATCAAAACCCGTTGCCTTACCGCTTGGCTACGCCCCAAGAAGGAGGCATGATGCTATACTAGTTTGAAGCGTTATTCAAGTAAAAAGCATCTATGCCCTGTAATATTATGCAGAAAGTGCAGCAAGGATAGCATCACCCATGGCACTGGTTGACACAGGCTGGGTACCAGTCTGCACAATGTCCGCAGTTCTTATTCCTTGCGCAAGTACTGTCTTCACTGCATTTTCTAGCAAGTCGGCATCTTCAGCCAAGTCAAAAGAGTAACGCAGCATCATCGCCAGACTTAGAATGGTTGCAATCGGGTTGGCAATGTTCTTTCCAGCAATATCAGGTGCACTGCCATGCACAGGCTCATAAAGCGCATTACATTTGCCACCATTATCCGCGCTACCTAGTGACGCAGAAGGCAGCATCCCTAACGAGCCGGTCAGCATAGACGCACAATCAGAGAGAATATCACCGAAAATATTACCGGTTACCATCACATCAAACTGTTTAGGGTTACGCACCAATTGCATGGCGGCATTGTCTACATACATATGAGAAAGTACCACCTCAGGATATTCCCTATCCCTGATTTTCTGTACCTCTTCCCTCCACATTTCCGTACATTCTAGCACATTGGCTTTATCAACAGAACAAACGCGGCCATCACGCTTGCGCGCTAAATCAAACGCAACACGGGCAATACGCTCTACTTCTTTGCTCGTATAGACCATGGTGTTAATACCACGACGCGTACCATCTGGCAATTTTTCCACACCACGCGGTTGACCAAAATATACATCACCTGTGAGTTCACGCACAATCATAATATCGAGGCCACGCACTACCTCTTCTTTCAAGGTAGAGGCTTCCGCCAGCTCATCAAATACTACAGCAGGCCGAAGATTGGCAAAAAGTTCCAGTTCTTTACGCAGACCAAGCAACCCACGCTCAGGGCGCAAAGAAAATTCAAGCGGCTCCCATTTAGGCCCACCCACTGCGCCAAGCAGAATAGCATCAGCACGCTTGGCAGCTTCTAATGTTTCTGTAGGGAAAGGCGTACCGGTAGCATCATAGGCTGCACCACCAATTAAGGCATGTGAGAGAATAACATTCAGGCCACGATTAGCCACAAACCAGGCAATCATACGCTCAGCCTGCGCCGTTACTTCAACGCCAATACCATCACCCGGTAAGATCAGAATATGCTTAGATGCTGTCATAATATTTTCTATCCTTCTACGCGTAGAGCCACGGCTGAGCCTGCTTTTTTTGCTCTTCAAAGACGGTAATTTTACTGCGTTTTTCGAGTGTTAGGCCAATATCATCCAAGCCTTCCAGCAAACAACGCTTGCGGAATGCATCCATATCAAACGCATAGACCTTGTTCCCAGCCCGAATCTGCTGTTCAGGAAGATCAACTGTTACCGGTGTGCTAGTATCAGCAGCATGTTGCATCAATTCATCAACCGATTCTTTTGACAGAACAATAGGTAATATGCCATTCTTAAAACAGTTATTATAAAAAATATCGGCAAAGCTTGGGGCAATAATGGCACGTATGCCAAAATCTAAGAGCGCCCAGGGCGCATGTTCACGGCTGGAACCGCAACCAAAATTTTCTCCAGCAACCAGTATACCTGCCTGACGATAGCTTGGCTGGTTCAAGATAAATGCTGGTATTTCCTCCCCTTCAGGCGTATAGCGCATCTCGTCGAACAAATTGACACCCAACCCTGTGCGCTTGATCGTTTTCAGGAACTGCTTGGGGATAATCATATCCGTATCAATATTCATGATAGGAAGCGGTGCTGCCACTGCGGTAAATACATCAAATTTCTGCATTATACAATCTCCCTCACATCGGATAACTTGCCTGTGATGGCAGCGGCAGCAGCCATAGCTGGGCTCATCAAATGGGTGCGCCCTCCCCTGCCTTGCCGTCCCTCAAAGTTACGGTTAGAGGTGGAAGCACAGCGCTCTCCTGGCTCCAATTTATCAGCATTCATCGCCAGGCACATTGAACAGCCTGGTTCACGCCATTCAAAACCCGCTTCAGTAAAAATAGCATTAAGCCCTTCATCTTCTGCCTGTTTCTTCACAAGCCCAGAACCTGGCACAATCATAGCAAGCTTAATGCTAGTGGCCACTTTTTTGCCCTTTACCAGGCTTGCAACCGCACGTAAATCTTCAATACGGCCATTGGTGCATGAGCCAATAAATACTTTATCAACAGCAATAGTGTTAAGCGGCGTACCGGCTGTTAATCCCATATAATCGAGTGCACGCTGCACCGAATCACGATGCAGCTTATCAGCAATATCGGATGGGTTTGGCACAATGCCAGTAATGGGCAGCACATCCTGCGGGCTAGTGCCCCAGGTTACTTGCGGCACAAGTGCCGCAGCATCAAGCTCTATCTCACGGTCGTAAACCGCACCTTCATCAGAAACAAAAGTTCTCCAATAGGCTACCGCCTTATCCCAATGCTCGGCAGAGGGAGCCATGGGGCGACCTTTAATATAGGCAAAGGTAGTTTCATCCGGCGCAATTAACCCGGCACGTGCACCGGCTTCAATCGACATGTTACAGACTGTCATCCGGCCTTCCATAGAAAGATCGCGTATTGCTTTGCCAGCATATTCAATCACATAGCCTGTTCCACCCGCCGTACCAATCGTGCCGATAATCGCCAGCACCAAATCTTTAGCGGTTACGCCCAGCGGCAAATCACCCTTTACGGTAATACGCATATTCTTTGCGCGCTTCTGGATAAGCGTTTGTGTTGCCAGCACATGCTCCACTTCACTAGTACCAATCCCGAAAGCCAGCGAGCCAAATGCCCCATGGGTAGAGGTGTGGCTATCACCGCATACAATCGTCATCCCGGGCTGGGTAAAACCTTCCTCTGGCCCCACAATATGCACCACACCCTGGCGTACATCATCCAGTGGAAAATAGGTAATACCAAATTCCTTGCAGTTCGCTTCCAGCGTTTCCACCTGGATACGCGAGGTTTCATCGGCAATGCCTTTTTTACGATCGGTAGTGGGAACATTATGATCGGCCACGGCCAGCGTATTGCCTGGCTGATGCACTGTGCGCCCTGTGGCTCTTAACCCTTCAAACGCCTGTGGGCTGGTGACTTCATGCACAAGATGGCGATCAATATATAAAAGACAGGTACCATCCTCCTGTTGGTCTACCAGGTGGCTTTCCCATATTTTGTCAAACAAGGTACGTGGTGTAGACATAAGACTCTAAGCTATTTTGGATTTTAGCACTTTGAGGGGTTTCCCCCTCAAAGCAATGAAACATAATTTAGGCAGTGGTCGTAAATACACGCTTTTCAGCAATACGCGCCGCTTTACCACGCAGTTTACGCATATAGTAGAGTTTAGCACGACGCACCACACCGCGACGCACCAGCTGAATACTGTCAACACGTGGGGAATAAAGTGGGAAGGTACGCTCCACCCCCTCGCCATGACTGATCTTACGCACGACAAAAGAGGAACTGGCTCCCCTGCTTGTCCGGCCAATACATACACCCTCAAATGCCTGGATACGCTCGTTAGCACCCTCGGTAATGCGCACATTCACCCGTACCGTATCGCCTGGAGCAAAATCCGGTATGTTTTTTTCACCGCGAAGCTTTTCTATCTGTGCTGCTTCAAACTGTTGTACAATATTCATAATTTCCTCTTTTGTTACTAATGGCACTAGCCGGGTAAAATTATTGGTTATGGTTAATGTTAACTATGGGGCAGGCTTGTTCGCTTTTCCCATAAATCTTTACGTCTTTCTTGCGTAATCGCTTCTGCCTGCCGTACGCGCCACTTATTAATAGCAGCATGATTTCCCGAAAGCAACACTTCCGGCACGTCCAACCCTTTCCATACAGCAGGGCGGGTATAGTGGGGATATTCCAGCAAACCGCTATAGGCACTCTCCTCCGCTACCCCAAAACTTTCTTCCACCAGCGTTTCGTTGTTAGTAATGACCCCTGGCAACAGCCTGATACAGGCATCCAGCAGTGCTAGAGCCGCCACCTCCCCGCCGGAAAGCACAAAATCACCTAGGCTTACTTCCTCTACATTGTAGAAGTCAATTATGCGCTGGTCAACCCCCTCAAAGCGTCCACATAACAGCGTTACGTGCCTTTCCAGTGCTAGTTCACGCACTTTCTGCTGGTTAAGCACCCTCCCACGCGGTGAAAAATACATTAGGCGAGTTGCAGGATGACGTAACTTTACTGATTCAATCGCCTTGCCCAACACATCTGGGCGCATTACCATGCCTGCACCGCCGCCAAACGGCTTATCATCTACAGTTTTATGTCTGTCTTCGGCAAAATCACGGATATTCACCACATCCAACTGCCAGATACCGTCTTCGAGCGCTTTTCCTGCCAAGGAATATCCAAGCGAACCCGGGAACATTTCCGGGAATAATGTAAGCGCACTCACCTGCAGGCACGGCATCACATTATTCAGCCCCACGCGGCTTCTCCTCTTTGGCATTCATGACCTCGGGCAATACCAGTGTGATATATCCCGACTCCAGCATTATCTCAGGCACAATGTCTTTGGTGAACGGATAAAGCTCTCGTTTGCCAGTGACAGCACGACTGATTTCAATCACATCACCTGCACCAAAATTATAGAGCGCAACCACCGTACCATAAGCCACCTGTCCGGCCACATGCACATCAAGCCCAACCAGATCATCATAATAGAACTCTTCTGGCTCTGCCACAGGGAACAGGCTGCGCGGCGCATAAAGTTCCACCCCTTTCAGTGCTTCGGCTTGGTTACGATCGGTTACTCCTTCAATAGCAGCTATAAAGAAACGCTGCTTCTTTCCCCTAACGCGCAAGAGAAACGTCCTATCACCTGCCTTTGTGCTATAATGAGTATGAGAAGCAATGAACCCCTCCTCCTCTAAATAAGAAAGGATATTAACCTCTCCCCGCACACCGTGAGGAGAGGTTATTTTTCCTACACATACCCATTTTTTATCGCTACTTTTTACCACTTTTCCAGTGCAACCCACCTATCACGCTTACGCTGCCGCTTTGCTTCCTTTGGCAGGCTTTGGCGCAACAAGGCCCTGAGCAACCAATAATTTTTCAACTTTTTCTGTAGGCTCGGCACCGGTAGAAAGCCAGTATTCCACACGGTCTTTCTGCAACACCACACGGTTATCATCATCTTTTGCCAGAAGCGGGTTGTATGTACCCAACTTCTCAATGAATTTCCCATCACGAGGTGCCCGCGCATCCGCGACTACTACCCTGTAAAACGGTGCTTTTTTTGCTCCACCACGTGCCAAACGAATTTTTGTTGCCATAACTAACGTATCACCTATTTCAAGAATTTTCTTAGAGCCTGGCGCACCAGGCCCCTCCTTCAGGAGGGTAAGCGCGTATAAATAATATAGATTAGCCTGTTAGTAAAGTAATTTATTGAGTATCTCCTGCCAATATGATAAATCTGGGCTAATTTTTTACATTCACAGCATAATTATGACCAACGCCCTACGTTCTTGTCTTGTATTACTCACTATTTCGCTACTGACACTGGCAGCCTGCGCGCCTACGGCGAAACAGGCACCTGCCCCTGTTATCACTGAAAACGCACCTATCCCAACACCAGTTCCACAGGATAACTCGGTTAAAATTGCCCTACTCTTACCTCTGAGCGGCCCTGCGCAGCAGGTGGGAAATGCTATGCTGGACGCGGCGCAACTCGCGCTGTTCAGCACTAACATGCCCTCCTTAACACTCATCCCCATAGATACCGAAGGGGGAGATGCTAAAATCGCTGAGAACACCCGACAGGCTATTGCACGAGGGGCACGCATCATTATCGGCCCCCTTTTCTCACAAAATACCGCTGTAGCTGCACGCGTGGCTAAGGCCCATAATGTGAATGTCCTTTCTTTTTCTAATGATACGAGCCTGGCAGGCAATGGCGTGTTCCTGCTGGGATTTATATTGGAAGAACAAGTACAGCGTGTAGCTGACTATGCTATGGCACAGGGCATCAACGAATTTTATATTCTTGCCCCTGCAACCCCCTATGGACGGCTTGCCACCGAACATTTACGCAACATTGTTGTGCAGAATAGCGGCACGATCGACCGCACTGAATTTTATACCGCCTCTGGCCAAAACCTGGCACTAACAGTAGAAAACATTGCCACTGCCATCAACAATAACAGAAGCGATACTGTCAAAGCATTGTTCATTCCCGAAGGTGGAGAAAAACTTGCTACCATTACCAACCTTCTCGCTAAATATCCTATGGATTACGGTCATTTGCGCTTACTTGGCACTGGCCAGTGGGATGATATTTCCTCACTGAAAAACCCACAGTTAGAGGGCGGATGGTTTGCTAGCGTTTCTCCTGAACAACATGCTCTTTTTGAAGAAAGTTTCAAGCGGCAATACGGCTATAAACCCCTCCGTATTGCAAGCCTGGCCTATGATGCCATAGCACTGGCCTACAGTATCGCAAACCAACCGCAGGGAGCATCCTTCAACAAAGCAACCCTCACCAACCCGCGCGGCTTTGCCGGTATAGACGGGATATTTCGTTTAAAACCAACCGGTATCACCGAACGTAAACTTGCCGTACTGCAAATAACCGACGGGCAATTCCAGGTAATTGCCCCTCCTGATACAGGATTTGAAGCACGTGCAGGATACTAACACACCTACCATAGCACTGATTGTGGCAGGCGGTAAAGGCACACGTTTTGGCGCATCACAGCCTAAACAATATAGCCTATTACATGGCACCGCTATCCTGCGACATACCGTGCTTGCTTTTCTTCACAGCCCTGCTATTGACCATGTGCAGGTGGTAATCCACCCAGAAGATGAGGCTCTCTATCACCATGCCATGATAGGGCTTAGCCTGCTTCCCCCCGTTTCAGGCGGCAAGACACGGCAAGATTCCGTACGTCTGGGGCTTGAGGCCATCAAGACACTTACCCCTGCTAAGGTACTTATTCATGATGCCGCCCGCCCGTTTGTTGCTCCTGCACTGATTCACCGTGTTGTTACCGCCCTTGATACTGCACCGGCCATTATTCCCGTGTTACCTATCTATGAAACCGTGAAGCAGATGAATAGCGAGGGCACTATCATTAGCGCGACGCTAAACCGTGAGCAGCTTCGCACCGCCCAAACCCCGCAAGGGTTTCACTATTCTACGATCCTCTCACTGCATAAGCACTATCAGGGCGAGTCTTATACTGATGATGCAGCATTGTGCGAACAGGCGGGAATCGTGGTACAGGCCATCGAAGGCGACATACAAAACCGAAAAATTACAACACAAGGAGACATAATAATGCAGTATGAAACACGCGTTGGCACTGGCTTTGATGCCCACCGTTTTAAAGAACCAACAAACGCCAATCCGCATGTGATGCTGTGCGGTATTGCCATCCCTTATACCATGACGCTTGAAGCTCATTCTGATGGGGATGTGGCCCTGCATGCGCTGGTTGATGCATTGCTTGGTACTGTTGGAGCAGGGGATATTGGTCAGCATTTCCCCCCTTCTGACCCACAGTGGAAAGATGCAGATTCACGGCAGTTTGTCGCATATGCCTGCCAGCTCATCACTCAGGCAGGAGGGCGCATTGTCAATGTCGATATTACTCTGATTGGTGAAGCACCACGCATTGGCCCCTATCGTGATGCTATGAGAGAAAAAGTTGCTTCTATACTTGCTATAGCTGCAAACCGAGTGAATATTAAAGCGACTACCACCGAAAAAATGGGCTTCACCGGCCGCAAAGAAGGCATTGCCGCCCAGGCTATTGCAAGCATTGAAGTAGCACGGCAACGCTAACAATAGCATGTCGATTCAAGCCTGAGGTTGGTTATATACTGCTCACAGTTCAAGAATTGGTTGGGTTGCAATGTGAGCAGACATAGTAAGAAATAATGATTCAACGTAGCTTGAACCATTATTTCTTACATTCCCCTCTCTTTATCTTCGCCGTGCGAGAGCGTATTAAACAACCGTACCAGCACCAGATTTCTACCAATATGCTTATACCGCGCCAGGTTGGTTGCCTCTCCTTCAATAGCATCAACCGCAGAAAGATTTAGGTCTTTGACTTGCCGGCGGGCACTGAAAAAATTATCCGCTTCCTTATAAATATCCCTGTTAACGGCAGAAACACGTTCCTCTGCCACACCAGAAAAATGCCTGCCGTGAATATCCATTGGAATAGCTGCCGTCTGTTTTACCAACGCCTCAATATCCAGCATACACTTAGCCCGGTTAGTAGGATGTGGCGTAAATATTGGCGCACGCTGGTCACGCTCTTCTGGCTGCGAAGAGTGGTCAAAATATGCTGCATCTTCGGGGTTAATATATTTGAACGAATCAGACGAAAAATACCGCACTCCTTCACTTTCATAGCCAGCTTTCTGCTCCGCACCAGCCGCAAGATAATCCTGGGCAACACCTATTCCTATTTCATAGGAGGTGCTGCTATAGTGTTGTAACTGTTCTTCGGATGCCCGTTCTGTTGAGGATGGGCCAAGCCCGGCACCAATTTCTATTTCAACACTCTCAGATGCAATATCAAATTCTGTCACCATGCGCTTTAAGGTTTTATTGACGATCCCCCTCAGCATCGCCTGATGGGAAGCAAGCACTACCGCCGCCACAGGTGCGCCATCTTCTTTCCTGGCTTTAATAACAATTGGATGCGCATCCCCACTCACGCAGGCAATCGCCATTTCAGGATCATCAGTAATGAGCGCATCCCCCTGCATCACGGCATGAACACCAAGAGGATTACGGTCTCTTGGCGTATTACTGTTTACAATATGCACACCATCTGTATATTTGGGTTCAAGCAAAATTAACTTTTCTGGCTGTGATCCTGTGAAATCGGCCGCTCTACGCAGGTTCTCTACAATATTTTCGGACTTATCTCTGGTAATAGACCCGACATTTAACCCTGCATAAGCACCAACCAGGCTTTCCCCCTGATATTCATCTTCACTGACACCGCCCTGACGTGTGAAGAACACCGCATCAATGCCGGAATATTCCTTTCCCTCTATCACCTTAATAGTAGGATAATCTGTTGTTCTCCGTACTTTATCGCTGAATTTCATATAGGACTCTCCCTTAAATACTACTATTAACCAAACCGTCCAGTAATATAATCTTGTGTTTTCTGCTGTTGTGGACGGGTGAAGATTTCTTCCGTTAGGTTATATTCAATAATCTTCCCTAAATGGAAGAACGCCGTGCGTTGTGAAATGCGCGCAGCTTGCTGCATCGAGTGGGTCACAATCACAATGGTGAATTTGTCACGCAGTTCATCAATTAATCCTTCAATACGCGCTGTAGCAATGGGGTCAAGTGCTGAACAGGGCTCGTCCATCAGTATCACTTCTGGGTCAATGGCAATAGCACGTGCAATACATAAACGCTGCTGCTGCCCGCCGGAAAGTGCTGTGCCCGGTGTATGAAGGCGGTCTTTTACCTCCTCAAACAAACCCGCCCGCATCAGGCTCTGCTCTACAATAATATCAAGTTCTGATTTCGTTTCAGCCAATCCATGAATACGCGGGCCATAGGCGATATTATCATAAATAGACTTAGGGAACGGGTTCGGCTTCTGGAACACCATCCCTACCCTGGCGCGTAAATCGACCACATCCACGGAAGGGGCGTAAATATCATCGCCATCGAGCAAAATTTCGCCCTCAATCCGGCAGCCGGGGATCGTATCATTCATCCGGTTAATGCAACGGAGAAACGACGATTTTCCACAGCCAGACGGGCCTATTAATGCTGTAACACTATGTTCTATAATATCAAGATTCAGGTCAAACAGTGCCTGCTTCTGGCCATAAAACAGGTTCAGGTTACGAGCGGCAATTTTAACGGATGGTTTTGTCATAACAGGCAAATAGCTAGGGTTGGTAAGATTACCATCTATGTTCATATTTCTTGCGCAAATAAACTGCAAGGGCATTCATCACGATCAACACAGCAAGCAATACCATGATAGCTGCCGAGGTTTTCTCGACAAACGCAAGTTCGGGCGTGTCAGCCCATAAATATACCTGTACGGGTAATACCGTTGCTGGGTCAAGGAAATCATGCGGAGCATTGGCAACAAAGGCCACCATACCAATCATCAATAGTGGTGCCGTTTCCCCCAATGCACGGGCAATCGCCAAAATGACCCCCGTCATAATGCCAGGCATGGCAAGCGGCACCGTATGATGCAACGTGGTTTGCAGCGGTGAAGCACCTAGTGCCCATACCCCTTCACGGATAGAAGGCGGCACAGCTTTTAACGCATGGCGTGTAGTTATTACAATTGTAGGCAACACCATCAACGCCAGCGTCATGCCTCCCGCCAATGATGAAGAACGCGGCAAGCCAAACAACCCCAGATATACTGCCAACCCCAGCAACCCAAATACAATAGAAGGTACTGCCGCCAGATTGTTGATATTTACCTCAATAATATCAGTCAGCCGGTTTTTCGGCGCAAATTCTTCCAGATATACCGCTGTTAACACCGCTAGCGGAAATGACACCAGCAAACACACCGCCATCGTTAGCAGCGAGCCAGTGATCGCCCCCAGTATCCCCGCCTGGTCGGCCTCGCGGGAATCAGACTCGGTGAAAAACATACTGTTAAACACCGACTTTACTCTTCCCTCTTGTTTAAGTTCATGTAGCCAACGCAGTTGGTTATCCTTAATTTTACGTTCTTCTTCCGGCAAGTGAGTAGCGATTTTCCCTTTCTCTACCATATCCACCAAAGTTGAAGCCGTCAGCCAGATATCAACAGTATTGCCTACAATATTCGGATTTGTCTGCACCTTTTCCATCAGTTGGCGAGAGGCATTCTTACTTACTAGATCAAAAAGCTGGAACAGTTCCCGGCGGCTGGATGTGTTAGGGAAACGGGTTTTCAGTGCCTCCTGCAAGAGCTGGGTATAATCACTGTTGCGCGTAGAAATTGTGCCATTCTTCACAATAGTATCAGCTACAAAGGTAACAGGAAGCTGGATGCGGGTCTGCCAGAAAGCGGTATAGCCTTTCGACACAATAGACACTAGCAACACTCCCAAAAACAGGAAGGACAACATGATAGCCGCTATGCCATAGATTCTTAACCGCAGATCGGCACGGTAGCGTTTCTTGAGGCGCTTCTGCGCAGCAAGCGTCTTATTCATATTGCTCCCTGTATTTCTTTACAATTGTCAGTGCTACAATATTCAGAATTAACGTTACAATAAACAACAATAAGCCTAGCGCAAAGGCTGCCAGTGTTTTAGCACTGTCAAATTCCTGATCACCTACCAGCAGCGTTACAATCTGCGCTGTTACCGTTGTCACGGAAGCAAGCGGGTTAAAGGTGAGGTTTGCTGCGAGCCCGGCCGCCATTGTTACAATCATTGTTTCCCCTACCGCTCGTGATATGGCCAGCAACACCGCCCCCATAATGCCCGGAAGTGCGGCTGGTACAATCACTTTGGTCACCGTTTCCGCCTTGGTTGCCCCCATAGCCAATGATGCTTCCCGCAAGCTATTTGGCACGGAATTCATCACATCATCCGATAAGGAGAGAATAAAAGGAATCACCATCACGCCCATCACCAGCCCCGCTGCCAAGGCACTTTCCGATGCCACATCCAAATGCAGTGCTTCACCTGCGGCACGGATATGGGGAGCCGCCACCAGTGCGGCAAAATAGCCATAGACTACTGTAGGAATCCCCGCTAGCATCTCCAGAATAGGTTTTACCACGGTCCGCACACGACGGGAGGCATATTCCGAGAGATAAATTGCCGCCAGCAACCCCAGCGGCACCGCCACCACCATAGCCACTAATGTAATAAGCAGCGTGCCGGTAAAGACAGGCACCGCACCAAAACTGCCGGAACTTCCCACCTGGTCAGCACGCATCGCCGTCTGCGGGCTCCAGTTCAAACCAAAAAGAAATTCCGTTAGCGGCACATGCGTAAAAAAGCGGAGCGATTCTAATAACACTGAGAAAATAATCAACACCGTAATAGAAATCGAAATAAACGCCGCTGATAACAATAATATACGACCAAAACGCTCCAGATGGTGTCTGGCTTTAAAGGCAGGCGAAAGCAGAAAAATACCGCCCACCGCTACCAGAAAAGGAAAAGAAAAAGAAAGAATAAGCGATTGATAACCAGAGGAAAAAACTGCAATTCCCTGATAAGAGAAAACCCGCACAAGCGCATATGACAAGATACCTGCCAGCACCGACCAAAGCACGGCACACCAGCCATAATAACGTAGCAGCGAATGCGGCCTCCTGCCCTCTGCCAGTGCCAATTGCGCCACCTTCTTCTTAGCGAGAAAAAAACTGCCTACGGCAATCGAAATGATAATCAGAAGAGAAAGGAAAAACATTATATCTCAGCAATGTGTTGTTACTTATAGAAGTAGGTATAGAGTATACTCTTTATAAAACCCAAACCAAGGAACAATATAATGGGAGATAGGTCAATGCCTGCGATAGGGGGGATATAACGCCGTATATGCCACAAGACAGGCTCGGTTAGGCGGCTCAGCACCTCCATCACTCGCCGCACGAAAGGCTGGTAGGGGTTTACGATATTAAAGGAAACCAACCAGCTAAGGATAATCCAGGCGATAAGCACCCAGTTATAGAGCGTGATAACTGTTGCAATCAAATCAATAAAAGGGTTGATATTCATTCTTCCCAACCTATCGCAAAAATATTTTCATCTTGACGATGGTTGTATCCTGAAAAGGCGGCAACGACAAGCAAAAATTTTCGACAATTCCTGTTAAATAATAACACCCTTTATTTCACCTAACCGCCCGAGGATTTTTGCAGGCAATACCCCGCAGAACGGACTGTCCAGATAAATGTTGCATCACTATCCCCTACCTTCAACGCACTCCGCAAACGGTTAATATGCACATCCACCGTCCTGGCTTCAATATCACTATCATATCCCCATACCTGCGCCAGAATAGTTTCGCGTGAGAAAATACGTTTTGGATATTCCATCAGGCATTGCAGAATACGAAATTCCGTGGGCCCAAGATGCACTTCCTTGTTGTTACGCGTAACCTTATAGGAGGTAAGATCCATCACCACATCACCAAACTCCAAGGTTTTCTCACTGAATGCAGGCCGCATCCGCCGTAGGATAGCTTTAATGCGTGAGACAAGTTCATTAGGAGAAAAGGGCTTCACAATATAATCATCCGCACCATTATCAAGCCCGGTGATCTTATCTTTTTCTTCCCCCTTGGCCGTCAACATCAATACAGGTGTCGACTCTATACCTTCGCTAGCCCGTATCTTCTGGCAGATTTGCACTCCACTCATACCTGGTAGCATCCAATCAAGCAAAATGACATCTGGCCTAATCTCCCTTGCCATCAACAGGGCTTCCTCACCATCATAGGCGACATACACAACAAAATTATTACGCTCTAAGTTATACCGAAGCATAGTGATAATAGCTTCTTCATCTTCTACGATAAGTACGGAAGGCGTCAAGTGATTCATCATAATTAAAGCTACCGAAAGTTATGCACAATTACCCTCGTCACTATAACCGTTATTATGCCAGAGGTCAACAACTGTACGTAGTTTTTTATCCTCATATTGCCAGCCCTACGCACCTGATCAGGAAGAGTCCCCATGCTTTTTTGGTTGACAGGCTACAGGGTTTATTGTATGCGTCGTTAATTATATTAATAATCATTTGCAAACGTAAACCCAAATCCATCACAGCTATTATAAAGGAGAAGCTATGTCATTCCGCCGTTTTATTCTGAGTACCACCCTTATTGCTGCCGTTACCTCCCCCGCTTTTGCCGCCGAACACACCCAGGAAAACAGCTACGATATAACTAAATTCGTTGCCAACAAGGCCTCCTATGGCGCCGAGCGTGTGGATGATAAGCTGGTGAATGCCTGGGGCATTGCCAACCGTCCAGCAGGGGCGGGCGGGCATTTCTGGGTGACTGCGAAAGACCATACATTCCAATATATGGGCGATGTTCATCAATCGAACGATCCGGCACTCCGTACCATGCAGCCTGATGAAAAACTGGCTCGTATCAAACTCCCTGTAGGTGGTGAAGATAATATGGCGACGGGTGTAGTTTTCTTAGATAGCAAGGATAGTTTTGTAATCACCCAAAAGGTTGAAGGTGCCGACGCTATTACCGCACCAGCTAAGTTCATGTTTGCCAGCGATGGTGGCATTATTTCCGCCTGGACAGAACGGAAAAAAGAAGATGGCACCTTTGAGCGTTCCATGGAAGCACTACCCGTCATTAACCAGTCGAGCGAAGGTGCCCAGTTCTTTGGTTTAGCAACGAATGCGGCCTATAACCGCCTTTATGCTGCTGATTTTGGCGTAAAGCCTGGCATTAAGGTGTTTAATGGCAAGTTTGAGCCAGAAGCAGTGACCTTCGATATGCCCTTTGACGAAAATAACAATGGTGACGTAGACCCGGGCGAATATGCACCTTTCAACGTGCAGGCACTACGCACCCCAGCAGGTGAGAACCATATTTTTGTCACCTACGCTAAAACACAGACCTGCCCAGAGGAAGAAATCAGCAAAGGCACCTGTAAGAAAGGCGAGTTGTTTGTGGGTGAAGAAGACACCTCCGCCCCTGGTCAGGGCCGTTTAGCTGAATTTACGGAAGAGGGCAAGCTGGTAACGGTCTGGAACGATGGCGGCAAGCTTAGTGCTCCCTGGGGCTTGGCCTATGCACCTGCTGATTTTGGCGCACTCTCTGGCACACTGCTGGTTGGCAATTTTGGTGATGGACTAATTGCTGCCTATGATGCAAAAACCCACGCATTTGTTGATTTTATGCATGATGCAAAAGGGAAACCAATAAAAATCGACAAACTCTGGGGGTTACTATTTGGTAATGGCGCCAGCCTTGGTGATAGCAATGCCCTCTATTTTGCAGCAGGCCCCGATGATGAAAAAGATGGCCTGTTTGGTAGTCTGCGGGTAAGCAAAAAATAACCGTTGTCCTTTTTAACGATTGGTGTACGATGCCCCTTCTCCCCCCAAGAGAAGGGGTATTTTGTATTAGATTCATGCGGTATTTATGGACCATTTTCATTTTCTTTCCGGCAACCTTCATGCAGAAGAGGTTCCCATCTCTGCCATTGCAAACGCGGTAAAAACACCGTTCTACTGCTATTCCTCTGCCACCCTCACCCGCCATTACAACGTGTTTGCTGAAGCATTTTCCGGTGTTAAGGCAACCATTTGTTTTGCGGTAAAAGCCAATTCCAATCTAGCTGTACTTAAACTACTGGCAGAGTTAGGCGCAGGGGCGGATTGCGTATCGGAAGGAGAAATACGGCGCGCACTGGCAAGCGGGGTGCCAGCCAGTAAAATCGTGTTCTCCGGTGTTGGCAAAACCCGGGACGAAATGAAATTTGCACTGCAAGCAGGCATTTTCCAGTTTAATGTGGAATCAGAACCCGAGTTACTGGCTCTGAGTGAAACAGCCCATTCTTTAGGCGTAACAGCCCCTATCGCTATCCGCATTAACCCGGATGTGGATGGCAATACCCATCATAAAATCACGACTGGCAAGAAAGAAAATAAATTTGGTATCGATTGGGAGCAGGCAAGTGCTATTTATACCACGGCAGCATCGCTTCCCGCTATTGCCGTCAAAGGTATTTCTACCCATATAGGTTCACAATTGCTTGAACTTATGCCGTTTGAACAGGCATTTAAACGTGTTGATATGTTAGTGCAGCAGCTTCGGGCAGAAGGCCATGATATTAGCCGTCTTGATTTAGGCGGCGGGCTTGGCATTCCCTACCTAAATGAAACGCCCCCCTCCCCCGCCCATTATGCTGAAATGGCTATTGCCGCCACCAAACATCTTGGCTGCGAACTGATTTTTGAGCCAGGGCGCTTGATTGCCGGCAATGCCGGTATTTTGGTGACGGAAGTTATTTATGTTAAACGCAGCAACAGCCGCAATTTCGTGATTGTTGATGCCGCAATGAACGACCTGATCCGCCCTAGTTTCTATGATGCCTATCACGAAATTGTGCCTGTGATAGAACCTGCTGCAAACACCCCCTCAGAACTAATGGATATTGTCGGCCCAGTCTGTGAAACAGGTGATATTTTTGCTAAACAACGGCTGCTTGCCAGCACCAAAGCAGGCGATCTGCTGGCCTTCCGTTCGGCTGGCGCTTATGGCGCGGTGATGGCCTCCACTTATAACTCACGGTTACTGGTACCAGAAGTCATGGTGCGCGGTGATGCATGGCGCGTGATCCGGGCGCGGCCTAGCTATGAGGATTTGCTGGGATTGGATAGTATACCCGACTGGGGAAATTAAGCTTTTTCTTCTTCCACAAAGTCAATCAGCGTGCTCATGATGGCACGCTTGATTGCCAGTGTATCGGCAGGGTCAATCCTATAGTGCTCGCCCAGTGTCTGGTAGTCTTCACTAGATAGTGATACTGTCAAGCGTGGGCGTTTGGGAGGGGAATAGGAGAGGCCGATAATTTTCCGTATCTGGTCAGAAGGCGTAAGGCCACTAAGCAGTGCCATTTCACGGATGGCAAGTGCCACGCGCTGCTCCATTTCAAAGGCCACCTGTACAGCCTTAATGGTTTTGGCTGACGATTCCCAATCGGTGCGTTTGCTATCTGCCATTAGTATTTCCCCGGCCAGAGTGATTCAATAACCGAAAGCGGCAGATAAAGGGCAATATAGACATCACTTTCCCCTTCATCATACACTTCAATTTCCACCCCAAATGCCTCGGTTTTATCCATTAAAAGATAATAATCAAACCCTTGTGATTCATCTTCATAGCGGGGCAACACGCGGTTGCGGTAATCACCGGAATGCCGGTAGCCCTTACGACAATCAATCGCTTTATGATAGCTTTCCGCCAGCCAGCCTTCAAGCTGTTCGATAGAAGCAGTGACAGTCTTTAATTCTTCACCATAGCCTTCGTCAAGAATCGTAGAGAAAGCCTCAAGGCTGAATAGCTTATCAACAATAGCACGGTTTATTTTCTGACGTATAGCAAGATAGCGTTCTTCCCCATTAATACACTCAGTAAGATAGAGCGGATGCCTATTCTCGCCCTGTATGGTAAAAACTGTGAAACGCCCTTGCTTGAAATCAAGCGTATCTATCCCCATCACCTGGAAGCTTTTGCCACTGAGCGATTCTTGCGGCAGAAAGCGGAATGTTATAATATCACCTTGCTGCAAATCATCAGGGGTTTCAAGCTGACGCACAGGTGGGGTGCTCGCCACCATATCTGAAAGCTTTTTCTTAATAAAGTCTACTATCATATTGTTATCCCCATAAAAGCCCCACTCTCTTTCCAGGGGAAAAGAAAGAAAGTGGGGAACAAACAACCGTCAGCTTGCGCCTCCTTGTTGTTTTTCTTTTAGCCGAGCCAGAATATCACTGGCGGCATTGTGTGTATCACCGATGCCTGCTGCCCGCAGTTTCTCTTCCAGGTTCTGCCCCGATAACTCGGCTTGCAGCGTTTCCCCTGCTTTTAAACGGTCTTCGGTATCCTGCTGGCGTTTTTGGATACGATCAAGTGATTCCTTAGCACTGATCAAACGAGAATTGCTGCTGGCATAATTATCGGTAATCGCTGCTGTAGCTTTCTGCACACTTTCGGTGGTTTTCACCATAATAAGCTGCCGGTTCATTTCAGCTAGTGCATTGCCGGTTTTCTTGATCATTTCTTTCAGCCGCTTCCCATGTTCAGCAAAACGCACTTTTGCCTGCTTCTGCACTTCCAACTCGCTGCTAAGATCAGCTATCTTGGTTGATACTTCAAGTGCTAAAGCTTCATCACCTTTTGCAAGTGCCTGCATAGCATAGGCTTCATGCTTAGCAACTTCTTGCCCTAAACGCTCCACCTCACGGCCTGCCTGCATTTCTTTGGCGAGCACGTCGGTTAAGTCACGCTTGGCTTGGTTGAGCTTGGCTTCGGCATCCTTAATTTCCTGCTCGAAAATTCGTGTGCCGTTCGCATCAACAATGCCTTCTCCTACTTCCCGCATGCCACCGCGAATTGCCGTTACAATTTTTTCAAGAATACTCATCATAGCCTCTCTACCAGTGTGTTACTTCAAAAATTCTGCCATTTCCGTAATAACAGCAATGGCGTTGTTATTTAATATTTCCAACTCATGTAATACTTCTTCCGTCTGCGCACGGATAGAAAGTGCTCCAAAAATCACATAGCTATCCCCTATTTTTGCGAAGGCAGAAAGTGGCATGGGAATGTTCATAAACAACATCTGTTCCAACATGGATGCCTTGCGCTCCGGTTTCACCTCATCTTCCTTCCATAAATACGAGATACACAGAATTTGTGAATCTGCTACCGAAAGAAAAATAGGTAGTTCATCCGAATCTTCAATAGTGATCTTGAGCACCTCCACCTCGCCCGGAATAGGCTGCACCTCAAAATGAGGATATACTTCAGGTTTTGCTCCCAAGATACTGAGTTCACGCGCTAATGTTTGTATAGTAGTCACTTTCTTTCCCCTAAAGTTATTATACCCTTACCCTAACATGCATGACATAATATGTCAATCATGTTTCTATCTTTTTTATTTTCTACGTCGAAATGAGCCAAATGATGAAGATCGACGACTGCCTCCCCAAACACTCCTACGACTGGAACTGCCGCTGCCAACACCATAAGAACTACGCCGTCTTTCTTGGCTTGCACCGTAAGTTTTTTCCTGGCGAACATTGTCATTAGCTGCTTTATAGGATTTTTGTGGCGCAGCATAGCCACTACCGCCGCCATAACTGCCATAATAATTATCAGAGAACGCGGGTGAGCGCGCCCAGTCTTGGTAATAATACGGCCTGCCACCACCTACCAGGTCACGTAGCATAGCAAACGCGCCATACCATTCCCACACGCTCATACCATTATGCTGACGCCACTGGCCATATTGTGGATTACCTACCAGTTGCTCGGCACCACTCCCCTGATTCCCCCCTGCTGGGTTAATCGCAGGAAGACTGCCGCCGGAAAGGCTGGCGATAACATTAATGTTACCTAGCAAGAAATCATTATAATTTCCTGAATTAGCGGCATTTTGGATAGATAACAACTCCCGCATTACCGCATCACTGCTACCATTATCCTCAATCGTGTCACTGGCTTTCTTCAACCGCTCTTTTAAGGCGGTTACGGCTGGGCCTTTGCTGGTGGCATCCAGAGAGAGCTGATCTGCAAGCGTGGAAAATTCTGGTTTGTTTTTTTTGAGCTGCTCGGCATAGGCTTTCAAAATCAAGGCATTTTTGATATTATTGCCATCCAAACTCTCTTCAAGGCTGCTTAGTTGTTTTTCGGTTGAAGCAGCAACGGTTTTTACACGGCTTTCTTCCCGGCTGCCTGTATAGTAAAACACGAACATCGAAAGCAATAATGCCCCGAATAACACCATAGTATTTTGCTGCACGTCCATTCCCTCGATAATACTAGAAAAATTACCCTCCCCATATGAACATAAAATGTCACGCGCGTCTAGTGTGGATATAAAAGGATTACCCTGTCCGCACATATTGCATGAGCGTATCATACTCAAACAGATAGAGCAGGTGTTTTAAACACTGCCCACGAGAAGTGGCAAGCATTGGGTCGGTGGCGATAATATCTTCCACCTCCTGACGGGCCAGTGCAAGCAGTGCCGTATCATTCTCAAGATTCGCCATTTTAAAAGAAGGCAGGCCGCTTTGCCTCGTGCCAAGCACCTCACCACCGCCGCGCAGGCGCAGATCTTCCTCGGCAATCCTGAACCCATCTTCGGTTTCGCGCATAATGGCAAGTCGTGCCTTGCTGACATCACCAAGCGGTGCAGCATAAAGCAGCAGGCAGGAAGAGGGTTTATCCCCCCGCCCCACCCGGCCGCGCAACTGATGCAACTGCGACAGGCCAAAACGTTCGGCATGTTCGATAATCATGATGGTAGCATCTGGCACATCAATCCCCACCTCAATTACCGTAGTGGCCACTAGTAGTTGCAGACGGCCTTCGGAAAATTCCAGCATCACTGCATCTTTCTCCGCCTGCTTCATTTTGCCATGCACCAGCCCCACTTTGCCTGGAAACAACGATTGAAACTCTAGGAAACGCGCTTCTGCCGCTGCAAGATCCGCTTTTGCATGTTCGTTCTCTTCCTTTCCTTCCGGCTCCTCAATAAGTGGGCATATCCAGTAAGCTTTGCTGCCTGCTTCTATCGCACGTTTAAGCGAGCTAATAATCTCATCCAGACGGGAAAGCGGCACTATACGCGTGGCAATCGGCAAGCGTCCGGCAGGTTTTCCACGCAAAGTAGAAATATCCATATCGCCATAGGCGGTTAAGGTAAGCGTGCGGGGAATGGGAGTTGCCGTCATCAGCACTATATCAGTATAACCACTTTTTGCTGCCAACCGCATACGCTGCTCCACCCCGAAACGATGCTGCTCATCAATCACCCCCAAGCCCAGCGCATGGAAGGTAACATCATCTTGGAACAACGCATGGGTGCCAATAATAATATCGATCTCCCCCGCTGCTAACCCTCTCAGTATGTGCTGCCGTTCTGATTTACGCGTACTGCCACTTAAAAACGCGATACGAACAGCCAACCCCTCCACCACCTTGGACATCCAGGTGAAATGCTGCTGCGCTAGTATTTCGGTAGGGGCCATCAGTGCCGCCTGCTTGCCACATTCCACCACATTCAGCATGGAAAGCAGGGCAACGGCTGTTTTGCCACTCCCTACATCGCCCTGAAGCAGGCGCATCATACGGGTGGGAGCGGCCTGATCCTGCTGAATATCCGCTAAGGCCGTTTGCTGCCACTCTGTCAACTGAAACCCCATATTATGCAGTGCCGCTGCTTGTAAGGTTTTATCCCCCTTCATAGAAATCCCAGGCAGTTTATGGACAAAGCGGCGGGTAAGCTGAAGTGCCAACTGGTTGGCAAGCAGTTCATCGAATGCTAAACGCTGGTGGCTGGCGGCATAATGCACGCTAGCCGGATTATGGGCAGCAGGCACAGCCTCCTGCCAGAGTGGCCATTTTTTCGCAGTAAGCAATGATGCAGGTAGCCAGTCGTTAATATTGGGCTGGCGTTTTAACGCAGTATGTATAATGCGTGCCAGTTGCCGGGAAGTGAGGCCATATGTCAGCGGATAGACAGGTTCATATTCGGGGATTGTATACAATTTATCCACAGACACACAATAGTCCGGGTGCACCATCTGGCGTTCATTGTTAAAATGGTCAAGCTTGCCACTCACCACATGCACGCTGCCTGGGGTCAGTTTCTTAATAATATAGTCACTGTAGCTGTTAAAGAACACCAGCGTGAGGAAACCACTATCGGTCTGGCAGCGTATACGGTACGGGTGCCGCCGCGAATGCCGCACACCATTTGCCGGGGGAAAATGTGTGTCAATCGTTACCTGCACGGTGACAATATCGCCATCACATGCGCCAGAGAGCGAAGCAAGCCGTGGACGGTGGATAAAACCGGAAGGCAGGTGCCAGAAAAGGTCTAGCACGCGCGTGCAATGCAACCTGGCCAGTGCCGCACGTGTCTTATCCCCCACATTATCCAGCGTATTTACATCAACAAAGAGAGGGAAAAAAACAGATGGACGCATCGTATCTCCCCTCATCCTCCATCAACAATGCGCATAGCTGAAGGCCAACTCGTCATTATCTGCGAAGGTTATAGAGACTTTCCCGCCTTTGGTCAGCTTGCCAAAGAGTATTTCATCGGCTAAGTGCTTCTTGATTTTTCCCTCAATAATCCGCTCCAGCGGCCTGGCACCGTTATCCCTGTCATAGCCCATACGGGCGAGATATTCTCGCGCAGGCTGGTCTACGGTAATACGCACACGGCGATCGGCAAGCTGCGCTTCCAGCTGATGGATAAACTTATCAACCACCACCATCACCACCTCATCGGTCAGTGCCGCAAATGGAATAACAGCATCTAGCCTGTTTCTGAACTCTGGTGAAAATAAGCGGTTGATTTCAGCTACATCTTCCCCCTCACGCGATACGCGACCAAATCCAATTGGGGCTTTACTCATTTCTGCCGCCCCGGCATTGGTAGTCATAATCAGGATAGTGTTGCAGAAATTCACCGTTTTGCCGTTATGATCTGTTAGTTTACCATAATCCATCACTTGCAATAGCAGGTTGTAAATATCCTGGTGCGCCTTCTCCACCTCATCAAGCAGCAATACCGAATAGGGGGCTTTATAGACACTATCGGTTAAGAGCCCGCCTTGGTCAAAGCCAACATAGCCAGGAGGCGAACCAATTAAACGCGATACGGAATGCTGCTCCATATATTCTGACATATCAAACCGTAAGAGCTCCATATTCATTACTTGGGCAAGCTGCTTGGCCAGTTCGGTTTTCCCCACTCCTGTTGGCCCGGAGAACACATAACAACCTATCGGCTTTTTATGGTTACGCAAGCCCGCCCGTGAAAGCTTGATGGCACCGCATAGTTCTTCTATGGCGGTATCCTGGCCATAAATGACCTTTTTCAGCTCGTCATTAAGTTTCTGCAATTTTTTAGCGTCATCCACCGAAACCGACTTAGCCGGAATATTAGCGATTTTGGAAATAACGCTCTCAATATCCTTCACTGTAACAGTTTTATGCTGGCGCGTACTGGTAAGCAGTTTCTGATGTGCCCCCGCCTCATCAATCACATCAATGGCTTTATCGGGCAGCTGCCTATCATTAATATAACGGTCTGAAAGAATCACCGCCGCCTCTAATGCCCCCGCCGTGTAATGCACCTTGTGGTGCTCTTCATAATAGGGTTTCAGGCCGCGCAGAATTTTGATGGTGCTTTCGATGCTTGGCTCATCAATAGTAATTTTCTGGAACCGCCGTACCAACGCCCGATCTTTCTCAAAATGGGCCTGGAATTCTTTATGGGTAGTTGAACCAATACAGCGGAAACTGCCACGGGCAAGCGCGGGTTTAAGCAAATTGCTTGCATCGAGCGACCCACCACTGGTTGCCCCTGCCCCTACAATCGTATGGATTTCATCAATAAAGAGAATGGCAGAAGGAAGTTTCTCCACCTCTTTTATGACGGCTTTAATCCGTTCTTCAAAATCGCCCCGATAGCGCGTACCTGCTAAAAGCGACCCCATGTCCAGCGAGAATATCACTGCATTCTTCAACACATCCGGCACGGCCTGCCGCACAATACGCAGTGCCAGCCCCTCAACAATCGCCGTCTTCCCCACACCTGGTTCACCTACATAAAGCGGGTTATTTTTGGTGCGACGGCAGAGAATTTCGATCGTACGCTCAATTTCATCCTCACGCCCCACCAGCACATCCACCTTACCTTCCGCTGCCATTTTATTCAGGTTGGTGCAATAGCTGAGCAGGGCCGCAGACACTTCCTTGGTTTCCTTAATGCTGGAATGCTGCATAGATTCCTGCTGCTCGTCGCCCTTATCAGTGGCCGTTCCGCCTGGCAACGGCATATTTTCATGGGTAGAGCAATTGTCATATTTCATCACCCCGTGGGCAATAAAATTCATGATATCCATGGCCGTAACATTCTGCTCACTCAGGAAAAAGACCGCATAGGATTCCCGCTCTGAAAACATTTCAGCCAGCACGTTCGCACCCGTCACTTCTTTTTTACCTGCCGCATGCACATGGATAGCCGCCCGATGGATAACACGCTGGAACCCAGCCGTAGGTTTGGTTTCGGTTGCCTCAGGCGTAACCAATGCCGAAAGTTCATGCCGCAAGAAACGTTTCAACTTCTGGCAGAGCATGGTTAAATCTACCCCACAGCCAAGCAGAACGCTATTGGCATCCGGGTCTTCCGAAAGCGACAATAACAAATGTTCCAGCGTTGCATATTCATGATGAAACTCCCGTGCAATATTTAAGGCACGGTGCAGGCTCATCTCAAGGTTTTTTGATAACATCTTCATTACTCTTGTGCATGATACATTTTAAGGGATAGTCATTTGCCCGCGCAAAATCAATCACCTGCATCACTTTTGTTTCCGCCACCTCGCGCGTGAAGTAACCACATACTGCCTGTCCGTTATTATGCACACGCATCATAAGAACATTGGCTTCCTCCGATGCCAGGTGAAATACGCGTTCCAACACAAACACCACAAAATCCATCGGGGTATAATCATCATCCAGCATCACTACACTATACATGGAAGGTTGTGGCTGCGCCATCTCCCTATATGCCATATTCTTTTCTCGCGGCCAATCTTTACTACCTGGCATTGCAATCCACCTATTTCTAAACAATTACATCTCTATTCTCAGTATAACAGTAAATCGTGCTTATGTAAGTCAAAAAATAGCACCCTTACCGCAAGAATCCTGCTTACTCTCTGATATTAGCCTACGTCCTCCCACTATTAAGAATCTATACCAGAGCTATAACAAGACGGATAATTCACCAAATATCGTATCGGCCAACTGCTCTGCCGTACGGATAGTAACGGCATGATGGTAATAGCGCCCTACCTCATGCCCAATCCCAATGGCAAGCAGTTCCACGCTGGATTTTTCTTCAATAGCACGTATAACAGCTTTCAGATGGTCTTCCAGATAATTCCCATCATTGGCGGAAGCTGTGCTGTCATCCACTGGCGCACCATCGGAAATAACCATCAGAATACGCCGTTTCTCTGGCCGTTCAAGCAGCCGCCCATGCGCCCAGAGAATAGCCTCGCCGTCAATATTCTCTTTCAGTATCCCCTCTTTCAGCATCAACCCCAGGTTCTTACGGGCACGCCGCCAAGGGCTATCGGCTGCTTTGTAAATAATATGGCGTATATCATTCAGCCGCCCCGGCCTTGTTGGTTTTCCCTGTTCCTGCCATAATTTACGTGATTTACCTCCCTTCCACTCGCAGGTAGTAAATCCTAAAATTTCTACCTTAATACCGCACCGCTCGAGCGTCCTGGCCAGCACATCGGCACACATGGCAGCAATGGTGATGGGCCTGCCGCGCATAGAGCCGGAATTATCCAAAAGCAGCGTTACCACCGTGTGCATTTCCTCCTGCTGCTTTTCCCATTTATACAGTAACGGATAGGAGGGGGAAGCCACGAGTTGTGCAAGCCGTGCAGCATCAATAATGCCCTCTTCCTGGTTTAGTTCCCAGCTGCGTATCTGCCTGGCAATCAGCTTACGCTGCAAGCGGTGCGCCAGCCGCGCCGTTACCGCCTTCAACTGCTCCAGCTTACTATCAAGCTGACCGCGTAATCTGGCTAGTTCTTCGGGGGAGCACAGCTTGTCTGCTGCAATAATCTCGTCAAATTCTGATGTGTAGGATTGATATGGAATGGGATATGCCTCTGACTGGCCAGCTTCCACCTCCCCTTCCTCTATCTCAGCATCAGCAGGCGTACCATCGGTCAGGCCAGGGCTTGCCTCACTGGCTTCTGCCCCCATTCTACTCTCACTTGCCGCCGCCGTTGCCAATGCTTCCTCACTGTTTTGTTCACCTCCCTCTTCTCCATAAGCGGTAATATCCTCCGTTACGGCTTGTTTTTCATGGGAAGATGCGGAATCTTCCGGCAAGGGAAGTTTGGCAATAAGCCGTAAAGTAAGCGCAGCAAAAGCTTCCTGGTCATGCATTAGCGCTGCTGCCTGCGTCAGTTCCTGTTGAATCCTGGCGGCAATAGCTGCGCCATAAAACGCCATTGTTGCTTTTGCCGTATCCGGGGCTGCGCTTCCTGTCATCGCTTCCCGTAGCAGAAAACCAACAATATCTGCCACCGGCACCCGCTCATGGCCTGTTGCATGCCCATACCCTAATATCAGTGCCTGATGCTCTAAATAAGCACTGATATTTGCTGCTACTCCCTGCATTTCCACACTGCCTATTGCCTCTACCCGCACTTTTTCAGCCTTGTCAAACACAGCACGTGCTTCAGCTAGGGATGGTGCATAATGCTGGTGGATCAGGGGAGAGTGATGTAAGCAGAACAACGCAAGCGCATCTGCCTCACCACGCGCCACCTGCAACTGCTGGAAAGAAGGTTTAGCAGGTAGAGAGCCCGCGTCATATTGCGCATGCCTGTCATGTGCAATAGCACGCATACCGGCAGAAAGCACCTGTTCAAAACTGTGATGGGAGGGAGTAGTGGTGTTCATGAATTATGTCGACTCTTCATACCCTTGATATACGCTGTCTATCGGTTCTTCCAGCCATTTACCTATTTTCAAAAATGAAGGCTGTATATCATTCCTGGTTTGCATTTCTTCTAACGAAAACCAACGTTTCATTGTAACTGATCTATCGTTTCCTAAATCTTCCCACACTATTGGAGCATGACTATTAATAATAGCACGGAAAATACATTCCACTTTATGGCTATCTATTTTTTTGTCATAAAATTCAGAAATATAAATAATATCTTGCATGGTTACTATATAACCAGTTTCTTCGTATACTTCTCGTTTAGCGCAAATCTCCAACCCTTCCCGTGGTTCCATATGGCCGCCTGGCAAATACCAGTAACTTCCATCATTACTTACTAAAAGCAAAGTATTTTCATGCACTACGCAAACACGAGCACAACTATTAATTTTTGTCATGTCTTACGTCTCAAAATGTAAAGATAAACTCATAGCATGATGCAATATACGGATAATTTCAACACAGCCATCCGCAGCAATACGATAGAATATTACGTGTTTTCCTTGAGGATATTGACGGTATCCCTTACGAATACTATCACATGGTTTTCCAAGAAAAGGCTGCTTTGCTAACCTGTGGAATGATTGATCGAGTAATCTCAGATAACTGTGCTGTTGCTCACGCCCCCAATGTTTCTTCGTATAAAGTGCAATATTTTTCATATCAAGAACTGCAGCACGGGAAATACGGAAGTCGCTCATACGGTCTTTTCATCAAGTGCTTGCATTAACGCTTCAAGTGAGTATCCCTCCTCAAAACCACTTTTTTCTCCCAATTCTAGCGCAGCCTGTAACGCAGTCCGTTTATTTTCTTCATTTTCCAGAAGTCTTAACCCTGCACGTACCACTTCACTGGCAGAACCAAAACGTCCTGTTGCTATTTGCCCTGCAATAAACTGGTCAAAATGATTCCCTAAACTGATACTGGTATTTTTAACCATATTTCTTCTCCATCTTACCAAAACCTATAGTATAGAATATTACTTATTGGTATTGTTGTGAAGAGTGAAAATTTCTCCCTATAAACACCAACCTCACCCGGCAGGCAAACGGTGACCAAGCCTGCTGGCTTTGGTTTTCAGGTAGGTTTCATTATGCTGGTTGGCCTCCATCACATGCGGCACGCAAGCACTGACGGTAATGCCACATTCTTCTAAGCCTCGCGCTTTACGCGGGTTATTACTGAGCAGCTTTACCGTGGATACGCCGAGTGCCTCCAGCATTTTAGCGGCCGGCAAAAAGAGCCGTTCATCATCATCAAACCCCAATGTTTCATTGGCATCTACCGTATCCATTCCTTCTGCCTGAAGCGCATAGGTGCGCAGTTTGTTGGTCAGGCCAATGCCTCTGCCTTCCTGCATCAGATAGAGGATAATCCCCCCCTGTCCGGCTGCCATGGTGGTGATAGCGGCCTTGAACTGGTCACCACAATCACAATGAAGCGACCCAAGAAGATCCCCCGTATAGCAGGAAGAATGCACACGCACTAACGGGTTTGCCATATCAGGAGTACCAATAATAATAGCATAATGCTCACGCGCACTTCCCAGCGTCCTGAAGGCAACAATACCCGCATCGTTAGCCCCCTCCAGCGTCAGTGGGGCACGGCAGACTTCCTTCATGCCATAGACAAGCCGGGCTTTATAATGCCTGATGTCAGCACCATCTATCTGAAGCAAGCCATTATCCTCTGCATAACGCACCCCGTCCTTACCCAGTGGCAACATGAGCAGTGCCGGTAATAATTCAGCAAGCTTTACCAGGGCAAGCCCATCGATCGCCAGGCCTTCCGCCTGGGTTAGTGGCGGCAGTTCTGCGACGTGATCACTCTCGCTTATTCCGCTTAGCTGCTGCAATTCCAGCAAATTCCATCCTGGTTTTTGTATTTGTACCGCACCATGATATATATCGCCATGTGCAAGAAACTGCGCCCGTTTTGCCGTTAGCACCAACGTCAGCTTTTCTTTCCCCACATGAAGCAGATTGCATAATTCATCTTCACCAATAGCCTCCAGGGCTACAAACATGATACTATTGTCGTTCTCATCCGTGAGCACTACCGGCAAGCCACGCCGTATGTCGGCCATCGTGCGCTCCGCCCGCATCACATGACGGATATTTTCACTGAAGGGGATATTTGCAAAAGGAATATTTTTCATTATGATCTATATCGAAGCCCCATATTGGGAAGCTTTGCTTGGCTAAAACTGAGGTTACTTGTATTCCATGTCGTACCATTTGACCAGAACCATTCTTATCTATAATCGAACCCCCGTGCTACTGCAATTGTTAAAACAACAGTTGCCTGCATCATATGAGCTCCATCTAGCTGAAAACATCACTCTATTAGAAAACAGGCTGGAAAGGGGGGGGTATGATAGCGTGCTGATAAATAATACTGACTCCTCTGCCCACTCCGCCCTAATAGATTGCATCAATCGCTATGCTGATATGCTCCCAATCCTACTGCTTTCATCGCCAGGATGCCCCACAGTGGCTACATGCAAAATACTATCTAAACCTGTGTACTTACAAGATATCATTACTATTTTGGCTCCTATCGCAACCATTGAAAACCACGCTGATACAGCACTCCGCCTCACAGCCTACTACACGCTTTTTTCTGCTAGCCGCACCTTAAAGACACATGAAGATCATTTCCCTCTTACAGAAAAGGAAGTTGCACTGCTTAAATATCTTTATACACGGCAAGGCGAAACGATAAGTAAGGACGAATTACTGCATCATATATGGGGATATGCTGAAGGCAGCGATAGCCATACTATCGAAACCCATATCTACCGTCTTCGCCAAAAAATTGACAATACCATACCACTGATTGTCACCGAAGACAATGGCTACCGCCTCTATACTCCTCCTCCTATAAATGATGGGTAAGCATGGCGACATGTGTCCGTACAGGCCCTATAAAATTCATTTGTACAACAATGCCAACCATGCCATACTCCTCCCCTAACCTCTAAACATCTTGCAAACCATGCTGCCGCGCTCTCTGCTTATTTACTGCCATCCCAAACTTATTACCCTGTTTTTTCTGGGATTCTCCAGTGGGTTACCCCTTGCACTAGTATCAATTTCTGCCACACTTGGTATTTGGTTAACCGAAACCGCGGTTGATAAAACAACGATAGGCTTATTCGCTATCGTTGCCACGCCCTACACGCTAAAATTTTTGTGGGCACCCCTTATTGACCAGTTCTCCCTCCCCTATCTCTCGCAGTTGCTTGGAAAACGTACCAGTTGGATGATTCTTTCACAACTTATGGTTATCATCTCCATGATCCTACTCGGGAATAGCGACCCATGGGAGATGCCCTGGCAAACGGCACTACTGGCGTTTCTTCTTGCATTTGCTTCTGCCACCCAAGATATTGTTATTGATGCTTACCGTATTGAAACGCTTGAAGAAAAGCAGCAAGGCCTAGGTGCTGGCATGGCGGTGTTCGGGTATCGGGTAGGAATGCTGGTATCAGGTGCAGGGGCTCTTTATCTCGCTGAATATTACAGTTGGTCTGTAGTCTATCTGTTGATGGCCACCTGCGTTGCTGTGGGCATTATTACTATCCTCATTGCGGGAGAACCACCACAACCTTCCTCCGTTTTACCAACATCAGTACCTAAAACAGGCAGGCTATCCGCATGGCTTAATCGCGCCGTTCTTACCCCCTTCACTGATTTCATCCACCGGCGCGGCTGGTACATTATTCTTGCTTTTATCCTGTTTTATAAATTTGGCGATGCCTTAGCAGGGGCAATGAGCAGCACGTTTTTTATCGAGGCAGGCTTTAGTAAGGTAGAAATTGCCAATATTAACAAACTATTTGGTTTTATCGCCACCTTGCTTGGTACTTTTGTAGGAGGCACACTGATATACCGTATTGGTCTAGTAAAAAGCTTGTGGATATGCGGTATTCTACAAATGGTTTCCAACCTGATGTTTGCATTGCAGGCAAGCGTGGGCTACAACACAGAACTACTGGCAATTACCATCGGCTTTGAAAATTTCAGCAGCGGCATGGGAAATGCGGCACTTGTCACCTATCTGAGCAGCCTGTGTAATATTTCCTACACAGCCACACAATATGCCTTACTCAGTTCGTTTTCGGCAATGGGAAGAACCTGGCTTTCTGCTTCTGCTGGATATCTGGTGGAACAGTTAGACTGGGTATATTTCTTTATACTCACCACCTTTGCTGCCATTCCTGGCCTTATCTTCCTTAGCATCCTCACCCGCTACATACCACAAACGGTAGTAGCTAAAGTCAGGGAGTAGTAAAGAGCCTAGAGGTATAACTCCAGGCTCGTGTTACTATTTCTATGATGTAGAAACCTTAGGCTTGCTTACTGCCTTTTCCTTCTTTTTATCGCTATAGGTAAGGATGGGGGAACTCTTACCTTCAGCCACTTCACCGTTGATAAGCACCTCTTCAACATCTTTTGTGCCTGGCAAATCATACATGGAATCAAGCAAGATACCTTCCATAATAGCACGTAGGCCACGCGCACCCGTCTTACGCTGAATGGCTTTATCAGCGATTACTTTAAGCGCATCGCTGGAGAAAGTAAGCTTAACGTTCTCCATCTCAAACAACTTCTGATATTGTTTTACCAATGCATTCTTTGGATTAACCAAAATTTCAATTAAGGCAGCTTCATCCAAATCATTCAAGGTAGCAACAACGGGAAGACGGCCAACAAATTCAGGAATCAAGCCAAATTTCACCAGATCTTCCGGCTCAATACGACGCAGAATTTCACCGGTACGGCTATTCTCTGGATTTTGCACATCAGCACCAAAACCAATAGAGGTATCACGTCCACGTGCCGAAATGATTTTTTCCAACCCTGAAAACGCTCCACCACAAATAAATAGGATATTAGTAGTATCCACTTGCAGGAATTCCTGCTGCGGGTGTTTCCTTCCCCCTTGTGGCGGAACCGAAGCCACCGTGCCTTCCATAATTTTAAGCAGTGCCTGCTGCACCCCTTCACCAGATACGTCGCGGGTAATAGAAGGATTATCTGATTTACGTGAAATTTTATCGACTTCATCAATATAGACAATACCGCGCTGCGCCCTGTCTACATTATAATCCGCTGCCTGCAACAAGCGCAGAATAATATTTTCTACATCTTCCCCCACATAGCCTGCTTCCGTGAGGCTGGTAGCATCTGCCATAGTGAAAGGCACATCAAGAATGCGCGCCAAGGTTTGGGCAAGCAATGTTTTTCCACAACCGGTTGGGCCGATTAATAGAATATTCGCCTTGGCAATCTCAATGTCGTTTGAACCTTTTTCAATATGGGAAAGCCGCTTATAATGGTTATGCACCGCCACTGAAAGCACACGCTTGGCATGTTCTTGGCCAATGACATAGTCATCCAGTACCGCACATATATCCTTTGGACGAGGCACACCCTCGCCAGTTTTAACCAATGAAGTTTTATTTTCTTCACGGATGATATCCAGGCAAAGCTCTACACATTCATCACAAATGAATACGGTAGGCCCGGCAATTAATTTACGTACTTCATGTTGGCTCTTGCCACAAAAAGAACAATATAAGGTATTTTTGGATTCCTGCCCGTCTGATTTTATCATTTACTGTACCATTTTTACGTATAAGATTTTTAAAGTAAAGCTCCGGCAGTTTGCTTCTATGTGACTATTTCGCTACACTCTATCCGACGCTAGACTATTCTGGCTTTTTGGTTGCCCCTTCTTTGGCGGGACGTTTTTCAATAATTTCATCAATCAGCCCAAACGCCTTGGCACCTTCAGATGTCATAAAATTATCACGTTCCATATTTTTCTCAATCACACTTAATTTCTGACCCGTATGTTTTACATAGATATGGTTCAACCGCGATTTTAAGGAAAGAATTTCCTTAGCGTGGATCTCAATATCCGTTGCTTGACCCTGGAAACCACCAGAAGGTTGATGGATCATAATGCGCGCATTAGGAAGTGCAAAACGCCGCCCGGGCTCTCCTGCTGCCAGGAGAAGTGACCCCATAGAAGCCGCCTGACCTATACAGAGCGTAGATACCTTGGGACGAATATATTGCATTGTGTCATAAATCGACAAGCCCGATGTCACCACACCGCCTGGCGAATTAATATATAGGGAAATATCTTTATCCGGATTTTCCGCTTCGAGGAAAAGCAACTGTGCCACAATCAGGCTCGCCATGGAATCATTGACCGGGCCGATAAGAAAAATAATGCGCTCTTTTAACAAACGTGAGAAAATATCATAGGATCTTTCACCACGATTTGTCTGCTCGATTACCATCGGAACTAGATTCATATATGTATCAATAATGTCATTCATTCTCTTACCTGTATAAGTTAGTAGTCTCTGCATCACCAGACTATGATATCTGTAATTTTCAGTTGTTAAAGCCCTTTTTTCGGTTTTTTATCCTATAAGCGTAAAAAATATTGATTTTTAATGTTTGTGTGACAAAAAAATCAGGCTATAAAAAAAAGTCTAACGTTTGTACGTCAGACTTTTTTATTTGCATAGGTTCCCACCAGAAATGCATTACTGCTGGAAACCTACTCTGCTGCCTCGGTAACATCCGTATCAAGCACATCCATCATTTCTTTAAAAGAAATAGTTTTTTCTGATACAGTTGCATTATCAATAATAAAATCTACCGTCTTATCTTCAATGATCGGGCCCTTCAACTGCTCAACCGCGTCTGGATGTTTACGGAAATAGGCTATTACCGCATGTTCTTGCCCTGGATAGGCGCGCGTTTGCGCATAAATTGCCTTCTGAATTTCTTCCTGCGTGACAACCAGCTTATGTTCACGGCTTACTTCCGCCATTAAGATACCCAACTTCACCCGACGCTCGGCAATACGACGATATTCCTGCTGCTGCTCTTCTTCTGACTTGTTCGTATCAAGTTCGTCTTCCTGCTTGGCTGATTTCCACAGCGCATCAAACTCGGCTTCCACCATTTTACTTGGTACAGGAAACGTGCACAATGTTTCCAGTATATCAAACAACTCTTTTTTTATCTTCGTACGAGAAACAGATGCACTATCTCTTTCAAGCTGGTTCCTCAACATCTCTTTTAGATGTTCCAGGTTTTCCATACCAAATTGCGCTGCCAATGTATCATCTACAGGCGAAGCAACGGCTACAAGCACTTCTTTCACCGCCACATTAAACACAGCAGCTTTACCTGCCAGCGGCGCATGGTGATATTCTTCCGGGAAGGTCACATTCACAACACGGTTTTCACCGGCAGAAACACCGACAAGCTGCTCTTCAAAACCGGCAATAAACTGGTTAGAGCCAAGTTCTAAACGGAAATTTTCCGCTTTCCCCCCCTCAAACGGCACAGCATCAACACTACCTTCATAATCAATGACAACGGCATCACCCATTTCAGCTTTTTTAGATGTCTCAGGAGCACTAAACTTCTTAGTGTAGGCAGCAAGACGATCCAACGCTTCATTAATATCGTCATCACTGATTTCAGCCACCAGCTTTTCCAGTTTCACTACAGAAAAATCGGGCAATGTCACTTCAGGAAATATTTCCAGTGACACGCTATATTCCAAGTCTTCCCCTTCCTGGAAATTAGCAATCTGGATATCAGGCTGGGTAGCCGGACGCAGCTTTTCATCTGCATAGAGCTTACGGGAGGTGTCATTAATAGTATCACGCAATGCTTCTTCAAGCAATTCAGCACCATAACGTTTAGTCAGGATATTTAACGGCACCTTACCTTTTCTAAAACCTGGCATCTGCGCTGTTTTAGCGATATTATCCAGACGGCGGCTTACCTGCGCTGTAATTTCTTCGGCGGCAACTTTTACCTTATATTCCCGGTAAAGCCCTTCCTTGCTGACTTCCGTAATCTGCATTGACTCACTTCCTGCTTATTTAGTGATAATTCTAATTTTTTGTGGTGCGGGTGGAGGGACTTGAACCCCCACGACTTGCGTCGCCAGAACCTAAATCTGGTGCGTCTGCCAATTTCGCCACACCCGCCTCTTTTATCTTAAGCTGCAAAGACGACATAGAAATTATAGAGTTACATTTGTAAAAGCAATAAAAACTTACATGTCTTTATGTATTTTCTTACTTTTGGCCATGGTTTTACTCTTGCAAAGTCATAGCTTCACTTTACAATGAGGTGCATAATGCCTTATCTATACGTCTTTTTTCTGGTTATTTTGCTGGCCGCCTCCCCTGTAATGGCTAACCCGGCTGTTCCTTATACCGTATCTATTACGGGTGTGAAGAATAAAGCACTACTAAAGGCATTACAGGATTCTTCTGATAGTATTGCGTTGGCAAAAAAACCACCTACCACCTTGGCACTCTTAGCACTAAGGGTACGCACCGATGCTCGTCGCTTCCGCCAGCTCCTTGATTCATTTGGCTATTATGCGGCTAACGTTAAACCCGCTATTGACGAAGAAACACAGCCTGCTAAAGTGAGTTTTGCCGTGCAGCTTGGCAAGCCGTTTGTATTTTCCTCGGTCACTATCACCAGCAGCACCCCTATTCCTTCCCTATCCTTTCCCAGCTTAGAACAGCTGGGATTAACGCCAGGCACGATAGCTGAAGCCAAAACGGTAGTAAGTGCACAGGATGCTATTCTGCGCCATATCAATGAACAGGGCTATCCTTACGCTACTGTTAACTCTCCAACTGTCGTAGTAGACCATGCTACCCATAATATGAATGTGGCATTTACCGTGTCTCCTGGCCCTATCGCCTATTTTGGCGCAACAAATATTGCAGGCTTTACATCAGTTGACCCCGATTTTATCCGCAAAAAAATTCCCTGGGAAGAAGGTGCTCTCTATACACCTGCGCTGATAGAAAAATATGAGAAAATTTTAAATGACAGCGCGTTATTTTCAATTGCTACCGTCACCAAATCATCTGCGCTTGACCCTGGCAACCAGTTACCCATTACAGTCACGTTAAAAGAACGCCCCCACCGCACCATCAAAACCGGGGTCAATTACCAGACCGATGACGGGCCAGGGGTAAAGCTGCTCTGGCAGCACCGCAACCTCTTCCATCACGGCGAACAGCTTGATATTGGCGGCAGCGTGTCAGGGGTAAAGCGCACCTTAAATAACAGATTGACCTTTGGTAATTTTCTGCGAAAAGACCAGTCGCTAAAATTATTCTTTACCCTGGATAATGAAGATACCGATGCCTATTTCAGTAATAATCTCAGCATTGGCACCACTATTGAACGAAAAATCACCACACCGCTTACGCTGGGCATCGGAACAAATTATAAACTTTCCCATATTAAACGAACAGAAGAAAATGATAATTTTGGCCTGATTTCCTTCCCGCTTTATGCCAATTATGATTCACGCAATAATGCCCTTGACCCTTCTTCCGGCAATAACAGCAGCCTGCAATTCACCCCATCATTCAACACATTGGCAGGCAGTAGCAGCTTTACCAAAGAATATGCCAGCACTACCCACTATATGGCATTCTCTACCTTACCCAAACTGGTGCTGGCAGGACGGGCGGCTTTAGGGCTGATCCAAAGCCCGTCAACTGGCAGCGTGCCACTGGATGAACGGTTCTACGCCGGAGGAAGCGGTTCGGTTCGCGGCTATGGCTATCAGAGCCTAGGCCCCACGGAAGATGGCACACCAACAGGCGGTAGGTCACTGATAGAAATGTCGGGTGAAGTGCGCTATAAACTCTCACCTAAAATAGGGCTAGTAGCCTTTTTAGATGGTGGCAACAGCTACAGCACCCCTGTGCCTGACGTTAGTGAGGGCATCTATCTCGGCACCGGCGCAGGTATCCGCTACTATACAGAAATTGCTCCGATACGTTTTGATATTGGTGTGCCGCTTGACAATGATAAAGCTTCTGGCTCTCCTATACAATTTTATATCAGCTTAGGACAGGCTTTTTAACTGATGATATTTATTGCAAAAACACTACGTATCCTGCTACTGCTACTGCTCATATTGGGCGGAATAGTTATGGCATTATGGGGATGGCTGCAAACTGGTACAGGGCAACGTCAGCTTGCTGCCTGGATTGAAAAAACACTTAGCACGCCTTCCACTCAAATATCACTACAAGGGTTATCTGGCCAACTGCCGCAGGACATACAGTTGGATAGTATTAAAGTGCACAATGCCAAGGGCGAAACCGAACTTGTTGTTCACAATGCCCGGCTTGCCTGGTCGCCACTCGCGTTATTTACAAAAAAAATATCTATCACCCACCTAACCGCGGAGCATATTGCTGTAACACCACACCCCAGCGAGAAACAAGCCGCGCACCCAACTTCCACGCCTGTAAATCCGGCACTGCTTGGTCTGCTTTCCCATCTCGCCGTTCAGGATTTCGAGATAAAAAAACTGACGCTTGCTATGCCAGGCACAGAAAAGCACTTTACCTATACACTCTATGGCGGTATGAAGCCACGAGCAGAAACACAGGGTTCCCGTGCTTCCCTGCATATGGAAACACTGGCAGGCCCAAACTCCCATCTGGTATTGACTGCTGACTTCATCCCTAAAACTTCACAGCTTGCCCTGCATGGCTATTTTAATGAAGAGGCTGGCGGTATCGTAGGCACTATGCTTTCCCTTCCCTCCAGTGAGACTATATTCTTCCGCTTGGACGGAGAAGCCCCTCTCACCAACTGGCAAGGCACATTCAACCTTTCGCTTTCTTCCAGCACTGTGCTTGCTGGCACTGTTGCGCTACCACGTAAGAAAGAGGGCTTCACCCCGCAATTAGATGCCACCCTTACCCCCGTTGTCCGTTTTGTTCCGGCAGCACTTGCACCCTATCTGCCGGAAGATGCACCGTTCCACCTTGTCCTGAATAGCCAGATCAACGAAACAGGTACCATTGCTATCAATACGCTATCGCTTTCTAGTAAACAGCACCAATTGCGCTTTTCCGGCACGATTGATAAGGATGAAACAAAAGGTACGCTAACGGGTAGGTTAAGCGTCCCTGCACCGTTTGGCGAGCATGTTGCGTTTACCCTTCCTATAACGAAAAATGCCAGCACGCTTACCCTTCATGGTGCCAAAGCCACACTACTTTCAGGCCACGCCACCGGCAATGCAACGTTTTTGCTAGATAAACACACACTTGACAGCACTATACGCTATGAGACAGAGTCCAGAGAAAGCAACCAGTTTACGCTTACTACCCATCTTTCCGGCACATGGGAAGACCCACGGCTAGAGGCAAAACTGGAAGGACAACATCTAAAACACGACATCCTTACCCTCCCCTCACTTACAGCTACACTGGAAGCCCACCACCTGGCTAGCACGCCGGAAGGGGAAATAACCCTGACAGCGCAGAATAATGAACAGACTTATAGGCTGCACAGTCCGTTTTCACTGGCAAAAGACCGGCTGGATTTCCCTAAGCTCCTCTTTACCACACCAGATACCTCCATTCAAGGCAAGCTGCATTTTTATACAGCAACCCAGCTGCTGGAAGGAACCCTGCAAGGCAATAGTAACCTGGCGTTATTATCTCCCTACCTCTCTGAAAAAGCAGCAGGAAACTTTAACTTTACTCTCGCTCTTAGCCCCCAAGATGCACAGCAAAATGCCACCATTCGCTTAAATGGCCAGCAACTGCGCTATGGTACAGCTGCCCTACAGAAACTGAGTGCAAACGGTGAGGTAACGGATATTTTACGCGCGGCACAAGCTAGAGCCACTATACAGCTTGATGGGCTGCATTCAGGTAACATACAAGAGGGAAACATCACCCTCGAAGCGCATGGCTCCAAAGAGCGTGTGGATTTCTCAACCAGGTTGACCGCACTGATTAACCGGCCACTTACCCTTATGGCGCAAGGGCATATAGAGCCTGGTGACACACTGACTACCACGGTGGAAACAATGAGCGGGCAGTATAGTCGAAAAGATTTTGCTCTCCTTACTCCCTTGATACTCAAACACTCCTCCACCAGCACATCAATTGCCCCTACACGTCTGCGCTACACTACGGGCACTTTATCTGCTGCGGGGGAAATATCACCAAACCGAGCCGATATTACAGCAGAACTACAGGGGCTACCGCTTTCTGCCCTGCCCTTTAACATCCAAAAACTGAACGGCACATTAAACGGCACCATGGATGGCAAACTTTTCGTTACCGGCAAACCAGCTTCGCCTACCCTAAGCCTTTCTATAGAACTAGCACAGCTTGCCTATCAGGGAAAAACACCGGCTCCAACATTACCTCCTCTTTCCTTTAAGGCCAATGCCACCTTAGCCGGTAAGAAGCTTAATGCGGAAGGCACGCTTCATTCTGCCACGGGAAAACAAGCAGAACTTAGCTTCTCCCTTCCTGCTGATTTCTCTCTCGCACCCTTTAGTTTCTCGCTGCCGGAGAATGGCCAACTGCAAGGGCATATCACCTCGGAAGTGAATATTGCCGCGTTAAACAGCGTGCTGATGCTGGATAACCAGACGCTGGCAGGCACACTCAGCACCAACATCACCGTAAGCGGCACCGCCCTCCATCCTGAATTTACCGGCACCAGCACACTCACAAACGGCGAATATCAGCATAATATCGCTGGTATTTTGCTGCATAATATTGATGCCTCCTTACGTCTTTCCAAAAACCGCATTGAGATTACCCATGCGAACGCCACCGATGGCGGCAAAGGCACCATGCAAGCAAGCGGTGGTATAGATATTGGCGAGCACAGCACTGCAAATGTAAAGAGCACGCTCAAGAATTTTTATCTCATGCGTAGTGATGATTTGAAGGTGAATCTCAGTGGCGATACAACCCTTTCTGGCCCAGTTGATAGCCTTGGCGTGCAAGGCACATTCACCGTGAATAAGGCCGAAATCCATATTCCCGACCGGATTGCCCCGGCCATTACCAAGTTAAATGTCACTGAAATTAACCAGCCCTTAACTGAACAGCAGAAAATGGCAATGCTGGCACGCAAATTGCGGGCAAAGGCTGCGCCTTCTTCTATTCCTATCGCGCTTGACATCACTATTAACCTGCCCAATCAGGTATTCCTGCGAGGGCGGGGCTTAGATGCGGAACTTGGCGGCAAATTGCATATTACCGGTAATGCCAGTGAACCAGAGGCCATCGGCACGTTAAGCGTCATTCGCGGGCGCTACCAGTTTATCGGTCAGAACTTTACCCTCGCGCCGACAAGCACCGCTACTTTCCGTGGGCCTATTCCGCCCTCGCCTTTCCTGGATATTACCGCCGAAACCCCAGCCGAGGATATTATCGCCCAGGTGAATTTCAGCGGCACACTTAACACGCCAAAACTCACGGTGACCTCTACACCAGCACTGCCTATGGAAGAAGTCTTGTCACGTATGCTGTTTGGGCGTAACCTGAAAAATATTACCCCCGCCCAGGCCTTACGCTTAGTGAGTGTTACCCGTGAGTTACTAGGGAAAGGTGGTGGCGATATTAATTTCCTCGACCGCACACGCAGCTTCCTACGGCTGGATGATTTGGATATCAAACAAGGAGAAGAAGGCGAAAGTGCCTTTGGTATTGGGAAATATATTAAAGATGGTATTTATGTAGGAGCACAGAAAAATTTAGGCACTGAAGGGGGGAAAGCCACTATTGAGATCGAAGTGACCCCGCATATTACGGTAGAGAGTGAAGTAGGAACCAACGCACCAAGCAACACCGCACCCGGCAGTGAAAGCACCACACAAGGCGGTGTTGGCGTTAACTGGAAATATGATTATTAACCTCAGTTTTGGATAAGCAAAGCTTATCCAAAACTGAGGTTTATTAGACCTCTGTAGGAAACCCCTCTTATGACACCCATTTTTACAGCAACCGCCCTCCCCTCTTCCTTAAAAGAAACCTTCCTGCAATTGGGCATATGGAAAGAAGCTTGCCCTGTTAGCTTAAATCGGCTGCGGCTGCTGACTATTAGCTATAGTGATTTTGATGGCATTACACACACAGACGGCCAGATGGTGGTGCTGGATGCTGTAGCAGAGGCGGTGCTTGCCATTTTCCGGGAACTCTATGTGATGCAGTTTCCCATTGCCAAGATACGGGGGATCGAGGCCTATGGTGGCAATGATATACTTTCCATGGAAGATAATAACAGTTCATGTTTTAACTTCCGCCCCATTCAAGGCAGTAACCTGCTTTCCATACACTCCTACGGGCTGGCAATTGACATCAATCCTCTACAAAACCCGTTTGCACTCCCCACTGGAACCCCAGGATTAATACAGGTGCAACCCGTTGCAGGCTGGACATATCTCAACCGCCGCAACCAGAAACCCGGCATGGTAGAACCTATTGTCGATATTTTTGCCAACCATGGTTTCACTGTCTGGGGCGGCACCTGGACAGACCCGCTAGACTGGCACCATTTCCAACCCCCTCGTGATGTTGCCACACAGCTTGCAGCCATGAGCCCAGCAGATGCTGCCGCGTTTTTCCGTCATCAGGCATGGAAAATATAGCCTTCACCACGCACGGTCTGCAAGTAAAACGGCTTCTTTGGGTCTGGCTCTATTTTGGTGCGCAGACGGATAATCTGCACATCAATGGAACGCTCATTTACACCACCGCACAGTTCCGCCAGCCTTTCGCGTGATACCACCTCGCCACGGTTCTTAACCAGTACATTCAGCAGCTTAGCTTCTCCTGAAGTTAGGGAAATGCCCACGCCATCCTGGCTTAAACGGTTAGTATGCGGGTTAAATTCCATTGAACCAAACACGGTAATATCGTCTTTAGGTTTAGCCGCAGGCACACTGCGCGTACGGTGCAGGATGCGCTCAATACGCAGTAATAATTCTCTTGGCTCAAAAGGCTTTGGCAGATAGTCATCTGCCCCACTCTGAAGCCCAGCAATCCTGTCTTCTGTCTCTCCCATAGCGGTCAACATCAGGATAGGAACCGTAGATGTCTGGCGCAGGCGGGCGGTGAAACTCACCCCATCTTCTTCTGGCATCATTACATCCAGAGTCACCAGATCATATAGAAACTCTCCCAAAATTTCCTCGGCCTCACGCGCATCCTTGGCGGTTGATACAAAAAACCCATGCTCCTGCAAATAACGCCAGAGCAGTTCACGGATACGGGTATCATCATCAACAACTAGAATATGAGGGGTATGAGGCTGCATTTTCTTCTCCATTCTTATCAGAATCCTACTATTTACCCTTGGCAAAATAAAGAACAAACTGTAACGTGGGGAGAAACATGTTCTTACTAACCTCAGTACGGATAAGCCACGCTTATCCAAAACTGTCAACTATTTGAAAAATACTGATTCAAGTTGCCTTGAATGCGTATTTTGAATATAACATTAATCTAAAATAATGGCAAAAATGACGCTTTTGACATTATTTTTCAATATCATACCAGTTTTTGATAAGCAAAGCTTATGAAAAACTGCGGTTTACTAACCATAACTAACGAAATATGATGGAAATAGTCCCTTTTGATAAGCGTGAAGGTGTAATCTGGTATAATGGTGTCATGGTTCCCTGGAGAGATGCCAAAGTGCATGTGTTAAATCATGGGTTGCATTACGCCTCCTGTGTGTTTGAAGGCGAGCGTGTCTATAATGGGAAAATCTTCAAATTGACCGAACATTCTGAACGCCTGCATGCCTCCGCCAAAATACTGGGGTTTGATGTGCCTTACAGCATCGCGGAACTTGATCAGGCCACCCGTGATGTGGTAGCCGCACAAGGCGTGGTGGATGGCTATGTACGCCCCTTTGCCTGGCGTGGCAGCGAAAAAATGGCTATTTCCGCACAACATAACCGCATCCATGTAGCTATTGCCGCCTGGCCGTGGCCACCTTATTATTCCGATGAATCGCGCAAGAAAGGGTTGAAGTTGACTTTTGCAGACTGGGTACGTCCGGCACCTAACAGTGCCCCCACTGCCAGCAAAGCGGCCGGTCTTTATATGATCTGCACGATCAGCAAACATAAAGCCGAGGCTGCTGGCTTCCAGGATGCCATTATGCTGGATTACCGTGGCTATATCGCCGAGGCAACCGGTGCTAATTTCTTTATCGTGATTAACGGCGAACTTCATACCCCAACGCCGGATTGTTTCCTCGATGGTATCACGCGTCGCACGGTAATGGATTTAGCCCGTAACCGTGGCATCACCGTGGTGGAACGCCATATTAAACCCGAAGAGCTAGCACAAGGAACGGAAGCATTCTTAACCGGTACTGCCGCCGAGTTAACCCCTATTGGCTCGATAGCAGACTATAATTTCCAGCTAGGCCCCATCACCCAGCAATTGATGGATGATTATAACCGGTTGGTGAGGAGTTAACACGCTAGGCTTATAGTGCTACTATGTTTATTCTTCATCCTCAGCTTGAACATGACACTTTCCCGCTTGGGCACCTGCGGCTTTCACGGGTACTGCTTATGAATAACGCCTGTTATCCTTGGCTGATACTGGTGCCAGAGCGGGAATATGTCAGTGAAATTATGGATCTTTCCATTGCCGGAAGATCGCTGCTCATGGAAGAGACCGTTGCCGTTGCAGCTATTTTAAAGCAGCTTTACCGGCCAGATAAAATTAATGTTGCCACACTGGGGAATATAGTACCACAACTGCATATGCATATTGTAGCACGCTCTACACAGGATCAAACCTGGCCAGACCCCGTATGGGGAGCAGGAAAACCGCGCAAACATTATACAGAAGAGGAAAAACTCTATACGACAAGCATATTGCTTGTACAATTAGCAACATTGAAGGATTTTAGCAGGATTTGAAGAAGAATATCCTCTCGCAGCTCCCCCTCTCCCTATGGGATGAGGCTCAAGGTGAGGGAACAATTTTAAACAACCTCAGTTTTGGATAAGCTTTGCTTATCCAAAACTGAGGTTAAACAACATACTAATTAACAAAGACACATTATGTTCACAGGCACATTTACCGCATTAATTACCCCTTTTAGAAATGGCCATGTTGATGAAGCTGCCTATACGCGCCTTGTTGCCAAGCAGATTGAAGGCGGTATTCATGGGCTGGTGCCCTGCGGCACGACAGGTGAATCGCCCACGCTCAGCCATGAAGAACATAACCATGTGGTCGAACTCTGCATTAAAACCGCCAAAGGCCGCGTGCCGGTGATTGCGGGTGCGGGGTCAAACTGTACGGCAGAAGCCATTATGATGGCCAAACATGCCGAGAAAGCTGGAGCCGATGGGGTGTTAGTGGTGACGCCTTATTATAATAAACCGACACAAGAAGGGTTATACCAGCATTTTAAGGCCATCAACGATGCTATCTCCATCCCGATTATCCTTTATAATATCCCTGGGCGGTCAGTGGTTGATATGAGCGATGACACTATCATCCGCCTGGCTGAACTGAAGAATATTGCAGGGATAAAAGATGCTACCGGCAATCTTGAACGCCCCAGCCGTCTGCGTATGCATATAGGTAATGACTTCTGCCAGTTCTCCGGTGATGACAGCACCGCCCTTGCCTTTAACGCCCAAGGTGGTACAGGCTGTATTTCGGTTACCTCGAATATTGTGCCAGATGCCTGTGCCCTGCTTCAAGATTTATGGGGAGCAGGAAAAACACACGCAGCCCTGGCGCTACATGATAAATTAATGACATTGCATAGTGTGATGTTTATTGAAAGCAATCCGGTTCCGGTAAAATATGCCGCTTCCCACCTTGGGATATGTGAACCAGATGTGCGCTTGCCGCTGGTGCAGCTTTCTGAAGCAAGTAAAGAAAAGGTGCGGCAGGCATTGGTAAAGTTTGGGTTATTATAATGTCAACAAAACCGCCCCTTCCCATGCGCATTGTCGCACAGAACCGCAAAGCCCGACATGATTATTTCGTGGTGGAAACCATTGAGACTGGGATTGTATTGCAAGGAAGCGAGGTAAAATCGCTGCGTGAGGGTAAGGCGAATATTGTTGATGCCCATGCTATGGAACATAAGGGCGAGATGTGGCTACTCAATGCCTATATCCCTGAATATAAAGGGGCAAACCGCTTTAACCATGAACCGCGCAGGCCACGTAAACTTCTGTTGCATCGTAAACAGATCAACAAGCTAATCGGGAAAGTGAAAGTATCAGGTATGACGCTGGTAGCACTATCCATTTACTTTAATGAGCACAATAAAGCTAAGGTAGAACTTGCACTGGTAAAGGGCAAGAAAGCGCATGATAAGCGCGAGAGCGAGAAAGAGCGCGACTGGCAACGGGAGAAAGGGCGGCTATTACGGGAGCAGGGGAAAGAATAGCCTATGCGGTTTTCCACCTTCCTGCTGCTACTGACCCTGACGGGTCTCACCGCTTTACTGTGCTGGCGTTTTCCTTATGTGACACTCAGTAGTGACCAGAAATACACTCTCCTTTATACACTCCCCTGGTTGGTGATGCTGGGAAGTGCTGCGTTACTGCATTATCGTGGCCGGGGGGCTGAGATGATGCGGCATTTTCTCTATTGGTGTACTCTTATTATCGTGATTCTGGCAGGGTATAGTTACCGCGATATTGTGCTGAATAACCGTATTATCAGCAGCCTTATTCCACAACGTGCCATTGTAAGCGGTGACGGTACGGTCACCTTTTATGCGGCAAGCGATGGGCATTTCTATATTGAAACCCAGATTAACCAGGTACCGGTGAAATTTATGGTGGATACCGGGGCAAGCGATATTACCCTTTCCCTTGCTGATGCTAGACGTGTAGGTTTACAACCTGAAAATCTCAGCTATAGTAAGAGCTATCATACGGCTAACGGTGTAATACTGGGTGCGCCTGTGGTGCTGGAGAAGATGACAGTAGGGCCTATCCTATTGCACCATATCCCCGCTTCCGTAAACAGGGCGGATATGGGCACTTCGCTGCTTGGCATGGAATTTTTCCGCCACCTGCGGGGTTTCAGTGTGGATGGGGATGTACTCACACTTAAACCATAGAATAAGCCATTACCGATAAACAACTATAATATAAGGAGTATTCTTATGGAAGGAGTATTAGAGAATCTTTACAGCGGCTTGCCCGTGTTAATTACCCATTTCGTTGCTACCCTGTCTATTTTTGTGGTTGCCGCCTCTATCTATAGCTTCATTACGCCCCATAATGAAATGAAGCTGATTAAAGAAGGAAATATTGCTGCTGCCGTATCCTTTGGTGGTGATCTGGTGGGTCTTTCCCTGCCACTCGCATTCTGTTTGGCAGGAAGCGTGAATATGTATGATTTGCTTGTCTGGAGTATCGTCACACTGGTATTACAGCTACTTACCTTCTTTGTTATCGACCTGATACTGAAAAATATCTCAAAGAGCATTGAGGCTGGCCATCTTGCTCCGGTTATTTTCCTGGTAGCGGTGAAGCTTTCGGTTGCGATGATTAACGCGGCTGCTATTTCAGGGTAGGAATACTGCTATTGCCTTTTTATCAGCATATATTTATTCCCTTTGGCTAGTACTCTTTTTTTTGAGGAATACCGTTGATGATTATATCTAAACGTGCTTTTATAAAGACGCTTATTACTTCATTATCATTTATTATATCAGGAGAAAAAATTATGGCCGATGCTGCAAGCCTCAAAACTATTCCTCACTCTTTGGGCCACCCTCAGGCAAACCAGGCACGCGCACCTTTTGCACTGCCTGATCTGCCTTATCCGCAGGAAAGCCTGGAGCCACATATTTCCGCCAGCACACTCAGCTTCCATCATGGCAAGCACCATCTGGCCTATGTGAGCAACCTTAACAACCTGGTGAAAGACACACCGCTTGCCAATCAGAGTCTAGAAGATATTATTCTTGCAAGCGCCGGGGATACAAGCAAAGCGGGTATATTCAACAATGCGGCGCAGGTGTGGAACCACAGTTTCTTCTGGCACTGCATGACACCCAATGGCGGGGGCACCCCAACAGGCCGTCTGCTTGAGCGCATTAATGCTGATTTTGGCAGCTTTGAGAAATTCAAAGAAGAATTTAAGAATGCCGGAATGACACAATTTGGCAGTGGTTGGGCCTGGCTGGTGCTGGATAATGGGAAACTAAAAGTAACCAAAACCCCCAATGCCGATTTACCCTTAGCGCATGGCCAGAAGGCACTGCTAACCTGCGATGTGTGGGAACATGCCTATTACCTCGACTACCAGAACCGCCGCGCCGATTTCCTGACCGTGTTCCTGGAAAAACTGGTGAACTGGCCATTTGTGGCAGCAAATTTTGACGTGTCTTTGTAGTGATTTTCTTCCCTCACCCTAACCCTCTCCCTAAGCACTAGTGTCCAATAAAATTAGAGGGATAGGATTGTAAAGGCTGACTCACGCTT
>CAZXPG010000008.1:0-47219 GCA_964643145.1 uncultured Rickettsiales bacterium
TTTTCAATAACATGTCAGTTTTGGATAAGCAAAGCTTATCCAAAACTGAGGTTAGAGTATAGTGGTTAGTGGTAGTGTTCGCTATGCTTACAATTTACTACTCCGCTACTATAACAGTTGACAGGTGCACTCCCTCCCCCTTGAGGAGGAGGGATTTCATCTTGACCTCACTAAACTCTACCTAAAACCTCCACCTTCCTTGAATCCCGATATTCCTCACGGTCTGGTTACTGTATTCCTTACGGATGCTACGCGAGATGGTACCTTCAACGGCAAAGCCTGGGAGTGGCCACCAGGTGACATAGGCACCGAAGAGCGGCCCGTCATCCCCTAACCTGTCATAGGAATAGCCGCCAAACAGTTCATAGGAAAAATCCTGGCGCAACTCCTGGGAAAGGGTGATGGTGAGGGAATGGATTTCGCGGCTTTCCAGTGGGAGCGGTGTAAATACAAAGCCGTCAATGGTGGTTTTTTTCTCAACATGAAACGGATGTTCGGCATCAATAGCATAATCGAGCCATAAGGCGGCATGGTGCTTCACCAGATCAATAGCCTTAAACGGCGGCAGGGTATAGCTAAGCCCGGCAAACAGGCTGGCAGAATTGGCGGTATTGCTAGTGTGCGCCAGGTTATAGCGGTTAAGGGCGGCGCTGGCTGTCAGGCTCAGACGGGGCGTGAAAAGATGGGTGCGGGAAATCTGGGCTTTATCTTTCCTGCCCCGGTCGGCCACTTCCTCAACAAAATCCCAGTTAGGACGTTGCAGGTTCAGTTCCACACTGGTTGCGCCGCAATTATCCAGCCAGTTATGCCACACCCCTATGCCTGCCACCGATTCTGCCATAAACAACGAAAGTGACGAATGATTGCCATTATCTTCCGTATAGTCGCCATAAAACTCGGCACGGGTATTTTCGCCCGTATAGGGGCCACCCTGGCCGTTGGTATGAATCAACCAGTCCACCTCTGCGCGGTCATGCTCGACATTCATGCCAAGTGCCAGTGCATTATTATAGGGAATAGCGGCATCAAGCCGGGTAAGCTGTTCGGTCAGGTAGTCACCTGATTCGCGGGTGTTATGGCTTATTGCCGCATAGGGTTCGGTTTTCATAGCACGGTTTCGCAAGCTTTGCGCGGTTTCACTATCGGGCGCAAGCGCAAGCAGACGGTTAATCAGCCTAATACTTCTCCCCCGGTAACCAGATTGCAGATATGCATCCGCTTCTGCCTCAAGCACAGCCTGCGTATCAGGATAGTCATTTTTCAGCGATTCCAGCAGCCGGATTGCCTTGCCGTTCTGGTTGGTTTGTAAATAGAGATTGGCCTGGGTCAGCTTAACACGCAACGCGTCATCATCATCCGCAAAGGCAGCAAGCGGGAGCAGCAGGAGCAACAATAGCAACAGCACACGCACCATTTACTTTCCTCCTTTAAGCACCCGTTCTGCCTCATGGAACAGATGGTTGTCTATCAGCATATTGGCAAAATCGGCACGCAAGGCGTTATTGCCTGGCTGCTCCTGAAGAAGTTGGCGGTAGAGGGTAGTGGCTTTCTGCACCATGCCCAGCCTAGTGAAAATATAGGCTTCCCGGCTGCGGGTGATGAAGTTCTGCTCTGGCAGGGCAATAAGTGCATTCACCGCACGCTGGTAATAGGGAACAGCTTTATCCCTCTCTTGTCTGTGAACAAGTATATCCGCATAGGCCATATGGATTTCGGGTGTGCCTTCTGCCAGTTGCAGGTAGCGGTCGAGATAGTGCCAGGCTTTATTCATGTTGCCCTGGGTGAAATAATATAAGCCAAGCGGCTCAAGCACGGCGGTGTCATCGGGAGAAATGGCAAGCAGCTGGGTGAGCGGCTTTTCGGCAATGGCACCTAAGCCTTCGGCAATAGCAAGCATAGCCAGCTTCCGGCAGCGCGCGGGGGAGCAGCCTTTATCCAGTGTGTTTTTTAGCACCCTTGCAACCCTTGGCCTGGCCTTCAGCGCAATGAGCGCGTCAATATAACGATCGGTGACATCCGGGCTTGCCAGGCTACCTTGCCGCGCCTCCACCAGCGTAACAATGGCTTCATCCTCATGCAGCCTGTGCAGATAGTCAAGCCAGAGAGGAAATGCGCTATCAGTGCTGGCTGCTGCCCGCGTTTTCAACCAGTTGCTAGTGGCAGGGTCAGGATTCTTGCCCGCCAGGAACAACAATTCTTTCACCGCATCGCTGTCTGGTTCCGCCTCTTGCGCCAGTGCGAAAAATACCGCCTGCGCCTTTTCCCTATAGCCTGCATTAAGCAACAGATAACCTGCATCCATTTTTGCTTCCATAGACACATCTTGGCGCGCCAGTAAGCGATCAACGGCTAGGAAGAAGCCGGATTTATGGGCAGAAAGCATACTTCCCTGATGCGTTGCCAGCATAGCGGAAACAACGTCCAGATAGACCTGCTCTACGGGTTTATGTGCCAACACGGCCTCATCCAGCAGGATAAGCGCCTCCTTATAATGCCCGCCAGCAAGCAACGCATCGGCAAGCTGCATACGGTTTTCATCATTTTTTTCCTGTGCGTAGAGTATCTTCGCCAGTGTCAGGGTGATGGCAGGCTGCCGGTATGTTTCCGCGATACCGTAACAATCAGCAAGCAGCGAATGTTGCGCCCTAACCCTGCCTGCCTGACTGATGAGCAACGCCTTATCGCCACTGCCAGCCGCTAGCAGCAACAGCACTTCGCCTGCTTTACTGCCTTCCTGCTGCGCTACGTCCTGGTAAGCAGCAATACCCGCTTGCGCCTGATGCACCGCCAGATACATTGCGGCAATATCGGCAGGTTCTATGATGTTCAGCACTGTTGATGCGGGAAAGCGGCTGGCCAGGTGAAAAAGGGGCAGATATTGCTTGTTAAGCGCATAAATCTTTAACAACATCCGTTGCTGTTTAGGCGGCAGAGGCATATCGGCAAAACGCGCCAGTGAGGCCAATGCCGTGGCGGATGGGTGTTCTGCCGCGTTAAGCACAGTGGCAAGCAGCGGCGTAAATGCCAATTGCTCGCGCAGATTGGCATGTAGTGCCGCAAGAAGCGGCATGTTATGGGTGAGAAGGGCAATGGAGGCGGCAGACATAAGCGTTTCTTCGGGTATAGTGTTAAGCGGTACGGTACGTGCCATGCGGATGAGCAATGCGCCATCTTGCTCGGTTAAAGCCAGGTCAAACAGCATTTCCGGCAGGCTGCCCGGCATCTGTTTCTTTTCAAGCTGCACAAGCAGCCGTTCCTTTGCCTCCCGCTTCTTGCCCGCAGCTAAAAGACAGGTGAGATATTCCTCCAGAAAGGCGGGGTGCTCTGCCGCATCCTTGACAAAAGGCAAGGCAAAATGAAGCGCAAGGGTTGTCTCTCCCTCTAAGCGGAACAGGGCCATAATCCGCGCCGCTTCACCGCTCTTAGAGTGCTTCTCCAGGTATATAGAAGCAATGCTGAATGCCTCTTCCTTATATGTATTTTCTATCAAGAGCTTCAGCAGAAGCTGGATTGAATCTTGGCTAACTTCCTCATTCTTCGAGTGAAACAGTTCTTTCAGTACATGGATAGCTTCCCTCGCTTTGCCTTGCGTGGCATAAAGATAGCCAAGCATAAAGTAATCCTGCTCAAGCGCGCTATAGCCCGGGCTAGCAATCAATTGCTCTAAGGCCAGTTGCCGGACATCATCCCGTGCCAGGAAATCAGCCAGTGCCAGCAACGCGCGGAAGAGTTCCTGCGAGGGGGCGAGTGTAGCCTGCTGCTTGAGGTTTAAAAGATAATCCTCCATCCGTCCGACTGACTTATACAAACCACCCAGTTGTTTAAGGGCAGCGCTATTATCCGGGTGTAGGGCAACAAACCGTTCCATCACTATAATGGCACTGGCACTATCGCCATATTCCAGGTAAAGCCGGGAAAGCGGCACAGCCACATCCAGCGAAAAATCGCCGTTCTTTGCCTGCATCCGGTAGGTGGCAAACGCTTCCTTTACATCCCCATCTTCCATCTGCATCAACGCCACATCGTTTTTATTCGGGATAATATACAGGCTGGCAGCAAGCGCCCCTAGGGCAACCAGTAAACTGATGTAATAATAACGTGTTGGCATAGGGCTTATTCCTTTATTTTTTCCACGATAATCTCCAGCGGCTGGAGGGCCAAAAGGTCAAGCTGCAAGGCCAGTTGTTTTTGCTTAGCGGTGGCCACAAGCCTATAGCCCCCTGCCCGCACTTGGTAGCTGCCATCTTCCGGTACATGCCAGCGCATATCGCCTGCACCAAAACCAGTAGTAGTAAAGCGGAAGCCGGTGTCCTTATGCGTAAGGCCACTAATCTGCCAGCGGCTTTCAATCAGATAGGGGTTGGGGCTGTCTGCTTCCTGGCCAGATAAAGGAAGAGGCTTCAGGGTCACAACAGGAGACGTTGCCGCCTGGTCAAGATAGACATAGAGGCTGCCCTGGAAATGGCGTTGCCCGATCACGCCGGACGAACGGGCAAGATCCACCGTCTGCAAGGTGGCATGGTCAAAGCGTAGCGTATTCAGTGCACCGCGCTGTGTGACACGCCAGCTATTTTCCCCAAGGGGAATAAGTTTGGTGCTATAGAACCCTTCCGCAATGGCGGCAAACTGGCTGGCAGGAATAGGGGCAACCGGCTGGGCTCTAGCATAATCGAGGTTGGAAAGCACCGCATGTAAGCCTGCCAGCTTCTCGCCGGAATAAATATGATAGTAAATATTCAACGGCTTAATCCGCACCGGGGTTTCCGTGTTCTTCAGGCTGGTTTTCAGCAAGGTAAACCCATAGAAGCGCCCGTTCCATAAATCAGTATAGGTGTTCTCATTGCTGCTTGAGGCATAAATCTGCAACTCCTTTCCTACCCTGCGGCCAATAGGGGCCACGGATGCATAGGAAGGATATTCACTGTCAAATCGGCTATCACCCCCATTGATATTGTGAAGCCCGGCCTGGCGTGTTAATGCCACTGCCTGTTCCCAGGGCAGGCAATTGCCCGGCCAGTTGAGAATTTCTACTTTTTTCCCGGCAGGAAGCAACGGTGTTATAGCGGCAACCGAGCCGGCAACCTCCCTATTAATATCAAACGGCTTACGGGCATAAGCCCTGGGGGTGGTGTATCCATGCGGTAACTCCCCCTCTGATGGGGCTGTTTTCTCCCACAGCAAGCGGGTGCTTTCACTCTCCCAACCGCCATCCGGGTAACGATCCAGATAGGGATATTCTTTCCGCCAGTCGCCGCTGGCAAAGAACTGCCAGTAGAACGGGTGGCTATAGGTATGGCTGCCTGCCTCAATGTTAGGCAAAGCGAAAAAGGCTTTGGCAACACGGCTGCTTTCCGGGGTGCCACTCCATGCGGGGTCAATATCCGCACCAATTAACGTTAAGGTGAGCGGCAGATCGGGATAGGCTTTGGCCACGCGTTCCATGATGACTTCAGAAGCCAGCATATGGCGTTTCTTATAGGCCTCAATCTGCGAATAGTTGTTCCAGCCATCCCCATCAATATGGCTGTAGAAGATGCGTCTGCCAGCCAGGGTGGTGGTATCGGGTTTGGGCAGGCTATCAGTGGCAAAAGCCCGGCTGAAGAAACGGAAGGGGTTAATATACCACTGGCGAATTTCCTCCTCTTTGGTGTCATGGAAGGAATGGCTGTAGCCATCCGCCACATAGCCGCCATGCGGGCCGGTTAGCACCAGCGGATTGCCATCTGATCGAAGCACAGCAGTAACCTGGCTGTCCAATACGTCCACAATCAGATAGGCCGGTTTGATGCCATTTATCTGTTTCCCCGGCAGGAACATAGAGGCTTCCTGCACCGAAAGGGTGGTGCTATAGGTGAAATTCACCCAGCTAAGGTTGGTATGTAAGCCAAGCCTGTGCAGGAAAAAATTAATGCTGCTGAGCGGTGTGGGCTTGCCTTTACTATCCTCAAAAAATGCTGGATTGCCGAGTATCACAAACTGCTTTCCTGCATCAACCATTTCTGCTGCCCAGCGCAGATAGCGTTCAGGGTGAGGGATACGGGTTTCGGTAGTAAACCAGCTTAACACACCACGCACATCCGAACGCTGCGAAACGGCGGGCAGCGGTGCCTGAATATCATGATATTCCAGTATAATCCCCAGATGGTTAAGTGGCATTTCCGCCATACTATGCGCCATGCTCTGTTCCATACTCGTCACTTTACTGTCATAAAACGCGATCACTGTGCGGGCAAGCGGCAACGCATCGGCATTGGCAGGAATGGGCAGAAAAAGGAAGAAAAGCAGTATGAGGATAGGCGGCATGGCGGTAGCGTGTGCATGAAGTGATTAGAGTTTAGCGTTTAGCGTTTAGTGGTGGTGTTCGCTTATGCTCACAAGCTTTATTATTTACATAGGCACTACACTCTAACCACTAACCACTCATCACTCACTCCGGTTCTGCAACAATTTCATCCAGCCCAATGGTTGCCACATAGGGGATAAAACCGTTCTTGCGTTGTTCCTGATAGATCATGGTGAGGGCTTTAGGGTCATTTTTGTTACAGTAGTCGAGCGTATAGACCATCAGCTGCGGATTGAGCTTTTGCGCGGCTTTTAACATCCGCACCTGCTCCTGGTAGAGAGATGCCTCCACCGGCTTGTAGGTTTTATGGGCAAAATCATAGCTGGCGTAAATCGATTCCCCTAGCACCATATCAATCGTGCCAGCTACGCGTGGCAGCAACGGATAAGCGCGATTGAGCATCATTTTCATCTGCGGGTAATGCAGCCTGAGCGTCTCAATAAGACGCAAGGCCGCCTCCCCCATCCCGGCATAACGCTTAGGATATTCACGCTCAAGCTCGATGGGCGTATCCAGTGTATCAATGAAAATGCCGTGAAACCCTTGCGCCAGAATATCCGGCACCAGCTGTTCCACCACCCTCTTCTGCCACAGAGGGTTGCGTATATCCACAGTGTAACTGCCCTGCCAGTTGGGATTCTCGGCAATCAGCAAATGGTTATCCGCTACCTCATGGAAATAGGAGCGGGATGTCGATACCTCTCCGAGGCTTAGATAGCCAAGCAGCATTTTCTGTCGGGCAAGCAAGGGTTCAAGCTGTGGGTGGGCATCGCTATCTAGCACCAGCAACCCATAAGGTGAAAGCACTTCTATTGGCGCACTAGCTGCGTAATAGACGGCGAACTTTTCCGGTTGACGGGCGCTCGTTGGCAAGGCGAAGCCGCCAATCACAAGGGTAAGTGAGAGAAGGAGCGATTTCATGCCGCTGCCCTCTGCCTGGCAGTGCCCATTAACTGGGCAATTCCCTCCTCAAGTGCGGTAGTACGATGCACATTCAGTTTTTTCTGTAGTTTTTCTGGACTGCCAATAGAAACGCCAATATCCCCCAGACGCGGCGGCATATAGCGGCGCATGGCAGGCCGGTTGGCATAATGTTCAATAATATCCGCCAGTTCATTGATAGAGGTGGCGTTGCCAGTGCAGAGGTTAATAACATCATAACCCTCACTCACATGTGTCATGGCAGCAATAAAAGCATCGACAGCATCACGGATATAGACAAAATCACGCACCTGCTCGCCATCACCATAAATTGTCACCGGCAGCCCGGCTGCAATACGGTAAGTGAAAATGGAAATAACGCCGGAATAGGGAGAGTGCGGGTCTTGCCGTGGGCCATAAATATTAAACGGCCTGAGGCCAATAGTGGGGACATTATGCACAAGCCAGGCAATACGGGCATGCAACTCACAGCTTAGCTTATCCGCCCCGTAAGCAGTGAGCGGGTTTGCCAGCGAACGTTCTGTTAAGGGAACATCGGGGTTATTGCCATAGATCGCCGCAGATGACGCATAGATAACCGGTGGTTTGTGCGGCAAGCGGCTAACGGCCTGCAAGATATTTACTGTTGCGGTGACATTCACCCGATGTGATGCCACCCATTCCGTAATAGATTGCTCTACTGATGCAATGGCAGCTAAATGGAAACAGCCATCTATGCCAGTGCAGGCGTGTTTGGCGGTGGCATAATCGGTAGCATCCCCTAAAATAAATTCGGCTTGTGCGGGTATGTGTTCTTTTGTGCCGGTAGAAAGATTATCTAAGATGACGACATGGTGCCCCTCCGCCACCAGCGTATCTGCAAGATGGGAGCCAATAAAGCCACAACCACCGGTAATAAGATATTTTGCCATAAGTTCCCCATTGTTTTTTACGTAATAATACTAGCATAAAGAGTGCATTTTTTAGTGTGTATGACGGGAGCATACTCGCTTTGTGGGCAAACGGAGTATAAGCATCTTTTTCATTATGGTGCGCATTCGTGATGTCACTTAACCGATACACAACAGATGGTTCTATCTCTTTTATCTGCCTTTGTGGAAAAGCCTAACGGCTTGGCAATAAATCTACTATGCCGTTCCTTGGTAAAACCATAAATACACTATAATTGTAAATAATTACAGTACAACAATAATAAAACGTTTATATAAGGGCGAAGGAAGGAAAGGCGGTGGCGATAAGGCAATCGCGTTTTGGCACGGAAATTGATAAAACCTATTCCCAAAAAGGAAAAGACCGCTTATAGTGAGGGTCATGTACCTAGGCTAGGAAGCCAAAGGCTTCTTATCTTGGGATTAACATTATTTTAGAGTATCATGCCAGTTTTTTATAAGCCGCGCTTATCAAGAACTGAGGTTAAGGAATATCATGTCATATAAAGTTGCAGTGGTGGGGGCTACAGGAAATGTAGGCCGTGAAATACTTTCCGTACTGGCCGAACGGGAATTTCCTGTGAGTGAGGTGGTTGCGCTTGCGTCGCGGCAATCTATCGGAAAAGAGGTAAGTTTTGGTGATGATACTATCGTGAAGGTGCAGGCACTGGAAGATTATGATTTCACCGGCACGCATATTGGGCTGTTCTCGCCAGGGGCAAGTGTCTCTAAAATCCATGCGCCACGGGCAGCGGCAGCAGGGTGTGTGGTCATTGATAACACCTCCTATTTCCGTATGGACCCTGATATTCCGCTTGTCGTGCCGGAAGTGAACCCTGAAGCCATTGCTGGTTATACAAAACGTGGTATCATCGCCAACCCCAATTGTTCCACCATCCAGATGGTGGTGGCATTAAAGCCCCTGCACGATATTGCCGGTATCAAACGCGTCGTGGTATCAACCTATCAGTCGGTTTCGGGTGCGGGGAAAAGCGCTATGGATGAATTATACAGCCAGACCAAGGGGATGTTTACCTATCAGGAAGCCGTGCCAGAAAAATTCACCAAGCAAATTGCGTTCAACGCCATTCCTCATATTGATGTGTTTATGGAAGATGGTTCTACGAAAGAAGAATGGAAGATGCGCGAAGAAACCAAGAAAATCATGGGGGCCGATATCGAAGTATCCGCCACCTGTGTGCGCGTTCCGGTGTTTGTCAGCCATGCGGAATCGGTGAATATCGAGTTTCATGACCCAGTTAGCGTAGCAGACGTCTATAATGCCCTTGCCGAGGCTCCTGGGGTTATCGTGATTGACCGCCGTGAGAATGGTGGCTATGCTACACCGGTGGAAGCCGTGCGTGAAGATGCTGTGTATGTTTCACGTATCCGTAAAGACCCTTCTATTCCCAATGGTATTAACATGTGGGTTGTGGCGGATAACCTGCGCAAGGGGGCAGCACTTAATGCCGTACAGATTGCTGAAGAGCTGGTGCGGAATTATCTCGACTAACGCGCTAGGTGCAGGCGGAGCGACTCCTATTGTCCTTGCCTGCACCTGCCACTTGGATCACAAATAGCCGATGAAACCATTTAAACACAAGGGGGCAAAACCCAAAATTTCCCCTATCACGTTGGGAATATCCGTTGCAGCCTTATTGTTTCTGGGGGCGATAGCGTATGTGGCGGTTGCATTTCTGGGTGGTCAAGCTGGTGAAGATGAAGCGGGCAGCCGCTTTTCCAAAGAAAAGTTGGAAGCCTATGCGGCGCATATGAAGGGTAAGAACAAGCCTATTCTGCTTGCTGAAGAATTTGGCAAAGATTTTGCCAGTGCCAAGTTGGCGGGGGTGAATCTCAGCGGTGCGGTGCTGGAAGAAGCTAACTTGAATGAAAGCAACCTTTCCCGTGCTAACCTGCAAAAAACCAACTTGAAGAAATCCTCATTCCGCAATGCTATTATCCAAGAAACCAATTTCAGTGGGGCTAACCTGGCTGAAACGGCATTTATGGGGGCGCAATTGCAGGATTCTGTCTTTGCCGATGCCAATCTGAGTGATGCCGATTTTTCCGGTGTTAATTTGCAGGATGCCGATTTCACCGGGGCCAATCTCACCGGTGTTGATTTCTCCAACGCCAATTTGCAGGGAGTAAGTTTTGAGGGCAGCAACCTGGCGGGGGCGAATCTGCAAGAGGCCGATCTCCGTGAGGTGAACCTGGAAGGTGCCAACCTGGAAGGCTGTAACCTATATGGTGCTTATCTGCAAGGAGCCAATTTAAAAGGAGCTAATCTCAAAAAGGCCTATATGGAGGCGGTGGATTTACAGAATGCTACGCTTGATGAGGCGGATTTAAGCCATGCCAATATGTCGCGAGCCGATATGCAAGAGGCGGTATTGAGGAAGGCGAAGTTGACGGCGGCATTGCTCACTGATGCTAATCTGCGCAGTGCTGATTTAAGTGATGCGCTGCTTATGCGGGCAACGCTAGAGCGGGCAAACTTGCAGGACAGCACGATGTTCCGAGCTGACCTAAAGGCAAGCCTGTTGACGGAGGCACGGCTAGACCGTGCCAAAATACAAGGCAGCACTATGGAGAATGCCTATTTATATAAGGCAAATCTCAGCGGAGTTGATGCGACGGGCGCACGTTTTACCCACTCTAATATGAGCAATGCAGTATTGGATGAGGGGGATTTCTCACAGGCGGGGTTTGTGGGGGCGTATATGGAAGGGGCGTCATTCCGTAAAGCGGTGTTAACGAAGGCCGTATTAACAAATGCCCTATTGAAAAAAGCATTCCTTTGGCATACTGATCTTTCAGATGCTAATCTGAGCAATGCTCAGTTATCTGGTAGCAGTATTAATGCAGCCACGATGACCGGAGCGCATCTTGCTGGTGTCACTATCTATAATGTTATTGTCCTTGATACTACCGGTATGGATGGTAATCTCGATACCTTCAGAAAAGGTACCGTTATCACCTCCGGCACCGATCTGGAGGTGGCGACACGGAAGGGGAAAAGCCTGAGTAATATCAATCTATCGGAATTGAATCTGAGGGGCATTAACCTTGCAGGGGCCGATCTGAGTAATACAGACTTTGTTAGGAGCAATCTGGAAGGTGCTAATCTGGAAGGTGCTAATCTGAAGCAGGGGAACCTGACCAAGGCTAATCTGCAAGGGGCTAATATGCGCCACACTAACCTACAGGATACGTTATTACGGGAAGCGAATTTGCAGGATGCCGATCTTGATAATGCAAATTTGAATAAGGCTAATCTGGAAAAAGCTCTTATCACAGGAGCGCATTTCCAGGGAGCCTCGATTGTGGGGTTAGAGGGGGTGAGTGCAAGCGTAAGAAATGCGATGGGTAACGCGGTTGAGGGCACGTTTGAAGCACCTGAAACCGTCAAAACGAAGTGAGGTTATAATGTCTGATAACAAATTGCTCGATGATATGGCGCGTGTGGCAGGCAGTGCTATTGGCACTGTTGCGGGAATAAAAGGCGAGTTCGATCATTTTGTTCGTCAACGGATAGAAAGCTGTCTGGTTAAAATGAATCTTGTTACGCGTGAAGAATATGATGTAGTGAAAGATATGGTCATTAAGGCACGTATGGAGCAGGACAGATTGCTTGAACGTATTGTCATGCTTGAGAAGCATCTGGCACATACCAGCGAGCAAGGGGAAGTCAATGATATATAATGGAAAAAGTGCCCTTATTTTGGTTGGGGCAGGAAAAATGGGCGGCGCATTGCTGGCAGGTTGGCTTGGGCAAGGTATTGATCCTGGGCGCATTAATGTGGTTGAACCTAATGCCGATCAGGCGAAAATGCTGAAAAACCGCTATGGGGTATCGGTAGCATCGTCGGTGCAGGCCCTTTCCCTTGACGCTGCGCCTGATGCTGTCATTCTGGCGGTTAAGCCTCAAGCGATGGAAGCGGCCCTGAAGGATTACAGGCCATTTGTTGCCGAGGGTACGGCGTTTATTTCGATTGCTGCCGGTAAAACGCTTGATTTCTTCCTGCGCCATTTAGGCGAAGAGGCAGCCATTATCCGCGCCATGCCTAATCTGCCTTCCACAGTGCAACAAGGGGCAACCGTGCTTTGCGCGTCTTCGGCAGTAACAGACACGCAACGCCAATTGGCTTCATTTCTGTTTGATGCGGTAGGGCTGGCTGGCTGGGTGGAGGAGGAGGCATTGCTTGATGCTGCAACTGCCCTTTCTGGCAGTGGGCCTGCCTATGTATTCCTGCTGGCAGAAGCCATGCTTGAAGCAGGGATTGCGCTAGGGTTGCCCCCGCAGTTAGCGAATCGCTTTGCAAGGCAAACGCTACAGGGCAGCGCAACAATGCTTGCGCAGGCAGAAGAATCTCCACACGTCCTGCGCGAACATGTCACCAGCCCTGGAGGCACGACTGAAGCGGCATTGCGTGTGCTGATGCGTGAGGGCGGGGTAAGGTCGCTGATACTGGAAGCCATGCAGGCAGCGGCGACGCGTTCACGGGAACTGGCGGAATAATTTTTGTTGCAACGCACAAAAGATTCTGCTATACATATGCGTATAAGCCTTTATGATGTGGCTTACCTAAACAACTTACTATGTTCTGTAACGACATTTATGAGGATATCATGACTCAATCTAACCCTTTTGTAGAAAGCTTCAAAGATGCTTTCAAAGCGTTTGGTGATTTTTCTAACAATAAGAACTTTGACCTGAACCCACTTCTACAGGCGCAGCGTCGTAATGCGGAAGCGTTCTCTGCCGTAAGCCAGGTGTTAACGGAAAATATGCAGGCGGTGGTACGCCGTCAGGCTGAAATACTGCAATCTGGAACTACCGATATGTTGCAACTGGTAAAAGATGTAGCGGCCTCTCCTAACCCAGAAGCAACTGTTGCTGCACAAACCGCTTTTGCTAAAACCAGCTTTGAGAATGCGGTGTCTAACACGCGTGAACTGGCGGAGATGGTTTCCAAATCTAGTATTGAAGTGTTTGATGTGTTCAGCAGAAAACTCTCTGATGGCCTGACTGATTCGTTAAACGCCACTAAAAAGAAAGCAGCATAAGTTTTCAGTTTTGTATACGCTGTAATGCGTTAAAAAGCCCCACCATCTATAAAGTGACGGGGCTTTTTTTTGCTGATTCAGTACGCGCCGTTCTCTTCAATGACACTGCCTGCCAGATAGAGCGAACCACAAATAAGTATACGGGCAGGAACCTCGGATAGTTGCGAGAGAAAGCTGAGCGCCTCTTCAAGAGAGGGGAAACTTTCTGCCTTTATACCAATACTGCGTGCAGCCTGGGTGATGGTGTCAGCCGGGTGGCTGGAGGGTTCCGCCTCCACCAGTACGCCGCAGACAAATTGCGTGTAAGGCCGCAGCGACTCAAAGAATTTGGCACTATCACGGCCTTTAGTCATGCCGCTGATGAGGAATAGCGGGCGATCCTGCTGTGCTTCCGCCCATAGTGAAAGCACATGCCCCCCTGCTTCATTATGAGCACCATCCACCCATAGCTCCCAGCCTTTGGGCAACAGCCCAGCCAACCTTCCCTCGCTAAGATGCTGTAAACGCGCAGGCCATTTGGCCGCTTGCAACCCTTGTGCCAGATGCGTATCGGTGATAGTAAAGCCCGTAAGCGCACGTGCCGCCGCAATAGCCGTACCGGCATTCATATATTGGTGGTCACCCACCAGTGCCGGAGCAGGCAGAGCAATTTCCGTATTCTCAGCAACAAACGTCATGCCTGTAGCCGTTTTATGGATTCCCCAATCATAGCCATATTGAATAAGTGGCAGTTGCAGCAATGCTGCCTGTGCTTCAAACACGTCACTCGCCTCTTCCTGCTGCATACTGACCACACAGGGCACACCGGTTTTCATAATCCCGGCTTTTTCCCGTGCAATCTCGGCAATGCTATCCCCCAGAAACTGCATATGATCCATCGAAATCGAGGTGATAATGGTAAGCAGTGGGTCTTCCACCACATTGGTTGCATCCAACCTGCCGCCAAGCCCGGTTTCAAGCAGGGTAATATCGGCAGGGTTGCGTGCAAATGCCAGGAATGCCGCCGCCGTGGTGCCCTCAAAAAAGGTGGTGGGCAGGCCTAGTTGCTCATTGGCAACACGGCATTCTTCCAGTATTTCATAGAGATAGTCATCGGCAATTTCATGGCCTGCAACATGGATGCGCTCGTTAAACCGCACCAGATGGGGCGATGTATAGCAATGCACACGATAGCCTGCCGCCTCCAAGAACGCGCGCAGAAAGGCCAGGGTGGAGCCTTTACCATTCGTTCCAGCAATATGCACCACCGGCGGCAAATGCTTGTGTGGGCTGCCCAACGCCTCAAGCAATGTTTTTATACGCTCTAAGCCCAGATCAATCGGTTTATACCAGAGCGGAACAGGCCAATGCGGCATTTTACCCATAAAATACTCACTTATCTTTTTACCGTTAACCCACCAAGCACGGCAAACGCCCGTTGGTGGCTTGCTACATCATGCACACGTACATACGCAACACCGTGTTGCGCCAGAAGCAACGACACTGTCAGAGTTTCAATATCACGGTCAGCAGGTGGCTTTAATGAGAAGCCAGCCAGGAACGATTTACGTGAATGGCCTATACATAGCCTCACGTTAAGTGCGTTAAACTCCTCCAGATTGCGTAACAATTCCAGCGACTGGCGTGCACTCTTACCAAAGCCAATGCCGGGGTCAAGAATCACCCGTCTACGCGCTATGCCTTCCTGTTCCAACTGTGCCAGCTTCTGCTCTGCCCAGCCATATACTTCTGCGACTACATCTTTCCCTTCAGGCAGTATATGTTTATCAGCCGGAATGCCGCAATTATGCATCACTATATAGGTTGCCTGGCTGGCGGCAAGCACCGCCCGCATAGCAGCATTCTCTCCACCTGATACGTCATTGATAATATCTACCCCCATAGCCAATGCCTTTGCCACTGTTTCTGGGTGATAGCTATCGATACTGACCTCTGCGCCTTGGGTGTGCACGGCGTGAATAATGTCTGGCAATACCGCTTCAAGCCGCTGCCATTCCGCTTCCGGGGTGAGGGCTATAGCACCTGGACGGGTGGATTCTGCGCCAATATCAATGATATCCGCCCCCTCTTCTACCAACTTCACCGCCCGCGCTACTGCCTGTTGCCTCTCATTATAGCAACCGCCATCAGAGAATGAATCCGGGGTGATGTTGAGAATACCAATTATAGTTGTTTGCATAATGTTTTACCCAGTGCACGCGTAACAAACACCCCCCCCAGTACCACCATAGGCATAGAAAGCAACTGCCCCATAGTGAGGGAGCCGATGAGGAAACCAAGCTGTTCATCCGGTTCCCGGAAATTCTCGACAATGCTGCGCGCTGCCGCATAGCCTAGGAGGAATATGCCAAGCAGTAGCCCCTCCTTCTCACGGGCGCGGGTGAATAACACAAGGCAAGCAAGCACGATGAATAAGAGCAGCCCCTCAAGTGCCGATTCATAGAGCTGGCTAGGGTGGCGGGGCAGGCTACCACCACTTGGGAAAACCATCCCCCAGGGCACATCGGTGACCCGCCCATAGAGCTCGCCATTAATGAAGTTGGCAATGCGCCCCAGCATCAGGCCAATTGGTGCCACACAGGCAATGAGGTCGGCCGCTTGTATAAATGGGATATTCTGCTTCCGGCATAAGAGATAGAGCGCACTTGCTAAGCCAATCAATCCACCATGAAACGACATACCGCCATGCCACACCATAAGGGCTTCTAGCGGATGTTGCAGATAATAAGAGAGGTTATAAAATAGCACATAGCCTATCCTGCCACCAAGCAGAATACCCACCACGGCATAAACCAGTAGATCATCGAGTGCTTTAGCGGTAAATACCGGGCTTTTGCGGTTTAAATAGCCCAGATACCCTAGCCCAAGAAAAATACCGGCAATATAGGAAAGCGCGTACCAGCGTATAGCAAAGGGGCCAATAGCCACAAGCACAGGGTCAATAGCAGGAAAAGGAAGGGCAAAGAACATGAATAACCGCAGTCCTCTATGCTATTGCTTCCTTAGGAACATGCAAGAAGCGGTTGACCACTTCAATGAAATGTCCAATAGAAATAGGCTTGGCAATATAGGCTTCGCAGCCCGATTGCAGGATTTTTTCTTCATCATCCTTCATTGCATAGGCAGTGACGGCGATGACCGGAATAGAGCGGGTAGTCTTTTCAGATTTAATTTTGCGGATAATATCCAGGCCGGATATACCGCGCAGTTGGATATCCATCAGGATCAGATCAGGTTTTTCGGTGTTGGCAAGCGCAAATCCCTCGCGCCCGTCTTTGGTGGAAATTACCTGCCAGTTATGGGCTTCCAGCAAATCTTGGAACAATTTGAGATTCAATTCATTATCTTCTACAACGAGGATTTTTTTCTGCATGGTTTATTCCTTGTTTAACCGCCCGGCTATAAGTGCGTCCACCACTTCCGGATTGGTGAGTGTATGGGTGTCGCCTAAATGATCAAAATTATTCTCGGCTATCTTCCTGAGTATGCGACGCATAATCTTACCAGAGCGCGTTTTGGGCAACCCAGGAGCAATATGCAGCAAGTCAGGCGTGGCAATCGGGCTGATTTTCTTACGCACCCAGGCAATAAGCTCCCTTTGCAGGGCAGCATCTGCCGCTATACCATTTTTCACTATCACAAACGCATAAATACCCTGGCCTTTAAGTGGATGAGGATAACCTACCACCGCCGCCTCTGCAACCGCACTATGGGCAACCAATGCACTTTCTATTTCTGCTGTGCCTAAACGGTGGCCGGAAATATTGATGACATCATCGACCCGGCCGGTAATCCAGTAATAACCATCCTTGTCACGACGGCAACCATCACCGGAAAAATAAAAGCCTTTAAAGGGAGTGAAATAGGTTTCAACAAAACGGGCATGGTCGCCATAAAGCGTGCGCATCTGCCCTGGCCAGGACTCTTTAATCACCAGATAGCCTTCCGCTTCCCCCTCCAGAATCTCGCCTTTCTCATTCACTATGGCCGGCTCCACCCCAAAAAACGGCAGGCTGGCTGAACCCGGCTTTAATTCCATTGCATACGGCAAGGCAGTAATCATATGGCCACCGGTTTCCGTCTGCCACCATGTATCGACAATCGGGCAGCGCCCATCTCCTACCACCCGGTGATACCAACGCCAGGCTTCCGGGTTGATCGGTTCCCCCACACTGCCAAGCACACGCAAGCTGGAGCGGGACGTATTTCTGACATAGTCTTCCCCTTCACGCATCAAGGCACGGATAGCCGTAGGGGCAGTGTAGAAAATAGTGACTTTATGTTTATCCACCACCTGCCAGAAACGGGAGAAATCTGGGTAATGCGGCACGCCTTCAAACATCAAGGTAGTGGCGCCATTACACAAAGGCCCATAGACAATATAGCTATGGCCTGTCACCCAACCAATATCGGCTGTGCACCAATAGACATCCCCTTCACGGTAATCAAAGACATATTTATGAGTGAGGCTGGTATAGAGCAGATAGCCAGCACTGCTATGTAACACCCCCTTAGGCTTGCCAGTAGAGCCGGAAGTATAGAGGATAAAAAGCGGATCTTCTGCATCCATTATTTCAGGTTCGCAGGTTGTGGATGCGACCTCCATCGCCTGGTGATAGGCAATATCACGCCCCTCCACCCAAGCACTATCGCTACCGGTACGCGCCACCACCAGCACATGCTTTACTGGGCTGTTTGAACCAAGCAAGCCGATAGCTTCATCGACATTGGCTTTAAGCGGCACCGCCTTACCACCACGCAACCCCTCATCTGCCGTAATCACTACTGCCGCACCGCTATCTTCAATCCGCCCTCTCAGTGCCTCGGCAGAGAAGCCACCAAACACGACCGAATGCACCGCACCAATACGGGCGCAGGCCAGCATGGCAAAGGCTGCTTCCGGGATCATCGGCATATAGATAATGATCCTATCGCCTTTGCTAACCCCCAAGCCTTTTAAGACATTCGCTAGTTTGCAGACAGATTCATGTAACATGGCATAGGTGATGGCCTGGCTTTCTTCCGGGTTATCGCCTTCCCACAGTATCGCCACCTGGTGAGCGCGGGCGGGCAAATGGCGGTCTATGCAGTTAGCGCTTACATTCAGCTTGCCACCTTCAAACCATTTAATGGCTACATTATCCGTAAAACTGGCATTCTTTACGCGCGTAAACGGAGCAACCCAATCCAGGCTTTCCGCCTGTGTGCGCCAGAAATTGTCTGGATTCGTGATGGATTCCCGGTACATAGCATGATAGGCGGCATTATCAATATGTGCCCCTTCTGTCGCTTCAGCAGGAAGGGAGAAAACCGTATCTTCAGGAAGCAACAGATCCATATATGTATCCTCAAATGTTGGATAAGCGCGGAAGGAGCGTGAGATTGGCAGGCGACCCAACATACACCCGTTACGGCTGCTTCCTCTCGGACCTGACCGGGTTGGCGGGGCTGCTGCCCGCCGCCAATCTCCCTTTCAGTATATGGTACATCTGGGGAGAAGTTGCAAGGATTTTTTCGTGTAGGCAAGGAGAACAGCTCTGTCCTCTACTTCTTTCCAGCTATAAAAGGAGCAAAATTGACTGAGGTGGGCTTAGCGGCAATCGAAGGGAAGGAATGGGCAAACTGCGCACCATTGACGGCAATCACATAGCTGGTAATTTTTTCCCCGGTGGATTTCACATTAATATCACGCGTAAATACGGTGACATCGACATTGCGCTTCTTCAAAGCTTCTGTCAATTCCACCTTCACTGCGCGGTTTTTTGGGCTGCGCGGCAGAAAGCTGTAGATGGTGGCCCCATCGGCGGTCTGAAGCCATCTGGTATTGCTGATCAGGCTGTTACGAGGGCCGCGCAGTTTCTTCTCGGGGGCAAAATCCTCATGCTCATGTGATGATGATGGTAATGGTTTCATAATGACAATCCTTTGTGAAGAGGGGCTGGGGCGCATACAACCAGCAGGTTGTTTTTACAGAGGTCTAATATATGCGTATACGATAAAGCCCTCCCCCTATAACATAGAATAAAGGCTCTGTCATAAAAAAGACAGCGTTTAAGCGGATATAAACAATAAAAAATTCATAATTAACCACTGTATCAAAACAGGATGCGTATCGAGAGTGCCGGTTAATAGGGCGGATAGTGCCTCTCTTTAGGGGAGAGGGTGAAAATCTCATAGCCGGTTGCCGTTACCCCCAGGCTATGTTCAAACTGGGCAGAGAGGGAGCGGTCGCGGGTGGTAACCGTCCAGCCATCGGCCTGGCTTAGTCGTGTGTGGTATTTCCCCGTATTAACCATCGGTTCTATGGTGAAGAACATGCCTTCTTTCAGTTCAACGCCCTCGCCACGGTTACCAAAATGCATGATATTGGGGGAGGTATGGAACACGCGCCCTAGCCCGTGGCCGCAATAGTCACGCACCACAGAATAATGCTGCTTCTCGACATAACTCTGAATAGCATAACCAATATCGCCGGTGGTGGCACCCGGCTTCACCTGCTCAATACCGCGCATCATGGCTTCATAGGTCACTATAATCAGGCGTTTGGCTTTGATTGAAGGCTCTCCCACAAAGAACATACGGCTGGTATCGCCATACCAGCCATCCAGAATCACCGTAACATCAATATTGATAATATCGCCATTGTGCAGTTTCTTGTTGTCAGGAATGCCATGGCATACCACATGGTTCACCGACGTGCAGATGGATTTAGGGAACCCACGGTAGTTAAGCGGCGCAGGAATCGCACCACGCTCAATAATCATATTGTGGCAGAGATCATTCAACTCTAACGTGGTGACCCCAGGCGTGACAAAATCAGCAATATAATCGAGCACTTCTGCGGCCAGCTTGCCCGCCTTGCGCATTCCCTCAAAATCTTCTGGTGTGTGAATCGTGATTTTCATGAAGATAACTCTCTTTTTTTTAGTGGTTAGAGTCTAGAGTTTAGAGTTTAGTGGGGCCTCGTGTTCGCTACGCTCACAATTATTCTTTATCACCCCCACTCCAACCCTCCCCCCTCAAGGGGGAGGGAGTGCGCCTGTCAACTGTTATAGTAGCGGAGTAGTAACTTGTGAGCAAAGCGAACACAAAATTCCACTAAACTCTAAACTCTCTCTAACACTTTCTCCACCACGGCTTCCGCAGTGATGCCAAATTGCTTGTATAACTCTGGTGCAGGGGCGGAGGCACCGAAGTTGCGCATCCCTACAAAAATGCCATGTGGGCCGATATAGCGTTCCCAGCCTAGTGAAATGGCGGCTTCCACCGCCACTTTAATGCTGTTGTTACACAGGATAGACTGTTTATACTCAGAGGATTGTTCTTCAAACAGCTCCATACAGGGCACGGAAACCACGCGTGTACCGATATTCTGCGCCTGTAACTGCTTGCGCGCCTCTAAGGCCAGCTCCACTTCGGAACCAGTGGCAAACAGTGTTGCCCGTAACTCGCCTTCTGCTTCTGCTAGAATATAGGCTCCTTTGCGGCAGAGATTCTCAGGCGTATACTCTTTCCTGACCGTCGGCAGGTTCTGGCGGGTTAAGGCCAGCAGAGAGGGCGCGGTAGTTTTCTCCAGTGCTAACTGCCAGCATTCCGCGGTTTCCACACTATCTGCTGGGCGGAACACATAGAGGTTGGGAATGGCTCTCAGTGAGGCCAGATGCTCTACCGGCTGATGCGTTGGGCCATCTTCCCCAAGACCGATGGAATCATGCGTCATCACATACACCACACGCTGCTGCATTAGTGCTGAAAGCCGGATAGCCGGACGGCAATAATCGGCAAATACCAGGAAGGTGCCACCATAAGGAATCACGCCTTTATGCAGTGCCATACCGTTCATCGCAGCCGCCATGGCATGTTCACGCACACCGTAATACATATAACGCCCGGAGAAATCGTCTGGTGTTACTGGCTGCAATGCCTTGGTCTTAGTATCATTCGACCCGGTTAAATCAGCAGAACCGCCAATAAGTTCAGGGATAACAGAAGTTAGCACTTCCAGCGTGTTGCCGGATGATTTACGGGTGGCTTCTTTGGGCTGTGTTTCGGCCAAACGTTGTTTAAATGCAAGTACGGCTTGTTCCCAGGATGCAGGAAGCCCCCCTTCTTGCAGACGCTCAAATTCTGCCCGTTTTGGGGAAACGGCCAGCCGTTCCTGCCAGCTGGCGAAATCAGCAGCATTTTTCTGCCCGGCTTGCCGCCAATGTGCAAGAATATCGGCAGGAATCTCAAACGGCGCATGTGGCCAACCAAGCTGCTCACGCGCGCCAGCAATTTCCTTGGCTCCTAAGGGGCTGCCGTGGGAGGCGGATGTTCCTGCTTTAGTAGGCGCGCCTTTAGCAATAGTGGTGCGGCAGGCAATCAGCGAAGGCTTGTCGCTTGCTTTAGCGTTAAGAATGGCGGCATGGATAGCAGCAGTGTCATGCCCGTCTATGGCCTGCACATGCCAGTGGCTTGCTTTGAAGCGTTCCAGCTGGTTGTCAGATACGGTCAGGCTGGTGGGGCCATCAATGGAAATCTGGTTGTCATCAAACAATACGATCAGTTTGCCAAGGCGCAAATGCCCAGCCAGGGAAATGGCTTCATGGCTGATGCCTTCCATTAAGCAGCCATCACCAGCAATCACATAGGTGTAGTGATCAACCAACCCCTGCCCAAAACGACTGGCTTGCAGCTTCTCGGCAATGGCCATCCCCACTGCATTAGCTAAGCCCTGCCCCAATGGGCCGGTGGTGGTTTCAATGCCAGGTAGATGACCATATTCTGGGTGTCCGGCGGTTTTTGCCCCCCACTGGCGAAAATTTTTTAACTCTTCTACGGTTGTATCTTTATAGCCAGTAAGATAGAGTAACGCATAAAGCAGCATGGAACCGTGGCCAGCGGAAAGGATAAAACGGTCACGATCAGGCCAGTTGGGGTTTTCGGGTGAGAATTTCAGGAAATCGGTAAAAAGCACGGTTGCTACATCGGCCATACCCATAGGCATCCCAGGGTGGCCGGACTGAGATTGTTCCACCGCATCCATAGCCAGCGCACGTATGCTGTTTGCCATGTCGTTATACTGGTGCATGCCTTGGGCGAGGGGGGAAGTTACAGGGGAGGCGGGAGTGATAAGCATTATCGTTCAATCTATTAATTCAGCGGTTAGTGAGGTTAATTAGATAGGGATATAGCCTAAAACACTCTCAGATACAAATAAAAAGAACGCTTTTAATGAAAGAGACGTTATGACCATTGCATCGTTTTTTGCCGCTATTGCCCATAGTTTCTATTCCTCCGCCTTCTATCGGGAGGTGGCGGAAAGCTGGAAGGGGCTGGGTATGCGCTACCTGCTTTTCGTGCTGTTGCTTGCCTGGCTTCCCTTCACGGCAACCTTGCTAACCCGTGTGGCGCAGATTGACCCTTCCCATTATAACGCCGATACACAAGCCTATACACAAACGGCCTCTCTAAGCCTAAACAACATATTGCATAGCATTATCAACCAGCTTCCTAGTTTTGAAGTGGCGCAGGGTGAAGTGCATTTTGAAGGGCCGCAGCCCTATAATATTATAGACCCTGCCACCAGCAAGCTGTTGATGGTAATTGACACTACAGGCACCATCAACTCTCTGCAAGGCACCGATGCCTATATTCTGATTACCGATCGTGAGATTTACGTGCGTTCTGGCACTATTGGCGAGGTGCGTTATACGGTGGAAGAGCTGGTTGGGCAGGAGACTATACAGGTAACCCCACAGGCGGTTGCAGAGGGGATAGAAAATGCCAAGAACATTGCGCTCTGGACATTGCCGCTGGTATTTTTGCCGGTAAGTGTTGCTATTGCCTTTGTTTATAGCATGGTTGGTGCGCTATGCTATGCGGTCTTGGGGCTGGCTATTAGTCGCATACTGAACGTCATGCTTGATTTCAAAAGCATTTTCCGCTTAGCACTGGTCGCACGGACGCCGGTGATTTTTTTGGAAATGTTGCGGCTTCTTTCCCCACCGGTCATTCTTAAACCGTACCAAAACATTATTTTCTTTGGTGTGTCCATTGCATATCTTTTCTTCGCCATCAGTGCCAATCAGCGAAGCGATGAGGCGAGCGATACGAACCGATAGAGCCTTATCCCTTCATATAAAAAAACCTCAGTTTTGGATAAGCCGCGCTTATCCAAAACTGAGGTTAAAAAAGCCATATTTTTGTTGTTTGATGCGAATAATTAGTGTAGTTCTGTCGTTTAGTGAAGTATGGATAATTACTTCCTTATATCTGCCCTTCTGATTGCAAGCAGCATAGGTATTCTGGGCGGTTTTTGCGCGGAACCTCTGTTATGCCACTTCCTATTTCTGTTTTTATCATCGCCAAAAATGAGGCCGATCGCATCCCCCAGACGATTCGGAGCGTTGCCGGATGGGCCGATGAAATTGTAGTGGTAGATAGTGGCAGCGATGATAACACCGTGCAGATTGCCACCGCTATGGGGGCGCGTGTTTATTTCAATGCCTGGAAAGGCTATGGCCCACAGAAGATAGTTGCAGAAGGCTTATGCCACAATGACTGGCTGCTAAACCTCGATGCCGATGAGGCCGTAAGCCCAGAACTTGAGGCAGAGATTCACCAGCTATTTGCAAGGGAAGGCGGGCCTGGTTGTAATGCCTATATTCTCGCCATCAAACGCATATCCCGCTTCACCGGCAAACCCTTATTTGCAGCGGCAAGTTGCTGCCCGATACGGCTTTATAACAAGCATTATGCCCGCTTCCGGGATAGCACCGTGCATGATTCGGTAGTACCCCACAACCCAGAAGAAAAAATTGGTCGGCTAAAAGGGCTCGTGCTGCATTATTGTTTCCGTTCCTATAGCCACGCCATAGAGAAGTTAAACGCATATAGTTCTATGCAAGCAGAAGATATGTATCAAAAAGGCAGGAAACCCAGCAGCTTGCGTATCTTCATCGAGCCACTCTATGCGTTTTTCCGCGCGTATATTGTGCGGCGTTATATTTTCATGGGGAAAGAAGGGTTTATCGAAAGCGTGATCTATGCCTTTGCCCGTACGCTTCGTCTTGCTAAAGTGCAGGAACGCTATACCGAATCAGGTTACAGGAATAATCCTGTCAAAAGCCACGCATTCTTATTGACGGAAAAAAAATAACGCTTTAATCTGCCTGGTTCTTGAAAAATAGGAGATAAATACCATGCAACTCTCAGGGGCTATGCAACTTACAGGAGCGGGGATTGTTATAAAGGCACTGCTTGACCAGGGGGTGGATACGATTTTTGGCTATCCCGGCGGTGCGGTGCTGCCCATTTACGATGAAATATTCAAGCAGAACCAACTGCGGCATATCCTGGTGCGGCACGAACAGGCAGCAGCCCATGCGGCAGAAGCCTATGCGCGTTCTACCGGCAAGGTGGGGGTGGTGCTGGTGACATCTGGCCCTGGTGCAACCAATACGGTGACTGGCCTTACCGATGCGCTGCTTGATAGCATTCCGGTAGTGTGCCTGACGGGGCAAGTGGCAACCCATTTGATCGGCAGCGACGCCTTTCAGGAAGCCGATACGGTAGGGATAACCCGTTCCTGCACTAAGCATAATTATCTGGTGAAAACCGTAGAGGAGTTGGGCCATACCCTGCATGAAGCGTTTTATATAGCGCGCAGTGGCCGCCCTGGCCCGGTAGTGGTTGATATCCCCAAAAACGTCCAGTTAGCGGTGGGCGAATATAAGGGCTATGAGGAGGGGGTGCGAAAATCTTACCGTCCGCGTACCTATGGTGAAGATGCCCGTATCCGTGAAGCGGTGGAGCTGATTGCACGCGCCAAACGGCCGGTATTTTATACAGGTGGCGGAGTGATTAATGCCGGGCAGCATGCCTCTGATATGCTGACGCATTTTGTGCGAGCGACGGGCGCGCCCATTACCAGCACGCTGATGGGGCTGGGTGCCTATCCGGCCAGTGATAGGCAATTCTTAGGGATGCTGGGGATGCACGGCACCTATGAGGCCAATATGGCGATGGCCGAATGTGACGTAATGATTAATATCGGTGCCCGTTTTGATGACCGTATCACCGGGCGGCTCGATGCGTTCTCGGTGCATTCCAAGAAAATTCATGTTGATATTGATCCGTCTTCTTTCAATAAAACCGTGCCGGTGGATATTGCCATTACCGGCGATGCTGGTGTGGTGTTAGAGCGGATGCTGGCACTCTGGAAAGAGAAGCGCTATGCCCTTGAGGAGAGTGCATTAAGAGCGTGGTGGGAGCAGATTGCCACCTGGCGGAAGAAAGATAGTTTGGGCTATAAGCAGGCAGGCGAGGTGATTAAACCGCAATATGCGCTTGATACACTGAACCGGATGCTACGCGGGCGTGATGCTTATGTTTCAACGGATGTTGGGCAGCACCAGATGTGGGCAGCGCAATATCTGGAGTTTGACGAGCCTAAACGCTGGCTGACTTCGGGTGGCTTAGGTACGATGGGCTATGGTTTGCCTGCCGCTATGGGCGCGCAGGTGGCACACCCCGATGCGCTGGTCGTATGTGTGACAGGCGAAGCCTCGATTATGATGAATATCCAGGAAATTTCTACGCTGGTGCAATATCGTCTGCCGGTAAAGATATTCTTGCTCAACAACCAATATATGGGTATGGTGCGGCAATGGCAGGAGTTATTCCACGGTAATCGTCATTCTGAAAGCTATATGGACGCACTGCCTGATTTTGTGGAATTAGGTAAAGCCTTCGGTATCACCGGCATGAGGGTAGAAAAACCCGAAGAGCTGGAAGCGGCAATAGAAACAATGCTAAACACGCCTGGCCCGGTGTTCCTTGATGTGCAGGTAGACAGGTCTGAGAATGTCTATCCAATGATTCCAGCAGGGGCTGCGCATTATGAAATGACATTAAAACCCGGCGAGACCGTGGCAGTTGATGAAGAAGAGGCAAGGAACCAGGTGTGATGATGAGACCACAACATGAACCCAAACGGCATATTATTGCTGCACTGGTAGATAACGAATTTGGTGTGCTGGCACGCGTTGTAGGGCTGTTTTCTGCCCGTGGCTACAACATCGAAAGCCTGACTGTATCAGAAGTAGACCAGGCGCGCAAGCTTTCGCGTATCACCATTGCCACTACCGGGCCTAAAAATATCATTGAGCAGATTAAAGTGCAGCTTGAACGGCTAGTGCCCGTGCATCGGGTGTCTGACTTAACTATAACCGGCCCACATGTGGAACGCGAACTGGCCTTGGTTAAGGTAGAAAATGGTGGCGAAAAGCGGGTTGAAGCACTACGTATAGCCGATATTTTCCGTGCCCGCGTGGTCGATTCTACTAACCATTCCTTTGTGTTTGAGTTGACAGGCGCACCAGATAAATTAAATGCTTTTATTGACCTGATGAAACCGCTGGGCCTGTCGGAAGTGTGCCGCACTGGCGTTACCGCTATCTCACGGGGTGTGGAAGGGATATATGTAGAGGTGGATGAATAGCTATCAAGCCTAAAATCTACCATCTAAAATCTAACAAATTAAGGAGTATAAAAATTGAGAGTCTATTACGATGCTGATGCAGATGTAAATCTGATTAAATCCAAGAAAGTAGCCATTGTCGGTTACGGTAGCCAGGGTCATGCCCATGCACAAAACTTGAAAGATAGTGGTGTGAAAGACGTTAAAATTGCCCTGCGTCCGGGTTCTTTTTCGGCTGAGAAAGCAAAATCTGCCGGGTTTGATGTAGTTTCTCCGGCAGAAGCGGCAGCATGGGCCGATGTGGTGATGGTGCTGGTGCCCGATGAACTCCAGGCGGATCTCTATAAAAACGACCTGCACCCTAATATGAAACAAGGTGCTGCACTGGCTTTCGCCCACGGGTTTAACGTGCATTTCCAGTTGATTGAGCCACGTGCTGACCTGGATGTATATATGATTGCTCCAAAAGGCCCAGGCCATACGGTGCGTGGTGAATATGTAAAAGGCGGCGGTGTGCCTTGCCTGGTGGCCGTGCATCAGGATGCGTCTGGCAATGCCAAAGATATTGCGCTTTCTTATGCCTCTGCTGTGGGTGGTGGCCGTTCTGGTATTATTGAAACCACCTTTAAGGAAGAATGTGAAACCGACCTGTTTGGTGAGCAGGCAGTGCTATGCGGTGGCGTGTCTGCCCTAATCCAGGCTGGGTTTGAAACACTGGTTGAAGCTGGCTATGCCCCGGAAATGGCCTATTTTGAGTGCTTGCATGAAGTGAAGCTGATTGTTGACCTGATTTACGAAGGCGGCATTGCCAATATGCGTTATTCTGTATCAAACACGGCCGAATATGGTGATTATGTCACTGGCCCACGCATTGTAACAGAAGATACGAAGAAAGCGATGAAAGCTGTGCTTGATGATATTCAGTCTGGCCGTTTTGCTCGTAACTGGGTGCTGGAAAATAAAGCCGGACAGCCAAGCTTCAAAGCATCCCGCCGTATCTCTGCGGAACACCCGATTGAAAAAGTGGGTGGTAAACTGCGTGCAATGATGCCGTGGATCGCTAAAAACAAACTGGTGGATAAAGCCAAGAACTAGTACAGTTTCCCCCTCTCCTTTAACACAAAGGAGAGGGGATAGACTATAATTCCTCAGTCTTAAATTCGCTATAGCCTTCATAGTAATAGCTGACATCAATACCCTTCATAAACAGGGCACGGTCATTGATTTGGTTGGTGAGTGCCTGTTTCAGCAGCACTTTAATTTCCACATCCTTCACAGGGCTGCGCTGCATGGCGGAAAGATAATCATCTTTATCCACTTTATTCCAATCCACCACTTGGTGAAGTTCTTTTTTCAGGATCAAATCCAGCCAGATGCGGGTGGCGCGTCCATTTCCCTCACGGAAGGGATGGGCAATGTTCATTTCTACATATTTTTCGATGATCTGATCAAAGCTGCCTTGCGGCATAGCGTCAATATGCTTTAGCGAAGCATCAAGATACATTACAGGCGCAAAACGGAAATTGCCTTTGGCGATATTCACCTCGCGGATGTTGCCTGCAAACGCATAAATATCACCAAACAAATAGGCATGGATGAAAGCAAGCCCAGCAAAGGTGCCAACGTCCACTTTGGCAATATCGCCAGAGTCAAAAAGCTGCTTAGCCTTTTGCTTGCTGATTCTTTCCTCTGCCTTGGCCAGTTCCACCTGATTGGTGATGTTTAGTGTGTTTTCCAGTGTCATAAAGCATACTCTTCAACAATATCATCCCCCAGTGTAAAGCGCTTAGTGCAGGTGCAGCGTTTTGCTTTCGCCAGTTCATCGATCATTAAACCGCCAATAGCCGGACGGGCATCGCCGCCCAGCAGTAGCGGAGCGCGTATCCAGACGACAGTATCTACCAGCCCTGCTTGCATGAAGGAAGTGGCCAGTGTGCTTCCTCCTTCCAGCAACACACGGGTAATGCCTGCACTGGCCAGTTGGCGCATGGCGTACTTCATATCCAGTCGCCCTGTGTAATCCTGTTCCACCGCAATCACCCGCACACCATGCTGTCGTAATTGCTCTGCCTGCGTGCTTTCTGCTTGCGCTGAACGGGTAAGCACCCATACAGGCAGTTGTGACGCGGTGCGCACCAACTGTGAAGCAAGCGGTAGGCGTAAGCGGCTATCTGCTACGATACGGATAGGGGAACGGCTTTCCAGGCCAGGCAGGCGGCAGGTGAGGCTGGGGTTATCATCGAGCGCCGTATCACTGCCAACTAGAATGGCGTCATGTTCTGCCCTCAGCTTATGGCCATAATTGCGTGCAAGTGGGCCGGTAATCCACTGGCTTTCCCCCGTATGGGTAGCAATGCGGCCATCAAGGCTGGTGGCGAGTTTCAGCGTAATAATGGGGCGTTGTTTTTCAATGACTGAGAAGAACCCGGCATTTAAACGGCGCGCTTCTTCTTCCCTCACACCATAGGTTATGTCTATGCCAGCGGCTTGTAATTGTGCAATGCCCCGGCCAGCCACTTGTGGGTTGGAATCTCGCGTGGCAACGACTATACGCGCCAGTTTGCTTGCAATCAACGCCTCAGTGCAAGGAGGGGTAGCGCCGATATGGCAGCATGGTTCAAGCGTGACAAACATAGTGGCACCCTCTGCCAGAGAGCCTGTCTGTTTAAGTGCCAAAATTTCCGCATGAGGGCGGCCACCTGTAGCAGTATGGCCTGCGGCAATAAGCCGGTTGTCTTTTGTAATAACCGCACCCACGGAAGGGTTAGGAAAGGTGCTCCCTAGGCCGCGCCTTGCATAGTGGAGGGCAACATCCATAAAGTAAGGGTCGTTAGGATAAAAATTATCACTCACCTTTTTTCCTGAGTTGATGGATAAACTGTTCGAAATCGTTCGCTTCACAAAAATCACGATAGACGGAAGCAAAGCGCACATAGGCCACCTGGTCAAGGTTGGATAAGGCTTCCATGACCATTTCGCCAATTAGCGCAGTGGGAATATCGCCTTCATCGCTTGCTTCTAACTTGCGTACAATGTTGTTAACAATTAATTCTACCTGTTCGGTAGTGATAGAGCGTTTGCGCGTGGCCATGGCAATAGAGCGGGTGAGTTTATCGCGGTCAAAGGGACGGCGTTCGCCATTTTTTTTGATGACGGCCAGTTCTCGGAATTGCACGCGCTCGAAAGTAGTAAAACGTGCATTACAGGCAGTGCATACCCTGCGCCTGCGGATTGTTGCCCCTTCCTCACATGGCCGGGAATCTTTTACCTGAGTATCTTCGTAACCACAAAAAGGACAATGCATAATAATTAACCCTAACGGTTTTCCTTTACCTTGATCCCTCTCCAAAGAGGGCTCAAGGTAAGAGATAGGTAATTTTAATAAATAGGGAAGCGCTCACAGAGTGCTGCCACCGCTACACGGGCTTTCTGTTCAGCCGCACTGTTATCTTCACGGTTGGCAGATAGTCCATCCAGCACATCGCCGATCAGATTGCCAATGTCACGGAACTCGTCCACACCAAAGCCACGTGTTGTGCCAGCCGGTGTACCAAGACGCACGCCGGAAGTTACAAACGGGGTTTCTGGGTCAAAAGGAATGGCGTTTTTGTTGCAGGTTAGCCCAGCACGCTCGAGGCTTGCTTCCGCCAGCTTGCCTGTCAAGCCTTTAGGGCGTAAATCTACCAGCAGCAGGTGGCTATCCGTACCGCCTGTCACAATGGCTAAGCCGCGTGCAACCAGCGTTGCAGCCAGTGCACGGGCATTATCAATCACCGCCTGGCCATAGGTTTTAAAGGAAGGTTGCAGTGCCTCACCAAAGGCTACGGCTTTCCCGGCAATCACATGCATTAATGGGCCGCCTTGCAGGCCTGGGAAAATAGCGGAGTTGATCTTTTTCGCAATGGTTTCATCATTAGTGAGAATCATACCGCCACGTGGGCCACGCAAGGTTTTATGGGTGGTGGTGGTCACCACATGGGCGTGCGGCACAGGGCTTGGATAGGTGCCTGCCGCAACCAGCCCGGCAAAATGCGCCATATCCACCATCAGATACGCACCCACCTTATCAGCAATCGCACGGAAACGGGCAAAATCAATCACGCGTGGATAGGCAGAACCGCCAGCAATAATCAAGGCGGGCTTGTGCTCTTCGGCTAAGCGTTCCATTTCTTCATAGTCAAGCAGGCCGTCCTCCTTGCGTACGCCATATTGCACGGCATTAAACCATTTGCCAGACATATTCGGAGCAGCACCATGTGTTAAATGGCCGCCAGCCGCCAGTGACATGCCAAGGATAGTATCGCCTGGTTTAATTAAAGCCAGGAACACGCCCTGGTTCGCCTGCGAGCCGGAATTAGGCTGCACATTGGCAAAAGCAGCACCAAACAGGGTTTTTGCCCGTTCAATGGCGATGGTTTCGGTTTCATCCACACATTCACAGCCGCCATAATAGCGTTTACCGGGATACCCTTCTGCATATTTGTTGGTAAGCACGGTGCCTTGGGCAGAAATCACCGCCTGGCTTGCAATATTTTCAGAGGCGATCAGTTCAATCTGGGTTTGCTGGCGGTGCAGTTCGTTCTGAATAGTGGCAAAAACTTCCTTATCGCTTTCTGCAACAGTGTGCGTGAAAAACGCAGGGGATGACGGGGTGTTCTCATTACGGGGTTGGGTACGCATAGTGATTCCTGTATAGGGTTTAGTTTCAAGTTGAAATTTTATCAAGCCGCTTCTGGTGCCTGCCACCTTCAAAAGCAGTGGTAAGGAAAGTTTCCACACAGGCCAAGGCAGTGTCGGCATCCATCACACGGGCCCCCAGCACTAAAACATTGGCGTTATTATGCTGGCGCGCCAGTGCGGCAGTGGCAACATCGTGGCATAAGGCGGCGCGTATGGCAGGGTTACGGTTGGCAGCAATGCTCATACCAATACCGGTGCCACAAATTAACATGCCTCTTTCAGCGCGCGCACTTGCCACGGCTTGTGTTACCATAGCAGCAAAATCAGGATAATCAACTGATTCCAGGTTGTTAGTGCCAAAATCTGTTATCGTATAACCCTGGTGGGTAAGGTGGGTGATAATGGCGGCTTTCAGGGCAACACCGGCATGGTCGGAAGCAATGGCAAGGGTAGTCATGGGAACCTCTCATAGTGGGCGATAGCAATTTCACCCACTATAGGGGGTTATGCATAAAAAGTCACGGTAACTTTTCTGCATACCCCCCTTACACATTCACATAAGGTTTTTACCAGACCTCTATCAAAATTGAGGTTACCCTATAGCGTTTGAAGCTGATTGCTTCGCTGGGCGGAGGTCTGTGAATACTTTTCCGCTGATGATGCTGCCAGGAACCACGAATCTGCTTGGTGTAATATATGACATGCTATACAACCTGTTGGCTTCTTCAACATTCTGTGGAACACCGACACCGTTTTCGTAACAAAGGCCAAGGTTGTTCAGTGAACTTGCATGTCCCTGTTTAGCTGCCAGTCTATACCACCGGACTGCTTCTTCAGCATCCTGCTGAGTGCCTTCACCATATTGATAGCAAACGCCCAGATTGTTCTGTGCACGTGCATGTCCTTGTTCGGCTGCCAGTCTATACCACCGGACTGCTTCTTCAGCGTTCTTCTCAGCGCCTTTACCATGTTCATAACGAAGCCCCAGAGTGAACTGTGCGTCTGCATGCCCCTGTTCAGCTGCCAGTCTATACCACTGGACTGTTTCTTCCGCGTTCTGCCCAACATTTTCTTCATAAGAAACACCGATATTGTACAGTGCATCTGTATATCCCTGTTCGGCTGCGAGTTTATACCACGTGACTGCTTCTGTAGGATTCTTTTCAACGCCAATGCCTCGGTGATAACAAAGGCCTAGGCTAAACTGTGCATCTACATTAGCCTGGTCGGCTGCTAGTCTATACCATTTGACTGCTTCTGCGTCATTCTTCGGAACGCCGATACCTTTTTCATAACAAAAGCCCAGATTGTTTTGCGCGACAGGATGTCCCTGCTCGGCTGCTTGTCTATACAACCGGGCAGCTTCTTCGGCATCCTGCGGAACGCCTTCACCGTTTTCATAACAAAAGCCCAGATTGCACTGTGCTTCTGCAAATCCCTGTTCGGCTGCCAGTGTAAACCACGTGACTGCCTCTTCCGCATTTTTGTCAATGCCTTCGCCATCTCTATAACAAACGCCAACATTATTTTGTGCGACCGAATCTCCGCTGTTGGCTGCTGCTAGTTGTTCCTGGAAAGATACGCTATTGGTTTCCATAATGAGTGTGTTCCTGTTGGTTAATAATTTTTGTTATTATACTGAAACCACTTGAAGAGTGGTTTCAGTATAGACCTTATTTTTGCGTTCCTGCATTATGCAGCATTGCTTGCACTCAAGCATAGTCTGCTCACATATTAAAATCTGGATTGATTATACGGTGAGTGGTATATGCCCTATGTCAGCCTTATCTACCTAAGGAGGATAATAAGACCAACGTTACATTAGCACAACGATATTACAAAATCATTGCGAAATTTACTCTTTTATTAGAGAAGGGGTATGGTGGCGGGGTGGTGAGGTTTTCTCGGGGAACAGGCAGATATCGTTAATCAGGCAGTGCTCACAGGCAGGCTTACGGGCTTTGCACACATAGCGCCCGTGCAGGATAAGCCAGTGATGGGCGTGCTGTTGCCAGATAGCGGGGATAATCTGCAATAACTCTTGCTCGGTGCCATAGGGAGTAGGGTGTTGTGCCAGCCCAATGCGGTGACTCACCCGGAATACATGGGTATCAACAGCAATAGTAGCTTCACCAAATGCACAGTTTAACAGCACATTTGCCGTTTTACGCCCCACCCCTGGCAGCATTTCCAGTTCTTCCAGCGTATGGGGTACGGTGGAATGATGTTGCTCTACCAGCATATGGCTAAGGGCGATGATATTTTTAGCCTTACTGTTAAATAATCCGATGGTTTTGATATAGGATTTTAACCCCTCCTCCCCCAATTCCAGCATTTTTTCGGGTGTATCAACGTTTTCAAAGAGAGGGGCAGTGGCTTTATTAACCCCCACATCGGTTGCCTGCGCCGAAAGCACAATGGCAACAAGCAACGTATAATGGTTGGTGTAACGCAGTTCTGTGACGGGATGCGGGGCTTGTTCAGCAAAACGGCGGAAGATTTCATGCACGGCATCACAAGATAATATTTTTTTCGGCATAAAATACCTTGAACAAACGGTTTATATTAGGTTTTAGTAAAAATATATGATTTAATGAGGACACACGCCACTCACGATGAATATATAACGAAGATTAATGTAACCGATAGTTCTTTATGAAAACTCTCCAGAAAGGGTTTACCCTTGTTGAGCTTGCTATTGTCCTTGTGATTGTCTCGCTGTTGGTGGCGGGAATAATGGGCTCACAAAAAATGATCGAGGCGGCGCGTCTTACTGCAGTGATGGCAGATGTTAACAGGTTTGCCGAGGCGGTTGGCACGTTTGAAGAACGCTATGGCGCACTCCCTGGTGATCTCTCTGATGTGTCGGTGCTGCCTGCCCTTACGCCTGCTCCGAAAGCAGGGAATGGGGATGGGGTTGTGAGTGCTGGCGATGAATCGCTGCAATTCTGGTATCATCTGATGGCAGCAGAACTGGTGCAGGGGGCATTTGATGGTGCAAGCCTGTATGTTCCGGCGGTGGCGGGGAAAAAGGGCGGCATTCCTTCAAGTAAAATTGCCCAGAGTGGCTATGTGGCACTCAGTGATAGAACCAGAGGGCTGATGCTGGTGTTTGGTGGAGTGGGAGGGAATTCATTTACATTGCCGGTGCTTTCGCCAATAGATGCCTACCGTATTGATAAGCGCATGGATGATGGCAACCCCGATACCGGCAATGTGCAGGCGGAAAATGGCGATGGTGCCACGTCCAATTGTAAAGTGGCAGGTGCGTATGCTATGGGGACGGATACGGCGGTGTGTATCTTGCGTTTCATCATTGCCCCTAAGCCACAGATTACTGCACCCAAAGTGACTATCCAGTGTAATGGTTCTACGGCAGGCACGGCACGTGTCAGCAGCACCGAAGCATGCCCGTTTGGCTATACAGGCAATGTGGTGGAATCGTGCATGGCAGAAGGGGGAGCAACAGGAAGTTGGCACAATATCCAGCGGCGTTGTAACATTGTGAGTTGCGGAGAAGGAAGTGTGGTAGGGGATGAACGCCAGGTTTCTTGCCCATCGGGCTATACGGGAGCCATTACGCAAACCTGCCTGCCCAGTGGTATATGGGGAAAAATGCGCTTTAATTGTGCCGCGCCCTCGCTAGATGGAACATGCATTGAGGGAGATATACGGTATTTTCCTTGCCCCTTGGGCCAGAGCGGTGTTGCCTCGCAGAAATGCCAGGCAAGCAAGTGGGTGTGGAGGACTCCCCCTGCACAGGCCTGTTTTGAGAGCAAATGTGCGGGCGGTGTGGCCATTGGTGAGATCGGGCAGACAGCAGCCTGCCCTTCCGGTTATGGTAAAGGAGGGGTTAATATGGCCTGTACGCTGGCGGGAGAGTTAAAAGCCGTAAGCAATAGCTGTATGCCTGCCTATAGCACCTGCGCTGGCGGTAGTGTTAGGGAGCTTGCCTGTGCGCCAGGCTCAATGGGGGTGCATTGGCAGAAATGCAACGGTGCTGGGGTTTGGGAGACGGATAACTCCCCAGGAAAAGGTAATAATTGCGTGCCAGCCACTTGTGGCGGCTATCCGGTGGGAACAGCGCGATCAGTGTCCTATCTCTCCTGCCCTGTGGGCAAGGTGGGGGTCGTAATGGAAATATGCAATGCCGATGGCAGATGGGAAGTAACCATGAATAATTGCAACCAGTTGCAATGTCTGTATGAGAGTCACAATACTACTAAGACAAACTGGAATACGGTTAATGCCGGCAGTAAAAATATTAATGCTTCTTCCTGTTTTTCAGGCTATGGAACAACGTTCAGGGCAGCACGTGATTGCAATGAGCAAGGAAAATGGGGGCAGATACGCGGAAGCTGCACGTTAAATTGTACTCCCTCTATTGCCGGTAATGCCTCATGGGTGGAAACAGAAACAGGGGCTATTGCGACAATACAGGAAAATGGCAATAAATGTATTGATGGCTATGTGATGGCACAACCTTTTACGCGTCAATGTATCGGCGATGGGGCAGGATGGGCAGCACCAACAGGCACGTGTGTGCCTGGGGTGAGCGTGCTAGGGGTGGATTTCTGGTAGGATATGAAACTCAGCAAACGACTTCTGCATAACCGATTGGTCAGAAATATGCTGTGCCTGCTAATCACCTTTTATATTAAACTGGTGTATTACACAGGTAAATGGCATATCATAAATGCACATGTGCTGCTGGAGCAGGACAGTAATACACAGCCTGCCTTATTTATGTTCTGGCATGGCCGGTTGTTCCTTATGCCGCATATCTGCCCAGATTGTGCCCGTACCGACGTGATTATCTCGCATCACGTGGATGGTGAGCTGATTGCCAGGACTATGGAATATTTCGGCCTGAGCATCATACGTGGTTCCACCGATAGGGGGGGGAATAGGGTGATACGGCAGGTGATAAGAACCCTGAAAACCGGAAGGAATGTGGCCATTACCCCTGATGGCCCACGAGGCCCGCGTATGTGCATTAACAGCAATATTGTGGCTATTGCCAAAATGACTGGCGCACCGATTATCCCCGTAACATTCTCAGCAGAAAAAGCCCGTATTTTGCCAAGCTGGGATCGTTTCTTGCTTCCTAAACCCTTTGCAAAAGGGGTAATCTTGTGCGGAGAGCCTGTCTATGTCTCCCGTGATGCAGATGAGGCCGCGTTGGTGCAGGTGAAGTTGCAATTAGAAGAGACGCTCAATATGATGAGCCACGATGCAGATACGCAGGTGGGAATTCCACCTGTTATGCCAGAAGACCGCAACGCCCCTCCAAAAAAACGCAAGGTATCGCTATGAACCTGACAGTTTACCGCTTGCTTACTCGCCTATTGTGGCTTCCTATCCGCCTCTATCTTTTTTTGCGCCAGCGGCAAGGCAAAGAAGACCCTGCGCGTATCCGCGAACGGCTGGGTTATGCTGCTATTCCTCGCCCAACAGGGGAGGTCATTTGGGTACATGCGGCCAGCGTGGGGGAATCGGTATCGGTACTGCCACTGATAACCCGTCTGCTTGATAACTATCCCACGTTGCATATCGTGCTTACTACTGGCACGGTTACCTCTGCCCGCATGATGGAGGGGAAACTGCCTGCCCGTTGCCTGCATCATTATGTGCCGGTGGATAATATTCGGGTAGTGAAGCGGTTTATCCGCCATTGGCAGCCCATGCTTGCCCTGTGGGTTGAATCGGAATTATGGCCTAACCTTCTTGCCGAAGCGGCGCGTTGTTGTAAGGTGGTGATGGTGAACGGGCGTGTATCCCATAAATCTACTCTGTTCTGGGCGCGTTATCCGCTGCTTAGGAAGCAAGTGCTGCGCTGTTTTTCCCTGTGCCTTGTACAGAGCGAAGAGGATAGGCAACGGCTGCTTGCTATGGAAGCCACCCATGTGAAGGTGCTGGGGAACTTGAAATATGATGCCCCCCCACTTGCAGCTAGCGACGAAGCAGTGGCTGTCATAGGCATGATGGTGCAAGGCAGGGATATCTGGCTTGCTGCCAGCACCCATGAAGGAGAGGAAGTGCTCGCGGCCGAGGCCCATAAGCGGCTCAAGCAACGGCATCCTTCCCTGCTTACCATCATTGTGCCGCGCCACACGCACCGTGCCGAGGCATTATGTGAGCAGTTGCGGCAACAGGGAGTGACGCTGGCCGTGCGCTCGAAAGGCGACTATATTAAGGCAGAGACGGATATCTATATTGCTGATACGATGGGGGAACTTGGCGTATTTTTTCGTATCAGCCCTATTGTATTTATCGGGGCATCGCTTGTGCCCAAAGGTGGGCATAACCCGCTGGAGGCGGCGCGGCTTGGCTGTGCGTTGCTGATGGGCCCCTATAGCTATAATTGTGAAGGGATATGCCAGCATTTAGCCGAGCAAGGCGCGCTGATCCAGGTGCAAGATGGGGAAGCATTATATGCAGCATTACGTCTATTGTTTGATGATAAGGCCAGACAGGAACAGATGGCAAGGCAGGCATGTGCCGTGGTGAAAGACACCAGTGCGGTTACCGATCATTATATGGCGGCACTGCAGCCGTTTTTAGCAACATTACGCGGAGAATGACGAGTCTCGACTCCCTTAGTAAAGCCATGAACCAACTCTATGATGTAGGCGGGTTAAATACCCAGATTTTTTATGCGGTGAATCATATTCAGGGCGGTGCATGGTATGAGCAATTCATGCTGCTTGGCTCGATGCTGGGCGATCATCACCTGTTTCCGCTCTATTTTATCCTGCTTGTGGCCTATGCGGTGCTGTGGGTGAAATTGAGGCCAAAGGAACAGCGGGAAGCGGCATTATGGACATGGGGTGGCACGCTTGCTGTGCTTGCAGTGTCTTATGGTGCAGATGGGGTGATGGTCAAGCTATTAAAGACCGTGTGTGCCTTTCCCCGGCCATTTAAAGCATTGCCCGAAGGCAGTGTGCATCTGATGGGCCCGATGATGGAGGCAAGCAAGCATTACGAGAGCTTTCCCAGTGGCCATGCCTCATTTGCCATGCTGCTAGTGGCAGGCTTATGGCCATTACTTCCCCAGGCAGGCCGGGTGGTGGCGGTGGTGTTTCTGCTATGGGTGGGGGTGTCGCGTTTGGCTCTCGGCGTACATTTCCCTACGGATGTCATAATGGGGTATATTTCATGTTTTATAGTAGTATATTCTGTCCGTTACGGCTATAACCATATCGTCATGCCCCAATTGCAAGAAAGGATACAAAATGGATGATATTTCCCTCCAGAAAGAACAGGCTTCTGCCTGGTTCCGTGAGTTGCGTAACCGTATTTGCGCGGCCTTTGAACAGATAGAGCGCGATGCCGCTGGTGATAACGCCCCTGCTGTCTTTGAGCGAAAACACTGGGAACGTCCTGGTGGCGGTGGTGGCGAAATGTCGGTGATGCGTGGGAGAGTGTTTGAAAAAGTGGGGGTAAATATCTCCACGGTGTTTGGCGCGTTTTCCGAGCAGTTCCGTGGGCAGATCCCCGGCACTGAGGCAAGCCCGGCTTTCTGGGCAAGCGGCATCTCCCTGGTTGCGCATATGTGCTCGCCCTTAGTGCCTGCCGTGCATATGAATACGCGCTTTATCGTGACTGAGAAAAGCTGGTTTGGCGGAGGAGCTGATTTAACGCCCATGGTTGTTAATGCGGAAGACAGTGCCGATTTCCACGCTGCCTTCAAACAGGCCTGTGACAAGCATAACCCTGACTATTACCCCGCATTCAAGAAACAGTGTGATGATTATTTCTTCTTGCCGCATCGTGGCGAAGCGCGTGGTATTGGTGGCGTGTTCTATGATTATCTGAACAGCGGTGATTTCACGCAGGATTTTGCCTTCACGCAGGATATTGGTTTAGCCTTCCTTGCCATATACCCCGAGCTGGTGCGTCGTCATAGGCATAAACACTGGACAACGGCCGAGCGCGAACAGCAGCTCTATAAGCGTGGGCGTTATGCAGAGTTTAACCTGCTCTATGACCGGGGGACTAAATTCGGCCTGATGACCGGGGGTAATACCGAAGCAATATTGATGTCGCTACCGCCAGAAGTGAAGTGGTAGCGTGGAGGTAAGCCTTAGCGTGGCAGTGATACGTTCCACATTTCTGGGGCTCTCTCCAGATCATCACGGATGCGTATTATTTTGTTGATATCCTCTTCAATAATCTCCATTTTTGCGTCGGTGGTATTAGCGGCCTGCTTCAGCTTATGGGCAGCCGCCCATAATATAATACCTTCACGTTTCACCTGAATCTGGCCAAACCCTGCTGCTTGTAATTTGTGCGCCAATGTACGGGCGGTAAAGGCGGTATTCGGGCTTGCGGTCAGGGTGCCAGACTGCAACTCGCCCCGATAGCCATAGAGCACATCAAGTGCTGTCACCTGCACGCCAGCTGGTGTCGTATATAGCAGCCCTTCCAGATTGCCTTTTGCCACAAATTCGGCAACCTTCTGTATATCGAACACTGTCAGCAACAGGGTTCCCCCTTCACGCAATATCCGGCAACATGCCTGTAACATGGGGGGCACTTCGTGGAAATAACAATGTTCAAGCACCCCTGCTGGCATCCAGACCGCAGAGAAGCGGTTGGCGGCGATACCGGAAAGTTTCTGCTTGGCAACCCGTACTTCCTGCCAGAGTTCAGGAGAAAACTGCTTGGGCACGCCACTTTTCTGCTCAACATGGTGCAGCACATGCAGGAATTGTTTTTTAGCCGGATTAATCTGCATACGGGGTGTAGATGCAGCATTAGCTTGGGGGTGTTTTGTTATTTTACGCATGTTTTACCCTGGATATATCAATCAATGCCGTATGTTCCTCATGAATACGCTTGGCGACAGGTGGTGGGAATTGCTTATCGGCCAGATCTTTAATTAACGCTACATGCAGCGGCATTAACTTATGCAGCGAGTAATTATCAAGGATGGTTTGGCGCGCCGCCTGCCTTAGTGCCTGCATACGGTCTGGATGGTCAAACACTTCGCCGATACGCTTGGCCAGATGATCGGGCGAGAAGAAATCGGCAAGCAAGCCGTTTACCCCGTCCTGAATCACCTCCCTGACCGGTGCAGTATCTGAGGCCACCATCAAACAGCCAGCAGACATGGCTTCCATAGAAGACCAGGAAAGCACAAAAGGCACAGTGTAATAAATATGCACGCCAGAATGCTGCAATACTTTCAAATAATGTTCATAGGGGAGGGTATCAATGAAATGTACCCGTGAAAAATCAAGCTTCACCTCGTCAAGCATTTGCTGCTTATAGCTCTTGCCTTCCGCTGCCCGGCCATAGCTGACCCCATCATTCCCCACCACTAGCACATGGCACTTAGGGCGGTTGCGCGTGAGGATTTCAATGGCCCGCATCACCGTTGGGAAACCACGATAAGGCTCGAAGTTGCGGCAAACATAGGTCACCACTTCATCGTGCCGTGTAAGCACTGTGCCATTGGGCAGGGTGAGGGCAGTAGCGTTACCGGGTACGGCTATATCGGTATCAATGCCGTCATGCAGCACGGAAATTTTGTGGCGGAATTCTGCCGGATGCTGGATATATTGCCAATATGTTGGGGAAATGCCCCAGTCGCAGGCTTCCAGATTGAGCAGGTTGGTGGCGTTTTTGACGCGGATACGGGCCACATCATCGGCAATCACCGGCTCGTTCTTATCAAAATGCACATCGGCACCAAAGGCATGGTAATAGAATTCTAGAAAATTTAACAATACGGTATTGGGGAAAATATCTTTGATAAACAACGCATCGCCCCAGCCTGGATGGGCGCAGACAATATCGGGCACAAACCCTTCTTGCTTCAGCCGGTTACAGACGCGCCACACTTCCTGCCCTTGGCATACCGCTTTCTCTAAACCCGTGATATAGCGATGTGTTTCAGCACTGGGTTGGCGAGATACTTTATATTCCACCTTGGTTACGCCAGGAATTGCTAGGCTCTTAGGCTTAGTGATAAACACCACTTTGTTTGCTGGGTCAGCCGCCAGCACACGCACCAGATGCTTATATTGGCCAGGCATATTGGGGTGGATGAGAAGTATTTTCATGAGAGTACCCAGAATAGAAATAAGCGTAATTCTGCCCTGCAATGTTATTTGCGCTTGCTAAAATAGCAATATTGTTGCTATGAATCTAGAGAAGTTTTCTATAAAAATCATGGAAATACGCTATGAAAGCCCTCCTATCTGTTCTCCTATTATGCCTTGCATGTTTTGCCCCTGGCTTGGCCGCTTATGCGGATGCCACCGATAGTGGTGTGGAAAGTACCAGAAAGCCTGCACTTATTATCCGTTTCAATCAGCCATCTGTGCAGTATAAGCAGCCCTTAGTGCAGGTGGTAGAGAAAGTGCAGGATATCACACAGGATGCTCATTTTGAACTGGTTTCAATAGTGCCGCTATCAAAAGAGCGTAGTCGCAACAACGCCAGCCGTGAGATTGCTGAATATAATGCCAGGAAAGTAGCAGCCGTTATTGAGTCGCAGGGTGTGCCAGCAACCCATGTACATATACGCTATCGGGAATCAGAGGTGATTTCCATGAACGAGGTGCATGTGGCGGTCTATTAACCACCGCAGTGTTGGAAAGCTGCGCTATATTTTTTCCCGCACCTCACCTCCCAACTGTGCCACCAGCAATGTCACCGCCTTGAAGGCTTCTTCAAGCAGGGCAATATCGCTTGCACGCAACACTAGGCTAGTGCCAAGACGTTGGTTATGGATGAAAGGATAGCTGCCCATTTCCACTAGCGGGTAGTGCTGCTGAATCTGGCTGAATCCTGCCGCAATCACCCCTTCCTGCACATAGGCACTGATAGTGCGGGATTCTACTACACTGCCCCCCTTCAACCTGTGCTTGATGCCGTTAAACATCGCCTGCATAATACGTGGCACACCAGCCAGCACATAGACATTACCCAGGATAAAGCCAGGGGCGATACTGACGGGATTATCAATCAGTTCTGCCCCTAGCGGAATATAGGCCATTTTCCGGCGCGCCTCATTAAACTGCCCTTCCTCATAATAAGCCGCAAGCCGCCGCACCGCTTCTTCATGCAAACATAGCTCTACCCCAAAGGCCTTCGCCACAGAAAGTGCGGTAATATCGTCATGGGTGGGGCCGATACCGCCGGTGGTAAACACATAGGAATGCAGCTGGCGCAGATGGTTAACCGTATCAATAATAGTGGCCTCATCATCCGGGATAACCCGTACTTCTTTAAGAATGACACCCAGCCCATTTAAGGATTTGGCAAGGAACTGTGTGTTGCTGTCCTGGGTGCGGCCAGACAGAATCTCGTTGCCAATAATGATAAGTGCGGCGGTATAGGTTATGGTCATAATCGTCTGTCTCTAAAGGCTGTTACGAATAAGCAACTGGGTATAAGAAGTCTGTGGCGATTCAAGGATAGCGTTTGTGTGCCCCTGCTCAACAATACGCCCGTCTTTCAACACAACAATCGCATGGCTCATGGCGCGTATCACCCGTAAATCATGGCTGATAAAAATCATGGTTAAGGTGTATTTCTGCTGCAACCCATGTAATAAATCAATAATCTGTGCCTGTACGGAAATATCCAACGCGGAAGTAGGCTCATCCAAAATCAGCAATGTTGGTTTTAGCACAAGTGCACGGGCAATGGCAATGCGCTGCCGCTGTCCACCGCTGAATTCATGCGGGTAGCGGTGCTGGATGCCTGGGTCAAGACCCACTTCTTTCAGCACCTCATCAATCGCGTTTAACGGCGCCATGCCATGTGCCCGCAACCCTTCGCTGATAATCTCCCCGACCGACATACGTGGGTTCAGGCTGGCGAATGGATCCTGGAAGACAATCTGCAACTCTTTCCGCATGGCGCGCATTGCTTCTTTTTGCAGCATATTTAATTGCATTCCCATAAACACCGTGGTGCCAGTATAGGGTATTAAGCGCAGGATCGCCATAGCCAGCGTGGATTTCCCCGATCCGCTTTCACCCATCACGCCCAGCGTCTGCCCTTCTTTCACCGCAAAAGACACATTATCCAGCACCCGGATAGTTGGGGCTTTACCAAAGAAACGACGTTTCTGCATAAATGCAACCGATATATCCTCCAGCCGTAGCATCTCTGGGGCATCTGGGTTAGCAAGGGGGGCAAGATTTGTAGGCTGGGCAGAAAGCAGGCGTTTGGTATAATCATGCTGTGGTTGAGTAAAAATCTCCTGCACCGTTCCCTGTTCGACAATGCGTCCCTTAGTCATCACGCAGACCTTATGGGCAATCTTCTGCACCATATGCAGGTCGTGCGTAATGAAAAGCATGGCCATCTGTCGTTCTTCTTGCAATTTCTTCAGCAGCTTCAGGATTTCCGCCTGCACGGTTACATCCAGTGCCGTGGTTGGCTCATCGGCAATCAGCAACGCGGGGTTGCAGGCTAGCGCCATGGCAATCATCACACGCTGCCGCTGCCCACCGGAAAGTTCATGCGGATAGGCATTCAGGCGCGTTTTGAGGCCACCAAGCTGCACATCATCGAGCAGCTCAAGAACACGCCCTTCAATCTCGCGACCAGAAAGCGTACTATGCAGCTTCAGCACTTCACCAATCTGGCGGCCAATCCTATGCAGCGGGTTGAGCGATGTCATCGGCTCCTGAAAGATCATAGCAATTTTGCTGCCACGGATAGACTGCAACTCGCGCTCTGTCATAGTGGTAAGCGCACTATCTTCAAAGTGTATCTGGCTTTCAGTGCTGAGTGTCGCCGCCTGTGGCAATAAACGCATCACCGATAAGGCGGTAAGCGATTTGCCGGAACCACTCTCACCAATCAGCGCCATCACCTCGCCCGGCTCAATGGTGAAGGACACATCCTCCACCACATGCTGAGCGTTTGTTTCATGAAAGGCTATCGAGAGTCTGTCAACGGTTAGAAGTGGCATGGGCAGCATTATGTGTATCGGGAGTTTTAGCATATACCAACAAGAAGGCCAGCAACAGGCCGCTGGCTATCCACCATTCCTGCCAGATGCCAAAGGCGGTGAGGCCAATGGTGTAATAGGCCATAAGCCCAGCAGTGCAAGCAGCTTGGTAGAGCGTATCATTCTCTGTGGCACGAATAGTGCGGAACAACACAAAAAGAAACGCAGCAAAAAGCACTACACCCGGCACTCCCAGCTCCAGCCATAGCTGCGTTACGCTGTTATGCGGATGGATAGGCAGCGGGCTTTTATTGTTTGGCAGCATGTCGGAGGGAGCAATCGGGATAAAACGTGACGCATTCAACCCCCAGCCGCGCAACGGGTGATCAAGCGCTTTATGCGAAGCAAAATGCCAGATATAGAGCCGGTGCTCTGATGATTCCGGGATGAAAGGAAAGCGTGCCATAAGGGCGTGCGGGTTTTGCAGCGTCATAATGACAGGCAACAACAGGGTGAAAACGAGCGTAGCTGTCATCAGGAGCGGAATCGCTCTTCCTCGCACATAATAGACCAGCAAGAAACTGCCACCCCCTGCCACAATGCCCATAACCGCAGAAAGGCTTTTCAGTGTTAACAGCATGATGAAGGTGACAGCAGCAAGAAGGATTGCTTCGTGTTTCCTATGCTTTTTCAACAAGATCGCAACACAGGGAAAAATGCACAAAGCAAGCAGCGTTGCCCCCCGGTTCAGTTCAGTCAGGTTATACTCATAGCCAGGGTTACCTAAAGAACTATGCAATAATGTGGTAAGAAAGCCGCCGGAAAGATGCTCTTCCGTTGCCACTAAGAGTGCTAGACATAATGAGGCAACGGGCAAATAGGGCTGGGGCCGTGCTGCAAATAACCGGTGCGCCACCGCAACGGCCAATGCGCCACCGCCGATCAGTGCCAGTAATTTTGCCAGTAATATGAGGGTAGCGGAGGGGTGCGTTGCCCATAGGCTGCCCATTAATGACCAGAGAAGGAATAGGGCAAACACTATCCCACCCTGGAGGGCTAAATCGCGGTTTGCCTTGATGCCACCTGGCAACAAAAAGAGTGTGAGTGCAATAATCAGCGCCATCAGCGGCGTCACCGCTAGCCCCGCCAGCATGGCAATAGCTGGAGTGAGGAAAAGGAGAATGCTCACCTGTGCCCCAGCCCTCACCCTAACCCTCTCCCAGAGGGAGAGGGGATTATAGAGCGCAGGGAAAGTCCCTACACCACAAGTCCCCTCTCCCTCTGGGAGAGGGTTAGGGTGAGGGCATGAGTGAGGGCCGGAGTTGACATAATTCATAACCCGCCTCTCACATGCCCAGCATGGCAGATGGCAATGGCTAGTGCATCAGCCGCGTCACTCGATGGAATAACGCAACCAGGCAACAGATGCTTCACCATCACTTCCACCTGGTTTTTATCGGCACGCCCCACGCCCACTACCGATTTTTTTACCAAGGTAGCGGCATATTCATAGACCGGCAGCCCTGCTATGGAAGCCGTCAGCAGCAAACTGCCGCGTGCATGGCCGAGCTTCAGGGAAGAAAGGGCGTTGCTGTTGAGAAATGTCTCTTCTATGGCGCATACTCCCGGATTATACATCTGAATGGTGGTTTCCAATCCATGGTGCAGTGTTAGCAAGCGTTTGGGCAAGGGTGCAGCTTTCTCGGTAGCAATCACGCCACAGGCCAGATAAGAAAGCCGGCTGCCGGTTTGCTCAATTATCCCCCAGCCTGTATAATGCAGGCCAGGGTCTACACCAAGGATACGTGTCATTTATCCAGCCATTTTTTCCAGTACATCGTCGGGAATATCATAATTACCATAGACAAACTGCACATCGTCATTATCTTCCAGCACATCAATCAGCTTCAGCAATTTTTCTGCCTGTTCGCCTGTTACCTGCACGGTATTTTGTGGCCGCCAGGAAAGCCGCCCGGTTTCCGCATCACCAAATTTTTCAGCCAGCGCGTCACGCACAGCGTTGAAATCATCGGGCGCACAGATAACACTATGCACCAGCTCATCGGTTTCGCAATCGGTTGCCCCCGCTTCCAGTGCCGCTTCAAACATGGCATCGGCACTGGCAGTGGTTAGCGGATATTCCAGCAAGCCGATACGGTCAAACATAAACGTCAGGCTGCCAGTTTCTCCCAATGCCCCACCATGTTTGCTAAAGGCGGCACGCACTTCCGATGCTGTGCGGTTACGGTTGTCCGTCAAGGCTTCCACGATAATGGCAATTCCACCAGGCGCATAGCCTTCATAGCGGATTTCATCGTAATTATCGCCGTCATTAGTGGAAGAGCCACGCTTAACCGCACTTTCAATATTGGCTTTCGGGAGGTTCAGGGCTTTAGCCGCCGCAATGGCACTACGCAACCGGGCGTTAAAGGCTGGGTCTGGTTGCCCAAGCCGTGCAGCGGTGATAATTTCACGGATTAATTTAGTAAAAGTTTTAGCCCGCTTGGCATCCTGCGCGCCTTTCCGGTGCATAATATTTTTAAACTTGGAATGTCCTGCCATAAATGTCTCAGATAAAAGATATATAAAAAAGGTAACTGAATGTACTCCGCTGGCTGCGGCGTGTAAACAGCAAAAACAACGTTTTCTATACAGAATCTATCCGTTAGCAGTGTTCTGATGACAAGAAGAAAGGAAAATGCTATGGCGGGAGTGACGGGGCTCGAACCCGCGACCTTCGGCGTGACAGGCCGACGCTCTAACCAACTGAGCTACACCCCCTTAAAAGCACTGAAGGGGAACATATCTGTGGTGATGATGGTGGGCGATGACAGGCTCGAACTGCCGACCCTCTCGGTGTAAACGAGATGC
>CAZXPG010000009.1:0-43747 GCA_964643145.1 uncultured Rickettsiales bacterium
AATGGTTCAAGCCGCCTTGAATCATTATTTTTCAAATAGTTGACAGTTTTAGATAGGTGCGGCTTACCAAAAACTGAGGTTTATGTAGGCTGAGGTTAGTCTATGATACGTTTCCACAATTCTTTCAGTAGTGATTCAGGCTCTGACCTGGGGGCAGGTACATCCTCCCGGGTTTCCACCTTCGCCTCTACCGCCGCAGCACCAGCCTTGTTTTGCCCACGGCCATAACGATATCTACGTCGGCCACTCGCCGGTTTCTGCTCATCAGCACTGGCCAGCACCTCGGTGGGTATGGCAACAATATCGCTATGATCGGCAGCAAGCACCGGAATATTCTCGGCCGGAATAGTTGCTTCTTCTTGTTTCTCTGTCATTTGTTGCGCGTTACGCTTGCCCCCCCGACGCGAGGAACGCCGACGGGATGTCCGTTTAGCAGTGCCATTATTTCCAGCGGCAGGCACGGTTGCAGCAGCAGCTTCCGTGGGCTGTTCAGCAGCATCAGACGTTGCTACCGGATCGGCCTCTGCCGCCTGTGGTGCCACCGCCCGACGCGACCTTCCACCTGCTTTAGTGCTATTAGCACTACCCGTACGCCGCCAGTTCTTTTTACGCTCTTCCTGCTTACGCTCTTCCTGCCGCACTGGTGGAGGGGTATCGTTTTCTTCTTCCCCTTCAAGCGTATAGGGTTCGAGTGTTGTCATCGAGGTTGTTTCTGTTTTAGGGGTAGTAATGCGCTTCACCTTCTCGGTGGAGAAGCTATCGGCATTGGCATGGGGGTCGTGAAAAAGCATGATACGCACATCATAACGCTCTTCAATAGCAGCCAGTTCCTTACGCTTGGCATTCAGTATATACATCACCGTATCGGCTGCCGCATACATATTGATTGCTTCGGAATCGCCCTTATAGACTTCACTTTCAATAACGCGTAGTGCCATCACCGCTGTTGATTCAGCAGCACGTATAATGCCGCGCCCTGCACAATGCGGGCAACTTACCATATTGGCTTCCACAAAACTCGAACGCAAACGCTGGCGCGACATTTCAAGCAGGCCAAACAGGCTGATACGGCCAATCTGAATTTTAGCCCGGTCTGCTTCCAACGCTTCCTTCAGTGCACGTTCCACTGCACGGCGGTTACGTTGTTCACTCATATCAATAAAATCAATGACTATCAGGCCAGATAGGTCACGCAACCGCAATTGCCGTGCTATTTCAGCGGCCGCTTCCAGGTTGGTTTTAGTGGCAGTTTCCTCAATATTGCGCTCTGATGTTGAACGGCCCGAATTAACATCAATAGAGATCAACGCCTCGGTTGGGTTAATCACGATATAACCGCCCGAATCAAGTGTGGCAATAGGGCTATATAGCGAGGAAAGCTGTTCATCCACCTGATAACGTGAAAAGATCGGGACTTTATTTTTATATTGCTTTACCTTGCCCGCATGGCTTGGCATGATCATCGTCATAAAATCTTTCGCCGAACGATACGCCTTCTCACCCTGTATCAGAATTTCATCAGTGCCCGTATCATACATATCGCGGATAGATCGCTTGATCAAGTCGCCCTCTGCATGAATGAAAGCAGGGGCTTTTGAGGAAAGCGTATGCTCACGGATACTGTTCCATAACCGTACCAGATAATCGTAATCGCGTTTAATTTCGGCCTTGCCACGCCCCTGGCCAGCCGTCCGCACAATCACACTGGTGCCATCGGGCAAATCTAAGCTTTCAATAATGGTTTTCAGGCGTTTCCTGTCTTCCATCGCTGCAATCCGCTTGGAAATACCACCCTGGCGTTCGCTGTTTGGCATAAGCACGCAATAACGCCCCGCCAGTGAAATATAGCTGGTGAGAGAAACGCCCTTGTTCCCCCGCTCTTCTTTAATCACTTGCACCAGGATAATCTGGTTGCGTTTAATGACTTCCTGGATTTTATACTGCCGATAAAGCTGCGAACGTTTGGGAGCCGCCTCTGACGCTTCATCGTGCAGCGTATCCTCCTCTGTATCGGTTGCAATGCTGTCGATATCGTCATCACTATCATCATCACTGCTTATAGCTACAGGGGTGGCACTAGCCTCATCTACATCCTCAGAAGTGGTATTGCTCTCTTGATTCTCTATTGCATCCTCTAGGGCCACTGCCTCGGCGGTGGTAGCAACAACAGACAGAGGATCGTCTTCTTCATTATCATCGGCGGAAAGATCAGGAGGGGTAATGGAGCGTATATGCAAGCCGATATTTTCCGCTTGTACTGTTGCAGCCTCTCCTTCCGGTAGCGTAGCGGCGACATCACGATCAGACAGGGGAAGATGATAGTAATCCGGGTGGATCTCAGAGAAGGGAAGGAACCCATGTTTATCGCCACCATAATCCACAAAAGCGGCCTGGAGAGAGGGTTCAACACGGGTGACTTTGGCAAGATAAATATTGCCTTTTAATTGTTTCTTAACCGCAGTTTCATAGTCAAATTCTTCCACGCGCCGGTTATTACAAATTACTACCCGGGTTTCATCCGGATATACGGCATCGATCAATATTTGTTTTGGCATCTACTATTAAACTCCTTCGCATAGCTGCATCGGGTTGCATAACTCACGCAAGATAGCCCGCAAGGCCATCAGGTTGTCCGAAGGAAATAAAAAGTAGACTGAGGCTATGCCGTTTTATGCCAGGGAAAACAACCCGTCCTCCTAGAGTCTTGTTATAGCCATAAACCTATACAGTGCCTGACCCTTCCTAAGATGGGGATAGCAAATGATTCATAATCGCAACCATTACGGGAGGGTTGTCTCCCCTTCAGTTTTTATAGCGTTGTCGTTATTGCACACAAACGCCCTGGTTATGTATTATTCTGTGTATCTGTTCCTACAAAACCTGCACTGCGCTTCCTGTTGTTCAACACTCAATGTGTAAACCAATTAAGCAGTGCGTCTTTTTATTTCTTCTTACAACGTATTTCTTCACTCTTCTCGGCAGCAGACGGCTCTTTCTTTAGGTTTTTTAAAAGCGTGAGTGGCTATCTGCATCCACCGTGTTTACATTCTATCCGTAAACAAGAAAAGATAATTCCACTTTTTCCCCTTTTATGCAAGGGGGATTTCATGTTCCTCCCCTTTCTTCTGTTTTTTGTACAAAAATCGATTGTTTCACCTCTAGGACATGCCTTAGGCTTAAGCGTGCACTTGCAAAGAAAATATGAATAGGGTAATTTCAGTTTTAGGTCGGTCACACTTATCCAACACCGAAATTACTATACCGAAACCACCTGAAGAGTGGTTCCAGTATATGATAGGAAGCCTTTGGCTTCCTATCATAGAATTAACGTTATTATTAATTTAAAATAATGGCAAAAACGACGCTTTTTGACATTATTTTTCAATAACATGCCAGTTTTGGATAAGCAAAGCTTATCCAAAACTGAGGTTATATTAATTCCTATGACTGTATTTATTGAGCCAGGGCCAGACCTATCGGCGAACACCTATTTCATCCAATGCAATTCCTTATTTGACTTTGCAACTATTGCCGAAGGGGAAACACTATCTACAGGCGAGAAAGAGATTGCCTTCTTGCGTGAATGGGGCGATGCCCGTATTGCCGAAAGCCAGAATAGCCAGGCAACCACTGATATCAGCACCTTAAGCGATTATCGCCGTTCGCAAATTGCATGGTTCCCCCCCCATGAACCGTCCTTTGCATGGCTGATACAGCGTATGTCGAAGATAATTAGCTATTTTAATGCTCAGCACTGGAATTTTGATGTAACCGCGTTCTCAGAATCCTGCCAATATACGCTATATGACGAGAAACAACGTGGCCATTATAACTGGCATATGGATATTACCAATAAGTGGGATGCTTCACCGCGCAAGCTGAGTGCGGTTATCCAGCTCTCTAACCCTGATGAATATGAAGGAGGCGAGTTTCGCCTTAAAACCAGCGACGAGGAAACCGTGTTTACCAAAGAAAAAGGTACATTATTCCTATTTCCCAGCTATATGCTTCATAAAGTAACACCGGTAACGCGTGGCGTGCGCCGGTCGTTTGTATGCTGGATCAGCGGCCCAAAATTCAGATAAATGAGAAAATTTCTTATGCGAACATTGTTCCGCACTCTCTTTCTAACAGTAATGTTGTCGTTAGGGGCATTATCCACCGCCTGGGGCGCAACCATGGCCACCCATTACCAACTACTCACCGACAAACAGGGAGGGCAGCGTTTTGTTGTCGATATCAGTGGTAAAACCAACTATAACGTATTTCTCCTCAAAAACCCTACCCGTTTGGTAATTGACCTAAAAAACAATCAGTGGGCAATCCCTTCTGCTATACACTATCAACCTGAAGGCAAGACAGCTCTTGTCACTAACATACGACATGGCATTCAAGAGGGGGTGAATGTCCGTATAGTGCTGGATCTCTCGCAGCCCGTTACCCTATCCCCTGCTACGCTTCATCCGCTCAATAAGGGAAAAAGCTACCGGCTGGAAGTGGCGTTTGCGCCAGTGCGGGCTGTTCCAGCACCGATGGTGATTATGAAACCCAGCCAACAGGTAACGGCACCGCCCCCGATAGCGCATGTGGCAATGCGGCCCACAATACCATCCCCCCCTAAAGTGCCTGTCATTGTGATTGACCCGGGACATGGCGGTGATGACCCCGGCACGCTTGGCCGCTTTATTGGCATATATGAAAAAGACCTTGCCCTCACCTATGCGCGGGCATTGAAAGCCGCACTTGAGAAGCAGGGTGGTTATAAGGTGGTACTGACACGTAATGGCGATTATTTCATTCCACTCGGCGAACGGGTGGCGGTGGCTCGCAAGGCAAGGGGCGATCTGTTTATTTCGCTGCATGCTAATTCACACCCGAAAGAAGCCATGTCAGGGTTATCGGTCTATACGGTTTCTGATACGGCATCTGACAAAGAGGCAGAATTATTAGCAAATGAAGAAAACAAGGATGACACGCTGAAAACCATTCATCTTTCTGCCGATAATGAAGAGGTTGCCCCTATTTTGATCAACCTTATGCAGCGTGAAACCCGCAATATATCAGCATCCTTTGCTGAAGGTGCTATTGCCGAGTTGGGGAAACATGTGGAAATGCTACGCAATACCCACCGTTTCGCTGGGTTCAAGGTGCTGAAAGGTGTGGATGTGCCTGCTGTGCTATTTGAGTTGGGCTATCTTTCTAACCGCAATGAAGAAAAATTACTCATTACCCCTAAACACCGCAAAAAGATTATTGATGGACTAGTACAAGCTATTAACACCCATTTTGGCAGGTAGCCCCATCAAGCACGGCCATGATATCGGCGTAAGCTATTGTGCCCTCACGCAATAGGGCGGGTGTTTCATGGGTTAGATCAACAATAGTGGAACCCTTTTGTAGCGGTGACATGCCGTCATCAATTATCAGAGCGAGAGCGGCACGCAGATTGGCAGGGATATCCTCCACCCGCACGGCACTGGGCTGGCCAGAAATATTGGTGCTGGTCGCGGCAATCGGGCGGCTAGCTTCCCGCAATAGTGCAAGTGCCACCGGATGATCGGGGATGCGTATGGCCAATGTGGCGCAATCACGGTTCAGGAGCGGCGAAAGGCCATTATCCGCTTTCGCAGGCAGCACCAGCGTAAGCGGCCCTGGCAAGAAGCGTGAGGCCAATAGTTCGGCGCGCATGTCAAACACAGCCAATTGCTTGGCCCTAGCAAGCGTTGCCGTCATCACCGCCAGAGGAGTGTGGATATTCCGGCCTTTGGCGGCATAAATACGGCTAATAGCAGCATCGGAGGTGGCATCGGCTGCCAATGCATAGACGGTCTCTGTCGGGTAGCAGACGAGCTCACCTGCCTTCAGCAGATGAGCGGCCTGGGTGATGAGCGTATTTTTTCCGGTTGTAATAGTAATAGACATGGTGTTACAGTAGCATCAAAGTTTTTCTCGTTAAACAGGATTCACATCATTATGACTGCTTTCGTGATTACCATTGCCCAGCAGAAGGGCGGTGCTGGAAAAACCACCTTGGCCGCCCATATCGCCGTGGCATTAAGCCAGCACGGCAAGCGAGTGGCCGCCATTGATATTGACCCACAGGGAAGCTTTTCCACTTGGCACCATATCCGTAGCGAGCGTCTCGGCGAAGGCTATACCGGCCTGAGTTTTCTATCTGCTACTGGCTGGAAGGTGTCGAACGCCATTGCCAGGTTGCAAACAACGCATGATGTCATCATCATTGACAGCCCGCCCCATATGGAAACTGAAGCCAAAACAGCTATCCGTGCGGCTGATCTTGTGCTTATTCCCATACAACCCAGCCCCGCCGATCTATGGGCAACCCAGGCCACCGTGGAACTTGCTAAGAAAGAACGTAAGAAAACGGCTATTGTGCTGAACCGCGTTGCAGCCAACTCCAAACTTGCCAAAGAAATAGGAGAACAGTTGGAAGGAACATTGAACACACGTCTGGGAAACAGGGTGGCATTCGTTTCATGCCTGATGGAAGGGAGATGTGTCACGGAAACGGACCCAAGCAGTGTAGCTGCAAAAGAGGTCAAGGCATTGGTGGAAGAAATTAGCGCACTATTTCCTCCTCTGAACTCCCTCCTATAAGGAGAGCGTTCAGAGGAGGCGAAACATTAGCCTACAATTTCATCTTCTGTAAAGAAGAAGGAAATTTCCTGCTCAGCAGCACTTGGCGCATCAGAACCATGCACGGAATTGGCTTCAATGCTTTCAGCAAAATCTTTGCGGATAGTGTGTGCAGCGGCCTCTTCGGGGTTGGTTGCACCCATAATTTCACGGTTGCGTTTTACCGCATTTGGGCCTTCTAACACCTGCACTACCACCGGGCCAGAAATCATGAACTCTACCAGATCGTTGAAGAAATGCCGCTTACGATGAACAGCATAAAATTCTTCGGCCTGTTCACGGCTTAAACGGATGCGTTTCTGCGCGACAATGCGTAGGCCGCCTTCTTCAAAGTAGGAATTGATTTTTCCTGTCAGGTTACGCCGCGTTGCATCCGGCTTAATAATGGATAAGGTACGTTCTATCGCCATGATTTCTCTCTAAATAAATATAGTGTGTGTTATTTTGCGCTATTATGATAAGCGTCAACATCCTGTACGGCTTTCTCTGCATCTCTTAACCCGGACAAGGCCGGATTAATAATTTGCTGCGGATTGCTGATAGTTTGCATAATATTGCTTGCCACCGAGCAGCCAAAAGCAGGATGGTGAAGATTACGGAAATTGTGACGATTGTCAATATAGCTGTTATCACATTTGCGCGCTGTGATGCGTTCATAGACGAGCACAATATCACTGCTATTTTGCTTAGCCGCAATATGCTTAAACGGAACGGCGAAAGAACGCAGCACATCTTCCGCTCTCTGGCACATGAGATTATCGGCAGAACAGGAAAGTTCGGCTCTGGTAGGCTGGTCTTTATCAACCCAAGCGGTTAAATCAGCAATCGCTGTTTTGGGAGCCAAACTGAAAGACACACGCTCGGCTGATTTATCAAGCAGGGCTTCTGGCTGGCCAGGGTTCTTATAAGCACTTTCCGGCAGGGCACACCCTACAACAAGAGCAAGACAGGCAATAAGGGCAAAACTGTGTTTCATGATTACTCCGCTATATATCCGACAGGGCCTTCAAGCCCTTGGGTGTTGGGTGCAACAGCATTTTTGGTGGCAGTACGTGAAGAAAGCGCACCAAGAAACACCCCTTCCAATACGCTAGGTGTATGGAAATTATCGGTAGGCAGACGCACATCATCACTCGCCACCGGATCGGCAATGTAAGGAGTTACAGCTATCACCAGTTCGGTTTCATTACGCTGGAACGCCGCGCTGCGGAACAAGGCACTGAGTACAGGGATATCGCCAACACCAGGCACTTGGTTGATAGTAGTGCGGAAATCATCTTTGATCAGGCCAGCAATCATAAAGCTTTCGCCTGGAGCCAGTTCCACAGTGGTTTTAGCACGGCGCGATGTCACCGATGGAATAGTGAATCCCTTAATTTGCACCGCACCTTCTGCGCTGATTTCAGAGACTTCTGGCTCAACGTTTAGGCGTATACGATTTGCCGAAAGCACCAGCGGTGAGAAACCCACCTTCACACCGAATGGCTTATAATCGACCGAAATCGTGTCACCATATTGGGCAATCGGCACCGGAAACTCGCCCCCTGCCAAGAAGCTGGCCGATTCGCCTGATACCGCCACTAAATTCGGCTCTGCCAGCATTTTAAACAGGCCATTCTGCTCAAGCATATCAAGGGTGGCAGACAAATCAAGGTTGGTGGAATTATAAATGATGCTGCCCACACCAAAAGCTTGTGAATCGGATACTGCACTGCCCACGGCCTGGCCTATACCGCCGCCTGTCGCAAAGGGAATGGTGTAATCTCCTGCTCTTCGTACACCCTGCAAGTTAAAACCGATACGTTTTAAGGCGGTGCGCTGGATTTCACCCACCCGCACCCGCAGCATCACCTGCTGGCCAGTTTTAATCTGCATGAAGTTTAAGACCTGGGCATCGGCGGGCACATATTCTTTGGCAATTTTCATAGCCTTCTGAGCTGTATCTGCACCGCTTATATTGCCGGTGAGGGCAATGGCCTTATTGACCATTTCTACACCAATAGTTTCATTCGGCAGAAAAGAATGCAACGCACGTTTGATACCGAGCAAGTCAACACTCCCACTTGCGGGTATCTCCTGCGCCGCCACAGGGGCCGGACGCGGTGCCGAATGGCGTTTGGGTGCTGCAACCGCCGTAGAGCAGATGAATACCGAAAGCAGTGCCATAACCATGAAACGAGGGGCAATTTTTTGAAGCAAATACATAAAAACCTTGCTGTTAGCCTTATTTAGACGAATAGGTCTGCATTTTTTATGCTAAAACATAAACATATGTGTATAGGAATAGAATGGGGCAGAGTCAAGCAGTTTATCAGGGCGCGTATCATTTCATAAAAATTCCCTTAGCTTTTCTTCTCCACTGGACGTGGCATAAAACTTGTTTTATGCTGTGCCTTACCCAACACTGAACTTAACTTTTATATATGCCGAATATTGCATGTTTTCACCCTTTGAACGTATGATTGCCTTTCGTTATTTGCGTGCCAAACGCAAGGAAGGGTTTGTATCGGTGATCGCCGCCTTTTCGCTGCTAGGGGTGGCGTTGGGGGTAGCAGCACTCATTGTGGTTATGTCGGTGATGAATGGTTTCCACAAAGAGCTGATGGGGCGCATCCTGGGCTTTAACGGCCATGTGCAGGTTTATGGACTAGCGCGTGGTATTGATAATTTTGATGCCGTTGCCAACCAGATACGCCAACTGGCCGGTGTTACCCATGTCAGCCCGATGATTGATGGCCAGGTTATGATTACTGCCAATGGCCGTTCGGGGGGGGCACTGGTGAAAGGGGTGCGGCTGGAGGATTTACGCCAGAAACCCTTAATTGCCAATAATATTGCTGCTGGCAGCTTGGATGAGTTCACTGGCAATGACACGGTTATTCTTGGCAGTGAACTGGCGCGCGCTATGCATGTAGTGCCTGGTGATATGCTCACACTCATTTCCCCACAAGGTACGGCAACGGCGGTGGGCATGATCCCACGTTTGAAGGCCTACCGTGTGGTTGCACTATTTTCCGCAGGCATGTATGAATATGATAGCAGTATTATTTTTATGCCCCTTGATGCCGCACAGATATACTTCCGTTATCCAGGCCAGGTCAGTACGCTGGAGGTGATGACCTCCGACCCTAACCAGGCGCAAACCATTGCCAGCACTATTTACCAGCAACTTCAGGGCACTGTGAAGGTGGTGGACTGGCAACTCACAAACGCCCATCTGTTTAACGCGTTGCAAGTCGAGCGCAGCGTTATGTTCCTGATCCTTACCCTTATCATTCTGGTGGCGGCCTTTAACATTATTTCCAGCCTGATTATGCTAGTGAAAGATAAAGGAAGGGATATTGCTATTCTGCGTACTATGGGCGCAACGCGTGGCATGGTAATGCGGATATTTTTCCTGTGTGGCTCAGCAATCGGGGTCACCGGCACATTGCTTGGCCTGGTGCTTGGTGTCAGCTTTGCCCTGAATATTGAAACTATCCGCGGCTGGTTGGAATCACTTACCGGCACCCGCTTGTTTGATCCGGTCATCTACTATCTCTCCCAGCTTCCGGCTGATGTACATTCGTTTGATGTGGTAAAAGTGGTACTGATGGCCTTACTGCTCTCTTTCCTGGCTACGCTCTATCCTTCATGGAAGGCAGCCAGGCTTGATCCGGCGGAGGGGCTGCGTTATGAATAACACTGTACTCACCTTGGAACATATTTCTAAAAGCTTCCGGCAGGGGGACGAAGAATTACATATCTTGCAGGATGCCTCACTCACCCTGCATGCAGGCGAGATGGTGGCACTGGTGGGACCTTCGGGTTCAGGCAAATCAACATTGCTGCAAATTGCTGGCTTGCTTGATCGGGCAAATAGTGGCACCATTTTGATCAATGGCAGGGAATGTGCGGGCATATCAGATACGGAACGCACTGCCATACGCCGTAATCAGCTTGGCTTTGTCTATCAATTTCACCATCTACTGCCCGAATTCTCGGCATTGGAGAATGTGATGCTACCACAGATGATTGCAGGAATAGGCAAGGCACAGGCACGGGAGAATGCCACCGCTATGCTGGAACGGGTGGGACTGAAGGATCGCATGGAGCATCGCCCCGCCGCACTATCGGGCGGTGAGCAACAGCGCACCGCTATTGCCCGCGCACTGATTGGCTCTCCCGCGTTGCTGCTGGCGGATGAACCCACCGGCAATCTTGACCCGCATACAGCCGAGAATATCTTCACCCTGCTGCTGGATTGCGTGCATGAATTGAGGCTTGCTGCTTTGATTGTCACCCATAATCATGCACTTGCCAAGCAAATGCATCGCACCGTGACCATTAATGAAGGACGGCTACAGGAAGAGTAGGGTATATGGCAAAAATTCTGCTTGCATGGGAATATGGCTCAGGCTTTGGACATGTGGCAATGTTGGTGCCACTCGCTCTGGCACTGCGGAATGCCGGACATGAGCCGGTGCTAGCACTGAAGGAGGCCAAGGGAACACGCGCCTTGTGGCAGAATACCGGCCTAGCGGTAATACAGGCTCCCTATATCCGGCTGCCTTCCACCTGGGATAGAAATATCCGCACTGATACGCTGGCTGATGTGTTCCAGATAGGCGGATTGATTGATATACCGAAGCTTATGACATTAGGGCGCTATTGGCAAGATTTACTGGCAAAGGTAAAGCCAGACCTGGTTGTTGCTGAATTCTCCCCCACATTGTCCATGGTAACACGCGGGGTTATTCCTACCGTTACCATCGGCACAGGCTTCTCCATGCCACCTGTGGGGCGCAACTTGCCCAGTATCCGCTTCTGGGATAAAACCATCAGTGACGCAAGCAAAGCCCATGAACAGGCCTTACTTAATGCCGTGCAGACCGTACAACAGGCATTGAATCTTACCCCCGTTGCCTTTGTTGGCGATCTCTTTGGCGGGGACAAAAACTTTGTGTGCGTACTGCCAGAGCTTGATTGTTATGCCGAATACCGCACGGAAGCAGCAATAGGGCCACTTACCACCCCATTACCTGCTTTCCGACAGCCGACTAACAACGATAGCCCGCAAGCCTTTTTTTATTTAATGGGGGAAGATGCCAAACTGCCTGCCATTTTGAAGGCACTGGAAGCCTCTACGGTGCGATGTGATGGCTATATCCGCCAGTTAAACCGCGACATCGCGCCCCTGACAGCAGATACTATTCATCTTTATGAGACACCACAACCGTTAGCCGACATCTTGCCAGACCGTGCATTGCTTATCCATCATGGCGGTATGGGAACCGCTGATACCGCCCTGCGCCTTGGCGTGCCACAACTGGTACTGTGCCGACATCTGGAGCAGAAAACTAATGGGGCATCACTGATGAGAGCGGGGGTGGGGCATATGTTGATGGCGCACAACGATAACGACCTGGCAAAGCTAGCAGCCACCTGCAAAGCTATGGCAGAAGACAACGCTCTAAAAAAGCGTGCGGAAACCAAAGCCCTGCACATTGCCAGCAATATGCGCAGACCTGCCGTCCACATTGTAACAGAGGCCTGCTGTTTATTAGTATAGCGACTTGCTATACAGCCTCATCATAGAGTATTTCCTCAACCTGGCAGACAGCTTCATTTGTTGTAGCATCCTGTTCTTGCGCGGCCAGGGCCCTTTCCTGTTTGGCCTTGGATTTACGCAAACGTGCGCCCGACTGCACCCGCACCATTTTACCTTTTTTCTCATCCCAATGATATTGGTAGGTGAGGGTGCGCACTTCGGTAATAATGACATCACCATTTGGCATATGCATCACATCACAGCCTTTCTGCAATGCTTCCGTAATCAACGCACACGACTTGCGGATATAGCGAACATCGGACATCAAATCCTTTTCTTCTCCTGCTTGGGTAGCTGACGCATTTAATAAATAAGACTGTACATTTCTAAACATAACCATACACGTAAGCTCCAATGTAATAATATTAGCATTCCTGCCCTAAGGTCAGATAACATCATGCAGAACTTACTATGACTTCATTAATAAAGCGTTAATAAAAATAGGTTTTTTGCCCAGATAATGTTAAAAAGGTTAAGATTTTTGCTGAAAATGCACAAATTTGTTTAAGTTATGGTAGCAACCCCCCCAGCGGTTTACCCGCTAGAATATGCACATGGAAATGCGGCACACTCTGGGCCGCATCACTGCCATGATTGGTGATAAGGCGGTAACCAGCATCCTCAACCCCTAGCTGTTCCACGATAGTCTGTACGGTTTGGAAGAACTCCCCCACCTCACTCGCAGCCTGGTTGGTAAAATCATGGAACGAACAATATGCCCCCTTGGGAACCACCAGCACATGCACCGGGGCATCAGGCATAATATCATGGAATGCCAACACCTTGCCGTCTTCATAGACTTTATTGCAGGGCAACTCTCCCCGTATGATACGGGCAAAAACATTCTGTTCGTCGTACATGCTACTCTCCCTTCCGTGATTTTTTTTCATCCAGGCCAGAAATACCGCGCCGTTTCTGTAATTCCTGTAGCACTTCCTCCGGCGTGACATTCTGATCCACCCACAGTACCAGCAAGTGAAAAAGCAGATCAGCACTTTCGGCTATGGTTTCGGCACGATTTTTTTGCATAGCAGCAATCACCGTTTCCACCGCTTCTTCTCCCAGTTTCTGGGCAATTTTCGCCGTGCCTTTATGGAAAAGCTTGGCGGTATAGGAAGCAGCCGGATCACCCTCCTGACGGGTTTTAATAACCCTATAGAGCTGCTCTAAGGTTGTATCCATTGTTGTCATTATATCCTCACTGGAATCCCTGCTTGCTGCATAGCGCGTTTTGCGTCATTAATGCGCACTTCACCAAAATGGAAAATAGAAGCGGCAAGCACGGCTGAGGCATGCCCTTCCGTTACCCCTTCTATCAGATGTTGCAAACTGCCAACGCCACCTGATGCAATCACCGGTATGGTGACATTATCCGCTACGGCCCGTGTGAGCGGCAGGTTGAACCCTGCTCTCGTGCCATCACGATCCATTGAGGTGAGGAGAATTTCACCGGCACCATAGGCTGCCATGCGCTGCGCCCATGCTACGGCATCAATACCGGTAGCATTGCGACCACCATGGGTGAATATTTCAAATTTCCCTGGGCCAGTGGATTTCGCATCAATCGCCACCACAATGCACTGCGAACCAAATTTCTCTGCGGCTTCCCGCACTACATCAGGGTTATGTACAGCAGCAGTGTTGATCGAGACTTTATCTGCACCAGCCAGAAGCAGCTTACGAATATCTTCCGCTTTCCGCACACCGCCACCAACAGTCAGCGGCATAAAGCATTGTTCTGCAACCAACGATACGGTATCGTACAAAATATCGCGGCTGTCACTCGAAGCGGAAATATCCAGGAAGCAGAGTTCATCTGCCCCTTGTGCATCATAGAGCTTTGCCTGTTCCACCGGATCGCCCGCATCACGGAGCCCCAGGAAGTTAATGCCCTTCACCACCCGACCATCTTTCACATCCAGGCAGGGAATAATACGGGTTTTAAGCATGGGCAATCTCCAAGGCAGCTTTTGGGTCGATCCGCCCGTCATACAGTGCCCGCCCTAGTATCGCCCCATGAATACCTTCAGCCTCCAGCACTTTAAGACGGCGTATATCTTCAAGCGATGACATGCCACCTGAGGCAATCACTGGCGTGCTTAATTGTTTGGCCAGTGCTCGTGTGCCTTCCAGATCAGGCCCAGTAAGCAGCCCGTCACGGTTGATATCGGTATAAATAATAGCGGTAACGCCTGCATCCTCAAATTGCAGGGCCAGATCTACTACCTGCATATGGGAGTCTTCCGCCCAGCCTTCCACTGCCACATTGCCGCTTTTGCCATCAATACCCACAGCAATACGGCCAGAGAATAAACGACAGGCTTCTTTGACCAGTGCCGGATCACGTAGTGCCACCGTACCCAAGATAACACGGCTGATACCTGCTGCCAACCAGCGTTCAATGGTGGCCATATCGCGTATGCCCCCCCCTAGCTGCGCTGGGATGGTGATTTCTTTGAGAATCGATTCCACTGCGGCATGATTAACCGGCTTTCCTGCAAAAGCACCATTTAGATCAACAATATGCAGCCAGGTGAAGCCAGCATCCTGGAAGCTTCTAGCTTGCGCAGCCGGGTTGTTGGAAAACACAGTAGCCTTATCCATCTCGCCGCGCAGCAAGCGGACACACTGGCCATCTTTTAAATCAATTGCAGGGTAAAGAATCATAACAATATACTGCTCACAGTTCAAGAATTGGTTAGGTTGCAATGTGAGCAGACTATGCTCCAATGCAAGCAATGCTGCATAAAGCAGGCATTGCGCGGCATTTCCCCCTGCAATACATCTTTAGATGTATCTAAAGATACATAATGCAGGAACGCAAAAATAAGGTGTATACTGAAACCACTCTTCACGTGGTTTCAGTATACACCTATAAATCTTTGTAATAAAAATGTCCGGCGACCATCTGTCCGGCCATGATTTCATATTTATCCAGCGTCCCCCAGCGCGTATAACCGCACACTTCATAGAGATGGATGGCAGCTTCACGGGTGGCACGCACGCTTAGCTTGAGCAACGTGAAGTTACAATGACGTGCCTCCTCTTCCGCAGCTTCCAGCAATTTGCGCGCAATACCATGCCCACGCGCCCACGGTGCCACAAAATGATTATCAACCGAGGCGGCAAATGCCGATGTCTGGTTGCTGGCAGGAGGTTTAACCAGTTGGATAGAACCGCAAATCGTGTCATCATAACGACCAACAATCAACTGCCGCTCTGGCACCAGCAACACACCTTTAAAATAATTCTCAAGCCGTTCACGCACGGGGGTCTCAGAACGGTTGAAACCAATACTGAAGCCAAAAGTATCTTTGATCGTTGCTTCTGTGGCATCGCAGAGTTCCGCCAGGTCGGTTGTGCGGAACGTATCAAGTTTTTCTATTAATATATTAGCCATAAATAGGATATAGGGTTTTGAAAGTTCAAGGATTCCATTGCAGGAAGTTATAGAGCAGCCGTAAGCCGGTTTCCTGGCTTTTCTCCGGATGAAACTGGGTAGCAATGATGTTATCTTGGCCAATAATGGCGGTAATATTTTCGCCATAATCCACCGTTGCCAGTACGGTTTTATCATTGGCAGGGCGGTAGTGGTAGCTATGCACAAAATAGGCGTGCATATCACTCTCAATACCGTGTAATACTGGATGTGGTTGGGTAATATGGATGGTATTCCAACCCATATGCGGAATTTTGAGGGACGGATCTGCTGGCAAAAGCGGCACAACCTCACCGGCAATCCAGCCAAGGCCCCTATGTTCGCCATGCTCCAACCCCTTATCCGCCAGAAGCTGCATGCCCACGCAAATACCTAAGAAGGGTTTTCGTTGCCGTAGCACCGCCTCTTCCAACGCTTCTTCAAGGCCAGAAATAGCATTAAGCCCTTTTCGGCAATCGCCAAAGGCACCAACGCCCGGCAATATCACATGGCTTGCTGCACGTATGTCCTCCGGCTTGGAAGATACCACCACCGTTACACGCCCCTCTGCCACCCGTTCTAAGGCTTTAGCCACCGAACGTAAATTGCCAGAGCCATAATCAATAATCACTGCTGTCATGCGTTTCTCATGGCTGATTGTGTAATGTAATAGTCAAAAAACCGTTGCTGTGCCTGCTCCATATTGGGGCCGCTGACGATATCAAGCAGAATATAGCCACGCCGTTTAAGAGCCGCCTGATACCAATCTGATGCCTCAAAACCAATAATAGTTAACATGCCGATATTCACTATAAGTGCCCCTTCAGCACTCAGAAGCCCGTGTAACTGCGCGTAAGAGAGCAGGCTGTTTACAAGAAATACGCCGCCAGCCACCAACCACATACGGTGGTAGAGTGCCCAGAATATGTTGAACATGAAAGCAAATAGCGAGAATCCTTCTTCTATAAACGTAGCTGTTTCAATAGGTTCAGCAGATTCTTGCTTAATATAAACCGTAAATATTTTCATGTCTTCCCCCTATGCTTAGAGCATACCCTTGGTAGAGGGGACATCTTGGCTTTTACGCGGGTCAATGGTGATAGCCTCACGTAGTGCCCGTGCCAGCCCCTTGTAACAAGATTCTACAATATGGTGGTTATTTTCGCCATAGAGATTCTCCACATGCAGTGTAACGCCTGCCCCTTGCGCGAACGCCTGGAACCATTCTTTAAACAGCTCAGTATCCATATCGCCCAATTTCGGGCGGCTAAATGGCACTTTCCATATAAGATAGGGCCGGTTAGAAAGATCAAGCGTAACACGTGTTAGCGTCTCATCCATCGGGATATGGGCCGAGCCATAACGAGTGATGCCTTTGCGGTCAGCCAGTGCCTTGGAAAACGCCTCCCCTATCGCAATCCCCGTATCTTCGGTGGTATGATGAAAATCAATATGCAGATCACCCTTGGCCTGCACGTCCAAGTCAATCAGGCTATGGCGGGAGAGTTGTTCCAACATATGGTCAAGGAAGCCGATACCGGTAGAAACCGTATACTGCCCCGTGCCATCGAGGTTGAGCTCCACCTGTATAGAAGTCTCCTTGGTGGTGCGTGAAAGGCGTGCCGTGCGCATATCATATCCTTAAACTTTAATAATTGGGGATGTATAGTGCCATATTCCCCTGGTTTAAACAAGTATATTATAAGCACAATGCAATAAAAAATCGCTTTGACAAACGTAATCATTTGTCGTATAATTATACGATATCGAATTAAAGAACAGACGGATTTTTTATGACAAGCGTTATTATAGACGCGCTCTCTATTGCCAAACGGCTGAAATCGCGCAGGTTTAGCGAGATGCAGGCCGAAGCTATTGCCTTTGAAATACAGGAGAACACGCAGGATGGCCATCTGGTGACGAAAGCCTATTTGGATGAGAAACTCTACTGCCTAGAAAAGCTGGAGTTGCATATGACAGCGCGGATGGCCGTGATGCTGACAGCAGCAAAGTGAATGTTCGCGTGAAAGCTAGTAAGGGGTCAAAAATATTGAATATCAGCGCGCCTTAGGATAAAACCCTATCATAGGGTTTGCATACAGCACCAACCACATATCTAATTCCCATTAGTTGACGATGCCTATTATACTTTACAATACACTTACGCGCACTGAAGAAACATTTGTTCCGTTGGATGCCAGCAACGTCCGTATATATGTCTGCGGCCCTACCGTCTATGACCAGCCCCATATTGGCAATGCCAGAGCGGTAGTGGTATATGATATACTGTACCGCTTGTTGTGCTACCATTACCCCCAGGTAACCTATGTACGGAACATTACCGATGTCGATGACAAAATCATTATGGCGGCAAAAGCAAATGGCGAGGCAATTCACCACCTAACCGAACGTATTACCGCATTGTTTCATGCCAATATGCAGGCACTTAACTGCCTGCCACCAACCGTTGAGCCAAGAGCCACGGCCCATATTGACGACATGATTACGATGATTGCGGCATTGCTGCAAGCGGGGTGCGCGTATGTGAATGCTGGGCATGTCTATTTTTCTGTGGAGAGCTATCCGCACTATGGCGCATTATCTGGCAGGAATATTGCCGATATGGTTGCGGGCAGCAGGGTAGAAATTTCCTTGCTTAAAAAGCACGCAGGAGATTTTGTCTTATGGAAACCCGCCGAAGAAGGCGATGATCCATCGGCGGTGTTTGATAGCCCTTGGGGAAAAGGGCGGCCGGGTTGGCACATTGAGTGCTCGGCAATGAGCAACCGTTATTTGGGCGAAAGTTTTGATATTCATGGTGGTGGCGCTGATTTGATGTTTCCTCACCACACGAATGAGATAGCGCAGAGCCGTTGCGCACACCCGCAGGGGATTTTTGCTAATTACTGGGTGCATAATGGATTCCTCACGGTCAATGGCGAGAAGATGAGCAAATCGCTGGGGAACTTTATCACCGTAGAGGAGTTACTGGAGCAAGGCGTAAAGGGGGAAACGATACGCTATGTGTTACTCTCAACACATTATCGCAAACCCCTGGATTTTAATGATAAGGCACTGGATGACGCCAAAAAGTCACTGGATGGGTTCTATCGGTTATTTGCCGAGCATACGGCTCCGCTCCCCCCCGCTGCCATACCAGGCGAAGTGCTGGCCGCTTTGGGGAATGACCTAAACCTGCCGGAAGCGCTGGCTTATTTGCATGGGTTAGCCAGGGAGATCCGCAAAAACGCCGAGCCTGCATTGCTTGCCACATTCCGGGAGGCCGCGCAGTTCTTAGGGCTGTTGCACGAAACACCAGAACAGTGGTTTAGGCAGGGCGAAGATGCAGCCATTGAAGCGCAGCTACAGGCGCGGATTGCCGCCAAGAAAGCCCGTAACTTTGCTGAAGCAGACCGTATTCGCGATATGCTTAAAGCAGAAGGGGTGATAGTGGAAGATAAGCCCGACGGCACCACAATATGGCGCAGAGGTTAAATAATCCCGTTGCTTTTGAAACTATAGTGGCTTTTGTGGCTGATAATTACGTGGTCGTGCACCTGGATATTCACCGTTCCTGCCGCAGCAATAATCTGCTTGGTGATGTCAATATCAGCACGGGAGGGCTTGGTATCACCGCTAGGGTGGTTATGCACCAGAATAATCGAAGCAGCCTCTAGATACAGTGCCCGTTTAACAATTTCGCGTGGATAGACAGCGGCGCGGTCAATGGTGCCCACCTCTTGTAGCTCATCCGCAATCACCTGGTTCTTGGTATCAAGAAACAGCACCCGAAACTGCTCGGTTTTTAAATGCCCCATTGTTGCCCGGCAATAATCAAGCAGCGATTTCCAGGATTGTAACACGGTTTTTTCTGTTACCTCCTCTTTGATCAAACGGATGGAGGCTTCTTGTACTATCCTGAAGGTGGCAACCACCCCATCTCCAACCCCTTTCACTTTTTTAAGGACTTCAGGCGGGGCATTTATTACCCGTGCAAAACTGCCAAATTCTGTGATAAGTTGCTTAGCTAGTGGCTTGGTATCACCACGCGGCTTAGTAGCAAATAATAACATTTCTAGAATTTCATAATCAGGCAGCGTACCCTTCTTAGAGGCAAGTAACCGTGCCCGTAACCGTTCACGGTGCCCAAGATAGTGAGGTGCAGGAGGCTTGGTGGGTAGCGTTGCCTGTTCTGTCACGTCGTTGCTCCTAATAAACTACAGTCTTGGATAAGAATCACTTATCCAAGACTGATAGAGTGTTTATACAACGATGTCAAGTGTGGGTAGCCACCCTCCTTACACACTATAGAGAGGAGGGCGAAAATACCGATTATCCTGCGCTGGAGAAATTGTCTACTTCTTCGACCTGTGTTGACTGACTGGGGGCATGGTGCTCTTTCAGCAAATAGCCTCGACCCCAGATAGTTTCAATATAGTTGATACCGCCAGAGGCCTCAGCTAATTTTTTCCGTAATTTACAGACAAACACATCAATGATTTTAAGTTCAGGCTCGTCTATTCCACCATAAAGATGGTTCAAGAACATTTCCTTGGTGAGTACCGTGCCTTTACGCATGGCAAGCAGTTCCAGGATAGCATATTCTTTGCTGGTAAGATGCAATGGCACGCCATCCACCTCTACGGTACGGGTATCAAGATTGACAGATACTTTATCGAAGCGTAGCACTGACTCAGAATGCCCCTTAGAGCGGCGGACTATTGCCTGGATACGGGCAATGAGTTCACCCCTATTGAAAGGCTTGGTCAGATAGTCATCGGCACCAAAACCTAACCCTTTGATTTTCTGATCAGCTCCAGAAAGGCCAGAAAGAATTAGAATAGGAATCTTAACCTTGGCAGACCGCAAACGCAACAACACTTCATATCCATCAATGTCAGGAAGCATGAGATCCAGGATAATAATGTCATAGTCATAGATTTTACCTATTTCCAGACCCTCTTCTCCCAGCGCAGCCGTGTCACAGATGATCCCTTCAGACGCTAAAGCTAACTCAATAGCCCGGGCTGTTGAAGTGTCATCTTCTACTAATAACACACGCATTATATTAAGCTCCTTCCTTAAAGATGAACATACAACTATTCCGTGCATTTGGAAAAATTATATAAGCCATAACAGCTTTTTCTCTCCTTCAATAATTGCACATTTTTCAGGTGAGTAGCAAGTTGAAAATCAAGTTTATTAATAAAATATACCCCAAAAGAGGAAAAAGTGTTAATTTTTGTTGCACAGCGATATAGTGTAGCCGTGCTTATCCAACACTGAGGTTATACTATGCCGCGCAGCATGGCCACTATAGCACTATTGGCTGCCGGCATTGGATAGTGTCGACATTGCGCAGGTGAAACCCATACCAATTCCTGCTTTTCCCTTGGCAACACAACTCCCTCCCATTTTCTACATAGAAACAGAAATATAACCAGATGGAACTCAGGATAACGATGGGAAGCAAAGCTAAACGGAGCGAGACAACTGCGGAAGGTAGTAATGCCAAGCTCTTCCCTCAGCTCTCGAATCAGGCAAGCCTCTGGTGCTTCCTGTGGGTATAACTTGCCACCAGGAAACTCCCATAATCCGGCCATCGGCTTGCCTTCTGGCCGCTTAGCAAGCAATATACGGTCATCAGCATCAACGAGGGCAACACTTGCCACATACGTGAGTGGCAAAAATGTATGTTCCTCTTCAGGGCCACAAGCGGAGAACATGGTATGTTTACAAATGTCTGACCAGCTGAGGTGGAAGCATAGCTATCTTAGCCTCATGCACCTCTTGAATATAGCTGAAAGGAGAACGCTCGCCAAACACGCTGATACTATGGTTCTCGCCCCAGCGGAGGAACGCAGGCAACACCTCCTGATCAACAGTAGCACTATAATGCGATAGTATATGATTGGCGATGTCGGTACTATTATGCTTAACGATTAACGTAACCGTATTTTTAGAAACAACGGCGTTCTGGCTAAGCAACGCATCTACCATGGCAAGCGCATTCTCCCTAAAAAGAACCGCTTTATCACTTGCAGATTCAACGGCATAATCAAGAGCGGTCTTGCCTTCAGCTGAAACCTGATTAACCGCAGCTTCTTTCTCCGTAACCAACCGGGTTACAACATCCTTCACTTCATCCGTGCTCATAGGGCTGTGGGTTACAACAGCCGGCAAGAGATGCAATAACGCCTTTCCGTCCGTCAGGATAGGCAGAACATCGCCTGCTGGTGTACGGATCGGCACATTGCCGCTAAAGAGCACATTTGGGTTATAGTTCTCGTCGGCAAGCAAGGCATCAATAGCCCTCTTATCACCGGCCACAACTGCTTCAAGGAATTGTAGACCTAACACTTCATCACGTGTAAGGGGAAGTTCGTTGTTTTCACGGCGTTTCTGTGTTTCTTCTGCCGACAGGACTTCTCGCTCGCGCTGCGCCAATGCCTCTAGTGCCGTATCCACAGCAACACCAGCATTCTTAGCCTCTATCAATGCCAAGCGCAACGCCTGAATGTCAACCGTGCTAAACGCTCCCTTAACGGCATCGTTGTAGTGTAATGCACGTGAATCTTGTGCGATTTCAATTGCCATAGCCTTCTCCTCCAATGCCACCAATGATCACCTATTGTTGCATGAATGCACTCAAACTGTCAATAGAAAATTAAGAAAAATTAACTTCTATAGTCAGCATTAATATCAATATAGCCATGGGTCAGGTCGCATGTCCAGACAGTGGCCTGGGCATTTCCTGCCCCTACACCCACGATAATATCAATTACCTGCCCTTTCATATAGAGAGCCGTGGAAGCCTCCATATAGCTGGGGTTTACCGCACCATTTACAGCCACCAACGCGCCACCGATAGTGATATTTACTTTCTCTTGTATAGCCTTCTCCCCGGATTTTCCTATTGCCATCACCAGCCTGCCCCAGTTGGCATCTTCGCCAGCAATAGCGGTTTTCACCAGTGGCGAATTAGCAATAGCCAAGCCCATACGGCGAGCGGCAGCTTCCGACTCTGCTTCTTTCACGGTAACGCTGATAAATTTGCTGGCACCTTCCCCGTCTTTCACAATCAGTTGCGCCAGTTCAATCAACAGATCCTGCAACTTAGCAATAAAATCCTGCAAGTGGGGCTCTGCACTATGCGAAATCGCCTTATGTGTGGCCTGTCCGGTCGCAAAGATCAAGGCTGCATCATTGGTGGAGGTGTCACTATCGACAGTGATAGAATTAAACGAACGGTCACAGCCAATGCTGAAAATTTCCTGTAGCACATCGCCAGGAATGGCTGCATCAGTAAAGACAAAGGCAAGCATGGTCGCCATATTAGGCGCAATCATCCCAGAACCTTTGGCGATACCGCTGAGTGTAATCGGCACGCCGTCAATGATAGCTGTGCGGGTAGCCAGTTTCTTGAAGGTGTCGGTAGTCATGATGCTGCGCGCAGCGGCTTCCCAGTTGTTTTCACCGGCACTCTGGTGCAGGGCAGGAAGTTGCGCGGTAATTTTATGGTCGGGAAGTGGCACACCAATCACCCCGGTAGAAGCCACCAACACCTCCTCGGTGCTACAGCCAAGTAGTGCAGCTGTAGCCTCTACTGTATTTTGCACGGAGATTCTCCCTGCTTCCCCAGTAAAGGCATTGGCATTACCAGAATTTACTACCAGCGCACGGGCTTTTCCTCGCTTTAGTGCAGTTTTGCACCATTCTACCGGTGCTGCTGGCATAGAGCTTGTAGTCATCACCCCAGCGACTGTGGTATTTTCAGTGAGTTCCACAAGCAGTAAGTCTGGGCGCTCCTTATAGCGGATTCCGCAATTCCCGGCAGCAAGCTTTACGCCAGCAATGGCAGGAAGTTCAGGAAAACTGGTAGGAACTAAGGGGGAGAGTGTAGGCATGATGCTTTTTAGATTTTAGATTTTAGGTGCTAGATGTTAGACTTTAGATGTTAGATATTAGTGAATGGTTTCTAACATCTACCATCTGACATCTACATATGGATAGCGCGGCCTTCAACAGCCAGGGCTGCCTCCTTCACGGCTTCATTCAGTGTAGGGTGCGCGTGGCAGGTGCGGGCAATATCCTCAGAGGAAGCACCATATTCTAAGGCAAGCACGGCTTCAGCAATCAGCGTACCCGCATCAGGGCCAATGATATGCACACCCAGCACCCGATCGGTACGGCTACAGGCCAGGATTTTCACTAAGCCTTCCGTATCCCCCACAGCACGCGCACGGCTGTTAGCCAGGAAGGGGAATTTGCCTGTTTTATAGGAAATACCAGCATGCTTCAGCTCTTCCTCTGTTTTACCAACAGTCGCCACTTCTGGCCAGGTATAGACCACACCAGGGATCGCATCGTAATTGACATGGCCAGACTGGCCTGCAATATTTTCTACCACTGCCACACCTTCTTCCTCAGCTTTATGAGCAAGCATCGGGCCTGCAATCACGTCGCCAATCGCGTAAATGCCTTTCACGCTGGTTTCAAAATGAGCATTCACGTCAATACGACCACGACTATCGCATTTCACACCGACATTTTCCAGCCCAAGCTTCTCAGTATGGGGTTTACGGCCAATAGATACCAGCACGATATCGGCAGTAACTGTTTCTTTCTCACCACCTTTAGACGGCTCTAGCGTCAGTTCCACCCCATTCTCACCTGTGGTGGCAGCGGTGACTTTGGTGCCTAAACGGAACTTCATGCCCTGTTTTTCTAGCGTCTTATGTAGCTGGCGAGCAATTTCTGCATCCATTGCTGGCACGATGGTATCAAGAAACTCCACTACGGTCACTTCCGCGCCTAAGCGTCGCCATACCGACCCCATCTCCAGGCCAATATACCCACCACCAATCACAATCATCTTTTTCGGCACAGATTGCAGGGAAAGCGCACCGGTAGAAGAAACAATCTGCTTTTCATCAATAGTCACGCCTGGCAATGGCATAACGTCGGAACCCGTAGCGATAATGATGTTTTTAGCTTTCAGCGTTGCAGCATTCTCGCCTTCCACCTTCACTTCACCAGGAGCAGTGATAGTGCCAAGCCCTTTGAAATAGGCCACTTTGTTCTTCTTGAACAAGCCTTCAATGCCCTTGCACAAATCTTCCACCACCTTGTCTTTGCGTTTCAGCATGGCAGCAAGGTCAACAGAGACACCCTCACATTTCACCCCATGCTTGGCGGCGTTATGAGAGATTTCTTCATATATTTCAGAGGATTGCAGCAAAGCCTTAGACGGAATACAGCCCACATTCAGGCAGGTGCCACCCAGGGTGCCACGTTTTTCTACACAGGCAGTTTTCAGGCCAAGCTGCGCCGCACGAATAGCTGCCACATAGCCGCCAGGGCCACCACCAATTACTACCACATCAAACGGATTCTCGCTCATAGGTTAGCTCCTTTTACAAATCAAACAGCAGGCGTTCTGGGGCTTCAATACATTCTTTCACCCGCACCAGGAAGGTTACGGCCTCTTTGCCATCAATCAAACGGTGGTCGTAAGAGAGTGCCAGATACATCATCGGACGGATTTCTACTTTACCATTAATGGCTACTGGGCGTTCCTGGGTTTTATGCATGCCCATAATCGCCGATTGTGGCGGGTTGATAATTGGGGTAGACATCAGCGAACCATACACGCCACCATTGGAAATAGTGAATGTACCACCGCTTAAATCTGCCATGGAAAGCTTGCCATCACGAGCTTTCTTACCTAAACCGCCAATGGTCTTCTCAACACCGGCAAAAGACAGCCTGTCAGCATCACGCACCACTGGCACTACCAGCCCTTGTTCCGTACCAACAGCCACACCAATATCATAGTAGTTTTTATAGATGATATCATCGCCATCAATTTCTGCATTGACCGTAGGGATTTCTTTCAGTGCAGCAATAGCGGCTTTCACGAAGAACGACATAAAGCCCAGCTTTACACCGTGTTTTTTCTCAAACACATCTTTATACTGGTTGCGCAAGGCGATAATACCGCTCATATCCACTTCATTGAAGGTGGTAAGCATAGCAGCAGTGTTCTGGGATTCTTTCAGGCGTTCAGCAATGCGCTTACGCAGGCGTGACATACGCACGCGTTCCTCTGGCTTGGCTGAAGAAGCAGCTTCCGCACTCGCTGTTGCTACCGCACCGCCTTTATTCAGCACATCCAGCACATCACCCTTGGTGATACGGCCATCTTTGCCGGTGCCAGGGATGGTTTCTGGATTCAGGTTGTTTTCGGTGGTAATTTTACGCACCGCCGGGGAAAGCGGATGGGCATCTTTAGCCACTGGAGCTTGTGCTGCTTCTGCCGCCGCCTTAGGGGCCTCTGCCGGTTTTGCGGCTGGAGTTGCGCCTTCGTTGATAGTGCCAAGCACAGCACCAACGCTCACCACCTCGCCTTCTTTGGCAATAATGGAGCCCAGCGTACCGCTGCTGGCGGCATTTACTTCCATCGTCACTTTATCGGTTTCAAGCTCAACCAGCAACTCGTCTTCTTTTACAGCATCACCTTCTTTCTTGAACCATTTGGCAATGGTTGCCTCAGTTACCGATTCGCCCAAAGGGGGAACTTTAATATCAACAGTCATTTTTGCACCTATTATTGTTAGTTTTCGCCTATTACTTTAATGCCGCATCCACCAATGCTGCTTGTTCTTTATTATGGATCCGTAAATATCCTGCTGCCGGAGAAGCGGCATTCGGCCTGCCTGTATAATAGGGCCGTTTGGCTGCCACATCAAGATCGGCAAGCACCTCCTCAATCCGTTCATTCACGAAGAACCAGCCCCCCATATTTTTTGGCTCTTCCTGGCACCACACCACCTCGGCGTTGGTATAGCGAGAAAGTTCCTGCGCCAGCTCGTCTTTCGGGAAAGGATAAAGCTGCTCCATACGCAGTAACGCGACATCGTTAATACCACGTTTCTCACGCGCCTCCAAGAGGTCATAATAGACTTTACCGCTGGAAATCACCACACGGCGCACCGTGTCATCGGCAACCAGCCCTGTTGTTTCTGGGATAAGCCGCTTGAAACTGGTGCCTTCCGCCATATCCGCCAGCGTCGAGAATTTGCTTCGGAGCAGCGATTTTGGCGTGGCAATAATCAGAGGCTTGCGGTATTTCCGTACAATCTGACGGCGCAACACGTGGAAATAGGAGGCAGGAGTCGTGCAATTCACCACCTGCATATTGTCTTCGGCACAGAGTTGCAGGTAGCGCTCAATACGGCAAGAACTATGTTCTGGCCCCTGGCCTTCATAGCCATGCGGCAACAGCATCACCAGCCCACTCATACGCAGCCACTTAATTTCAGCGGAAGAGATAAACTGGTCAATAATCACCTGCGCACCATTGGAGAAATCGCCAAACTGCGCTTCCCACAAGGTGAGCCCCTGCGGTTCAGCCAGGCTATAGCCATATTCAAACCCAAGCACAGCAAATTCCGACAGGTTACTGTCGATCACTTCAAAATGCGCCTGGTTTTCAGCCAGGTGGTTAAGGGGAAGGTAACGCCCATCGGTCTCCTGGTCTACCAGCACGGCATGACGATGAGAGAAGGTGCCACGGCCACAATCCTGGCCGCTCAACCTTACCGGGCTGCCTTCTGCAAGCAGCGAGCCAAAAGCCAACGCTTCCGCCGTAGCCCAGTCAATGCCTTCGCCCGTATCAATCATTTTGCGTTTAGCATCCAGCTGGCGAGCTACTTTACTGTTCAGATGGAACGAGGTGGGTTTTGCAGAGAGCACCTGCCCAATCTGCTTGAGCGTAGCAAGCGGCACACCGGTTATTTCCTGCACGGGCACACCTTCTTGCGGTTTCTCAAAACCACTCCATTTGCCTTCCAGCCAGTCTGCCTTATTCGGCTTGTAGCGTTGCGCCTCTTCCAGTTGCGTATCCAGGAAGGCACGGAAATTGGCCTTCATGCTGTCGAGCTCTTCGGCGGTCAGCACACCTTCAGCAATTAACTGGTCGGAATAGACGTTAACAGCCGTGGGATGTTCAGCAATCTGCTTATACATCAACGGCTGTGTGAACATCGGTTCATCGGTTTCGTTATGGCCGTGCAGACGGAAGCAAATCACGTCAATCACCACATCTTTCTTAAATTTCTGGCGGAACTCCGCTGCAATACGGCTGGCATGTACCACTGCTTCCGGGTCATCACCATTAATATGGAAAATCGGGGCCTCCACCATTTTCGCTACCTCCGTTGGGTAACGGGAAGCGCGAGCATTTTTGGGGCTGGTAGTGAAGCCAATCTGGTTATTCACAATAATATGCACAGTGCCGCCGGTACGATAGCCTGCCAGATCACTGAGAGACAAGGTTTCTGCCACAATACCCTGCCCAGCAAAAGCAGCATCACCATGTAGCAACAGCCCCATCACCTGTTGACGTTCCGTATCGTGCATTTGCCCTTGCTTAGCGCGCACCTTGCCTGCTACTACCGGGTTCACCGCCTCTAAGTGTGAAGGGTTGGCGGTTAAAGACAGATGCACCATATGACCAGGAATCACCTCACGGTCAGACGAGGTGCCCAGATGATATTTTACATCACCAGAAATATTCAAATCTTCCGGGTGCGCCAAATTGCCCTGGAATTCAGACAGCATAGCATAATAGGGCTTACCCATCACTTTAGTGAGCATGTTCAGGCGGCCACGGTGCGGCATCCCTAAAATCACTTCTTTCACACCACGTGTGGCGGCAGTTTTAATCACCGTATCCACAGACGTAATGGCGTTTTCGCCGCCTTCTACCGAAAAGCGCTTGCTGCCAGGAAATTTGACATGTAGGAATTGCTCAAACAATTCTACTTCAATGATATTCTGTAAGATTTCCTTCTTCTGCCCAGCAGTAAATGGAGGCTTAGTGCGTAAATTCTCAATTTCCGCCTGCAACCATTCCCGTTGTTCCAACGGCTGGATATGCATGAACTCCACACCGATATGCTGGCAGTATATCTGCCGCAATAGCGCAATTAACTCACGTAATGTGGCGGTTTCAACACCTTCCACTTCACCGGCAATGGCGATAGGCCGATCCATATCGGTTTCAGTAAAGCCATAAAAAGCCGGATCAAGATGCACGTCTTTTTCCGTTTTGTGCACCTCAATCCCCAACGGGTCGAGGTTTGCCAGGAAATGGCCACGCGTGCGGTAGCCGTTAATCAGCATATGCGCCCGTACGGAATCGGAACTTTCATCCGGCTGCTGGCTGGCAGCACTTTTGGCCGCCGCTTTAGCTTTAGCCAGTGCTTCCGGGTCAACATAGCCAACAATGGCAGGGGTGCGTGGCGCCCAAGAGGCCGCAGGAAGCGCGCTTGCCCGAGGAAGGCTTGCAAAATAATCCTGCCAGCTTGGGTCTACTACATCCGGGTTTTCGAGATAAAGCTGATAAAGTTCTTCGATGAATGTGCTGTTGGCACCAAAAAGGAAACTAGTGGAGTTAAGTGGAGTTGACATGGTATTTCTAGACCTGACATTAGATGTCAGCTATTAGACGTTAGATGTTAGATGTTAGATATTAGAACGAATACGCATCTAACATCTAACATCTACAATCTACAATCTACTAGCTAAGACAATAGTTGCAGCATGGTTTTTCCTAAATCAGCCGGAGAAGCAGCAACGGCAATACCGGCACTTTTCATAGCTTCAATTTTATCTTCCGCACCGCCTTTACCGCCGGAAATAATGGCACCAGCATGGCCCATACGTTTACCTGGAGGAGCCGTACGGCCTGCAATAAAGCCTACTGTTGGTTTCTTTATCGGGGAAGATTTCAGGAATTGTGCCGCATCTTCTTCAGCATTACCACCAATTTCCCCAATCATCACAATAGCTTCAGTTTCAGGATCGGCCAGGAACATTTCCAGGCAATCGACAAAGTTAGTGCCATTGATAGGGTCGCCACCGATACCGATACAGGTAGATTGGCCAAGCCCCACGGCGGTTGTCTGTGCCACGGCTTCATAGGTCAAAGTGCCAGAACGGGAGACAATCCCAATCTTGCCGCGTTTATGGATATAGCCAGGCATAATCCCGATTTTACATTCACCAGGAGTAATAACACCTGGGCAGTTTGGACCAACCAAGCGGGTTTTGCTGCCTTGCAGGGCACGCTTCACGCGCATCATATCCAGCACCGGAATCCCTTCCGTGATACAGATCACCAGCGGCAGCTCCGCATCAACCGCTTCCAGGATAGCATCAGCTGCAAAAGGCGGTGGCACATAAATCACCGAGGCATTGGCTTCTGTTACATGCACTGCTTCTGCCACCGTATTAAACACCGGCAAACCGATATGGGTTGTGCCACCTTTCCCTGGGGTGACACCCCCTACCATTTTTGTGCCATAGGCTACAGCCTGTTCGGAATGGAACGTACCTTGCGCGCCAGTAAAGCCCTGGCAGATGACTTTCGTGTTTGCGTTAACCAGAACCGCCATTATGCTATCTCCTTTTGGGTTGCTTCTACAATTTTTGCTGCTGCCTGGCTTAGGTCGGAAGCAGAAACAATAGGCAGACCGGAATTATTCAACAACTCCCGGCCAAGATCAACGTTGGTGCCTTCCAAACGCACCACCAGCGGCACGTTCAACCCCACTTCCTTTGCGGCTGCAATCACGCCTTCGGCAATAATATCACAGCGCATAATACCACCGAAAATATTCACTAGAATCCCTTTCACATTCGGGTCAGAGAGAATAATCTTGAAGGCTTCCGTCACTTTCGCACGATTAGCACCGCCTCCCACATCGAGGAAGTTGGCAGGCTCACCACCATGCAATTTGATGATGTCCATCGTGGCCATTGCCAGCCCAGCACCATTCACCATACAGCCAATGTTGCCGTCCATTTTCACATAGCTCAGGCCAAACAGGGAGGCGCGGCGTTCCAAAGGCTCTTCTTCATCTTCATCGCGCATCTCTTCCACTTTTTTCTGGCGGAACAGGGCATTATCATCGAAATTGAATTTTGCATCGAGCGCAATTAAATCGCCACCTTTAGTCAGCACCAGCGGGTTGATTTCCAACTGGCTGGCATCAGTATCAACAAACGCTTTATAGAGTGCCAGGGCAAACTGGGTGAATTTTTTCACCTGCTCGCCCTCAAACCCCAGGCCATAGGCCATTTTACGGGCATGAAACGACTGAATGCCTGTCGCTGGATCAACCGATACTTTAATGATTTTCTCAGGTGTTTCCGCTGCTACTTCCTCAATTTCCACACCACCCTCGGTTGAAGCCATAAAGGTGATAGTGCTGGTCTGACGATCAACCACCAGCCCTAAATAATATTCTTTCGCGATATCGGAACCTTCTTCAACATAGACACGGCGTACCACCTGGCCTTCTGGGCCGGTCTGGTGTGTCACAAGCGTCATGCCAAGCATATCACGCGCTTTATCACGCACTTCCGCGACGCTCTTCACTACCTTTACACCACCTGCTTTACCACGGCCACCGGCATGAATCTGGGCTTTCACCACCAGTACGGGGCTTTTTAATTCCTGTGCAGCTACTTCTGCTTCTTTAACGCTGTAAGCCACCACACCGCGTGGAACAGGTACGCCGTAAGACCTCAGCACCTCTTTTGCTTGATATTCATGGATATTCATAACATTTCTCGTTGTTGTTTTATAATTAATGGCACAAAAACGGCTGCCACCATAGCACCCTGCACTGAAAGAGTCTAGAGTCTAGCGTCTGAAGTCTGGGTTTTTTTCATATACCAGACTTCAGATACCATCACCCCTATAACGTTATCGTTGCAATCAGTTTTTTCACCGCATCTACCGAGTGATGCAAGGCTGCCTGCTCGTCACTATTTAGCTCTATTTCCACCACGCGCTCCACACCAGATGCACCAATTACCACCGGCACACCGACAAATACGCCATCTATACCATAGGCATTATCGACATAGGCTGCACAAGGTAGAATACGCTTTTTATCTTTAAGATAGGATTCGGCCATTTCAATGGCCGCAGCGGCTGGCGCATAAAACGCTGAGCCGGTTTTCAGCAGCCCCACAATTTCTGCGCCACCATCGCGGGTGCGCTGTACAATAGCGTCAATCTTCTCCTGGGTAGACCAGCCCATTTTCACCAGGTCTGGCACCGGAATCCCCGCAACCGTAGAATAGCGGACAAGCGGCACCATTGTATCGCCATGACCACCCAGCACAAAGGCGGTTACATCTTCTACCGACACGCCAAATTCCTCAGACAGGAAGAAACGGAAACGGGCAGAATCCAGCACGCCAGCCATTCCTACCACTTTATTCTCAGGCAGGCCACTTACTTCCCGCATCACCCATACCATCGCATCGAGCGGGTTGGTCACTACAATCACAAACGCATCAGGCGCATAGGTTTTAATGCCCGTTGCTACCGATTTAATCACCGCCGCATTGGTTGCAACCAGATCGTCACGGCTCATACCAGGTTTACGTGGCACACCGGCGGTCACAATAATAACATCCGCCCCGCTAATGTCGGCATAATCATTGGTATAGCTGATGGTAGCATTACAGTGCTCAATAGCCAGGCTCTGGGAAATATCCAGTGATTTGCCATGCGGCAAGTCGGCTGACAGGTCAAACAATACCACATCGCCCAGCTCTTTTAAGCCAACCAGATGGGCCAACGTCCCGCCAATATTACCGCTTCCGATAAGTGCTATTTTCTTACGTTTGTGCATAAGTGTCCTCAAGAGTTCATAGAGTCAAAGAAATCGCTGTTGGTTTTCGACAGCTTCAGTTTTTCCGTTAGGAATTCAATAGCATCCACCACACCCATAGGCATAAGGATACGGCGCAGCACCCACATTTTAGAGAGCGTACCCTTATCAAAGAGCAACTCTTCCTTGCGCGTACCAGACTTCGTAATATCAATGGCTGGGAAGATACGCTTATCAGAAATTTTGCGGTCAAGGATAATTTCAGAGTTGCCCGTACCTTTGAATTCTTCAAAAATCACCTCATCCATGCGGGAACCGGTTTCAATGAGTGCTGTGGCAATAATGGTGAGGGAACCGCCATTTTCAATATTACGGGCCGCCCCAAAGAAACGTTTCGGTTTTTGCAGGGCATTGGAATCCACCCCTCCGGTCAGCACCTTGCCGGAAGACGGGATCACCGTGTTATAGGCGCGGGCTAGACGGGTAATAGAATCAAGCAGAATAACCACATCTTTTTTATATTCTACAAGACGCTTGGCTTTTTCAATCACCATTTCCGCAAGCTGCACATGGCGGTTAGCAGGTTCATCAAAAGTAGAACTTACCACCTCGCCTTTCACCGAACGCGCCATGTCGGTCACTTCCTCTGGGCGTTCATCAATGAGCAATACAATCAGGAATACTTCTGGGTGGTTTTCGGTAATTGCATGGGCAATATTCTGCATCAGCATGGTTTTTCCGGTACGCGGCGGTGCTACAATCAAGCCACGCTGACCCTTCCCTAAGGGGCATACTAGGTCAATCACGCGGGTACTGAAATCTCTGGCGGTGGGGTTTTCGCTCTCAAGCTGGAGCCGTTCATTGGGATAGAGGGGGGTAAGATTGTCAAAATTAACGCGGTGGCTTGATTTATCAGGAGATTCAAAGTTAATATTGGTAACTTTGAGCAAAGCAAAATAACGTTCGCCTGGTTTAGGTGCCCGAATCTGCCCCTCCACTGTATCGCCTGTCCGTAATGAAAAACGGCGGATCTGGCTGGGAGAGACGTAAATATCATCAGGCCCGGCCAGGTAGTTGGCTTCCGGGGAACGCAAAAAACCAAAGCCATCCTGTAACACTTCCAGCACGCCTTGGCCCACAATGGTGCCACCCGCTTCCGCGATTTTTTTAAGGATAGCAAAAATAATGTCCTGCTTCAGCAGGGCATTAGGGTTCTCAATACCATATTGATCTGCCATATCAAGCAGTTCATCGGGAGATTTTAATTTCAGGTCTTTAAGATGCACAGTATTGTTTAAAACTAACGTATCAGTCATGGGGATAGGCCTAATTGGTCTAAATGAGTAGGTAAAAAAAAGAATGGTACTATGAGGATAGCTCTGGCTCTGTGTGGTTCGCTAATCAAGAGGATAGGTTAGGGGCTATCAGAATATGAAAAACCTGTCAAACAAAGTTTTAATAAATTGTCAGAATTCATTCTTTTTCTGTCTGAGCGTTCTTTTTATCACACAGTGCAGCACTGGCTCTTAGCGGGGCACTCCTTGTAGCGTATAAATATCGAACCGTGTAGACGTACCTTTCAGTTGCAGCGTAGGAGGGCGACCACTGAGCGCAGGAGCCAGCCGCGGGCGTTTCACCACCACACGGTAACGGGCTTTGGCCAGTGCCGCTTCAAGCAACAGGGGTGCATCATCATCATCGCCGACAATCTCGCGGAACAGGCGCATTTCTTTTTTAACAAGAGCGGATTTTTCCCGATGCGGAAACATCGGGTCAAGCACCACCACATCAGGCACCGGCGTATCAGATGATTGCAGCCAACCTGTGGCATCACCAACATGAAGCTGCATCCGCGTGGCAATAACAGCCATGTCGACATCCGCCTGAAGATTACGCAACGCCTGCTCAAGCAGCGCAGCAATGAGGGGAGAGCGTTCTATCATCTGCACCTGGCAACCCAGATTGGCTAGCACCAAGCTATCCCGCCCAAGCCCTGCCGTAGCATCCACCACATAGGGGCGGAACCCTGGCCTCACCGCCACTGCCCGCGCAATCAACTCGGAAGCACCTCCGCCGAATTTGCGGCGGTAGATAGCAGCATCACTTAGGAAATCAATGGTTAGACTTGGGCGATTCATTGCTGCAACAGGAAGACCCCTTGTTCTGCACAAAAATTAGGCAACATCCCAGCGATTCCCCCTCTAAGCTGCTGCCCGTCAGCACCAATAAACAGTGCCTGTTTAATAACACATCCCAGTTCTGCGCAGAGCAACGTAAAATCCCGCAACGTGCAAAAATGGATATTCGGCGTTTCATACCATTCATAGCTGAGCGTTTCAGTAACCGGCATCCGCCCCTTGGAGACCAAGAACCAGCGGTTGCGCCAATAGCCGAAATTGGGCAGTGAAATAATCACATAGCGCCCGATTCGTAGACATTCCGACAGCACCTTCTTCGGGTTACGTGTGGCCTGTATCACCTGGCTTGAAACAACATAATCAAAACTACCGGCCGGATAGAATTGCAAATCGGTATCAGCATTGCCATGAATGACAGAGACACCTTTTTGCAAACAGCGCGTAACATTTTCCTGACAGAGCTCAATGCCTGCCCCCTCCACCTGTTTGGCATTGTATAGATGTTCAAGCAGCACTCCATCACCGCAGCCAATATCAAGCAGTTTGGTATGGGGCTCTACCATTTGTGCAATCAACGCGAGATCGGCGCGTAATGCCATTATAGCCCTCCCTGATAGGGGCAGGAAATACGGTGTTGCTGGAGAATGAGAGTCTCTAGCTCCTCCATAATCACCGCCTCTTCGTCTGTTTCATGGTCATAGCCCAACAGATGCAGCACCCCATGCACGAGCAGATGGGCAAAATGCGCTTCTAACGGCTTGCCTTGCGCGTTGGCTTCGCGCTCTAGCGTATCCAGACTCATCACAATATCGCCAAGCATGGCATAGCCTTCATGCTGTTCTATGCGTTCAAAATAAGGGGGAGTAAGCGCGTTGCTGGGAAAGGAAAGTACGTTGGTAGGCTTGTCTTTCTGGCGGTATTTGTTATTGAGTAGCTGGATATAGGCATCATCGGCCAGGGTGAGGGAAAGTTCAATCTCCTGCACATAGGTAGCAATTGCAGTCTCCGTAAATACCGTCTGACATAAGATGTACGCATAGGTTTCAACTTCGGGCAATAGTGCCAGCCAGCGTTCGGTATGGGGGATAATATCCAGTTCTATAGCGGTCATTTATTCTTGCATTCTAGCACGGTGATATCGTAGACCGGATGTTCCAGTGCTGATATAGCAGGGCTACTTGCCAGCATCCAGCCACTGAAAATCTGGGTTCGTGGCTCACCTGGTTTCTGCTCCCATATCTCAAGCAGGGCTTTGCTATCGGGGGTTTCATCGGGAGACGATTTCCAGCATTTTTTGAGCAAAATCTCAAGAGTGCCAAAATGGATACTAGAACCAACCATCACTTCAAGCGGTGAAGTACGGGCAGTAATTTTGTTTAAGGCCTGTAACACGACGCTATGAGTATAATTTTGTGGCTTTAATTCTTTTTCCAGCTCTTGCAATAAGGTGTCCTCATTATCTACAACCGCTGGCTCCTGCGCTGGCTGCTTCACAACGGGCTTTGCACTAGCCGAAATGGCGGCAGGAGGGAGATTAACTTCTGCACCATCATCATTTGTTTCGCCAACCGGAAAATTGCCTTCTTCGCCCAGGGGAACTGGTGCAGATGAAGGCACCTCGCTTGCCAGCACCGGCGAGGTGGCAAGCACAAACAATAACGCTATGTTAAAAAGAGGGGTCAAGCGCATCAATCATCCGATGGAAAATCTGGCGCACAGCAGTTTCGCTGCACCCCATCAGCACAGCATCTTCCAATGCGTCCTGACAAAGAACCAGAATTTCCTGCAAGTTATCATTAAGCAGTTTTTCTTTTTCTTCACATGCCAGCGGTTTCCCCTCACTATCGCACCACTGCGGAGAAAATGGTACGGTTTGCAGGTTTGCAGGCAAAGATGGCATAAGAATCACCTCTTTTTATTATGGCAAGGGGGAAGCAGCAGGGGCACTTTCTTTCTTTCCTGTATCCTCATCGCCGCCAAATATCATCTTGCCAATCAGGGTTTCCAGGTTCACAGATGATTGGGTATAGATAATCTCCCCCCCTGCTTTCAGCATGTCTTCCTCAGCCCCCGGAACAATAGCGATATATTTACCGCCAAGCAGCCCATCACTGACAATCTGCGCAGAAGAATCGCTGGGAAGCTTGACGTTATTATCAATAGCCATTTCAATGTGCGCCTGATAGGTCTTGGTGTCAAGCGTTGTATTGTTCACTACGCCCACTTTCACCCCGCCAACTCGCACATCACTGCCAGATTTCACCCCATCAGCACGTTCAAATTTGGCGATTACCGTATAGCTATCGCCAGAATGCGCTATTCCGGCATTGTTATAGGCAAAGAAGGCAAAACCACCTGCAATAAGCAAAACAAGTGCCCCTACCAACGTTTCAACAACATTTCTTTTCATAGCATCATACACAGGCAGGATAATAGCCTGCCCATAAGAGGTTACTTCGGCTGCCAGGCCTGATAATCACCAGTGGCTTTATGGCGTTTACCGCCCCGATTGATATGCCCTGCCGGAAGATAAGCCAGCACCGTCCCCGTCAAATTAGGGAGCGGGGCTTGCTGCCAAGCGTAGGTTTCAATCTGCTCTGGCACATCATTGCTGACATAATGCAGCCAGGCGTGCCAGAGGGGTGGCACCTTCGAGGCTTCCACCAGCCCTTTATAAAGCACAGTCCGGCGCAATTTTCCCTGTTCATCCGGCTTGCGGCTAACATAATAGCCATTTCCTGCCGCATCTTCCCCCACTTTAGTGTAGAAAAGCCGAATTGCTATCCGCGTTCCAATAGTTGTCATAGCATTACTAGAAATTCAGCAATAACACTTTTTTGACACTCGGTAAACCACTGATCTTCTGCAATTCCGCTTCAGATACAGGCTGATCAACTTCCACCAAAGCAATAGCATCGGTTTTTTCCGCATTCCGCCCCAAGGTGAAGTTGGCGATATTGATCTTGGCATCACCAAGCAGCTTGCCTAAATTACCAATCAAGCCAGGCTTGTCTTCATTAGCCACATAAATCATACGCTCACCGAGGCCTGCTTCCAGTTTAATGCCGCCAATTTCAACAATACGCGGTTTATCGCCGCCAAACAAGGTGCCAGCAACACTGTAATCCTGTTTCTCGGTAGCAACAGTAAGCCGTACCAATGTTTGGTAATCGCTTTTACGATCATGCTTCACTTCGCTAACGCTAATGTCACGATCTGCCGCAACGAGGGGCGCATTAATCATGTTCACACCTTCAGCTAAGGGCGTAAGCAGGCCTTTCAGCAATACAGCGGTAATTGGTTTCGTGTTCAGCTTGGCAACCGCACCTTCATATTCGATTTTAACAGAACTGATCCCGGAGGCCGTAAGCTGCCCAGCAAAGCTGCCCAGCTGTTCTGCCAGTGTCAGATACGGGCGCAGTTTCACCGCGTCTTCCGCTGATACGGAAGGAATATTGACAGCGTTAGTAATGGTGCCGCTGCTCAGGAATAATGACATTTGCTCTGCCACCTGAATAGCAACATTTTCTTGCGCTTCCGAGGTGGATGCGCCGAGATGCGGGGTTGCAACCACTTTCTCGTTACCAAACAATATGTTGGTTTTAGCTGGTTCTTCTTCAAACACATCCAGCGCCGCACCGGCCACCTGGCCGCTTTCAAGTGCCGCCTTCAAATCAGCTTCATTCACCAGCCCGCCACGCGCGCAGTTGATGATACGCACGCCTTTCTTGGTTTTAGCCAAGTTAGCGGCATTCAGAATATTGCGTGTAGCGTCATTGAGCGGTGTGTGCAGGGAGATGAAATCGCTGCGTTTCAGCAGTTCATCCAGCTCCACTTTTTCCACATTCAGGTCTTTGGCTTTTTCTAAGGAAAGGAATGGATCATAAGCAATCACTTTCATTTTTAAGCCCTGCGCCCGGTCCGCTACAATGCTACCGATATTACCACAACCAATCAGCCCCAGTGTTTTAGAGGTGAGTTCCACGCCCATGAAGCGGTTTTTCTCCCACTTACCGGCATGGGTAGAAGCACTTGCCGTTGGCAGATCACGTGCCAAAGCAAACATCATGGCAATAGCATGTTCCGCGGTGGTGACGGAATTGCCAAACGGCGTATTCATTACCACCACACCTTGTGCAGTGGCTGCTTTAATATCCACATTATCCACTCCGATACCGGCACGCCCTACTACTTTCAAATTTTTGGCAGCGGCCAGCACTTTCGGCGTTACTTTGGTAGCCGAACGAATGGCAAGACCATCATACTCACCGATACAAGCGATCAGCTCGTCTTCTGTCATGCCGGTTTTAACATCCACCTCAATACCGTTTTCTTTGAAAATTTCGGCAGAACGTGGGCTTAATTTGTCTGATATCAATACTTTTGGCATTTTTTCCTATCTTCCTTTCCAATCTACAACTATCGTTATGCCGCAATTTCTTTCGGCTTCACTTCTGCAAAGGCCCAATCCAGCCAGGGCAGCAGCGCATTAATATTACTGGTTTCCACCGTCGAACCACCCCAGATGCGCAAACCGGCCGGAGCATCGCGGTAGGAACCAATATCATAGGCCACGCCTTCTTTATCCAGCAGGCTGACAATTTTCTTTTCAATGGCATCCTGCTCTTCTTTAGCAAGTGCGCTATACCACGGATCTACTATCTTCAGGCAGATAGAGGTTGAAGAGGTGATTGCCGCATTTTCAGCCAGAAATGCCGCCCATTTGCTGCCTTCCACCCATGCGCGCACCGCCTCGAGATTCGCTTTTGAACGCTGCTCAAGCGCCTTTTGGCCACCAATAGATTCTGCCCATTTCAGACTGTCAATTGCATCTTCCACACAAATCATCGAAGGGGTATTGATCGTTTCACCACGGAAAATACCGTCAATCAGCTTGCCGCCTTTGGTTAACTGGAAGATTTTTGGCAGCGGCCAGGCCGGTGTGTAGTTTTGCAGCCGTTCTACCGCGCGCGGGGAAAGGATAATCACCCCATGCGCCCCTTCGCCACCCATGGCTTTCTGCCAGGAATAGGTGACAACATCGAGTTTATCCCATGGCAAGTCCATAGCAAACACGGCTGAAGTAGCGTCGCACAATGTTAATCCGGCACGGTCAGCCTTAATCCAATCACCATTCGGCACACACACACCAGAGGTGGTGCCATTCCAGGTGAAAACCACATCCCTGTCTGTATCGACTTGTGTTAAATCGGGCAATGCACCATACGGGGCTTTAAACACCCGCACATCCTCAAGCTTCAGCTGTTTCTGAATATCGGTTGCCCAGCCAGAACCAAAGCTTTCCCAGGCTAGCACATCAACACCGCGTGCGCCAAGCAGATTCCACATGGCCATTTCAATCGCGCCCGTATCAGAGGCTGGCACAATACCAATCACATAGTCATCCGGCACGCCAAGCACCGCGCGGGAACGGGTAATCACCTCTTCCAGGCGGGCCTTGCCAACTTTAGAACGGTGCGAGCGACCCACACAAGCATCTTTAATAGCATCAAAATTCCAGCCAGGACGTTTGGCACAAGGGCCGGAGGAAAAACAAGGATTAGCGGGTTTTACGGATGGTTTCATAACGTGTACTACTCTCTAAAAGACAGATGATAGCGGGAGGTTTAAAAATTCAACGTTCAAGCATACAGAAAACGGTTTTTTTGACAAGAACGATTTTACCCTCGTGGGGATTTTCTCTTCAGCAGCACATAAAGCGCTCCCTCACCACCATCTTTGGGTTTGGCATAACGAAAAGCCAGCACATAAGGACGTATTTCCGGCTCGTTCAACCACACGGGCGTAAGGCTACGGATCACACCTTTAGAACCATCGTCTTTTAAGCCCTTGCCTGTCACCACCAGCACACAACGCTTTCCTTGGCCGTAGGAATTTTCAATAAAACGGCGCAATATTATGTAGGCTTCTTCACGCCTGTAGCCATGCAAATCCACCCGGCCCTCTATCGGATATTTACCGCGTTTCAGCTTTTCCGCATTGCCTCTATCAATATCGACCGATACTCCCGGCTCCAGCGGCGCACCCTGTTGCCAGGCGGGGGGAATAATCTCAGGCGCACGGACACGTGGCGCAACACGCCTGGGGCTAGGGGGCGGGGTGACAACCGGGCGTATGCTGAGCTTTTTCAGGCTGCGCGTAACATGGCGCCAGAGGGCTTCATCATCGTCATCACTATCGCTTGTCATCATGCATTATTGGTTCGTTCGCTTATATAGCGCTTTACGGCTTCCACTACATTTGGCAGCACAGCAAAGCGTTCTTCCCGGCTGAATAAATCCTGTAAATGCGGAGGAAGCGATGGGGAGGGCAGCTCTGCCTGCAAAATAGCCGACGTAAACTTAGCCGGATGGGCAGTAGCCAGCGTCACCACGGCATGATGCGGCGCATGATCGCGGTATTTCCGGGCAGCATAAACGCCTATGGCACTGTGCGGATCGAGTATCTCACCTGTTTCCTTATATATTTCACGGATAGTTGCAACCGTGGCAGCATCATCAACACGGCAACTGGAGAATAGCGTCCGTATTCTATCCAGATGGCACGCACTAATGGCAAGACTCCCCGTCTTCTGGAAATCTTGCATGAGGGCAGAAATAGTGGCGGCATCACGGTCATGGATTTCAAACAACAATCGTTCAAAATTGCTGGAAACCTGAATATCCATGCTGGGGCTAAGCGTTGCTTCCAAGCCCTGCCGGCTATAATCATTGGCAGTAAAGAAACGGTGCAATATATCATTCTGGTTGGTCGCCACGATCAACTGGCTGACGGGCAGCCCCATGCGGTGCGCCACATAGCCGGCGAATATATCGCCGAAATTGCCAGTAGGCACCGAAAATGCCAGGCTGCGCGCTGGGCTGCCAAGCTGCACCGCGGCATAGAAATAATAGACAATCTGCGCCATAATCCGCGCCCAGTTGATGGAATTGACCGCCACCAGCCGTGACTTTCCATCCAGAAACTCTTGCGCACCAAACATGGTTTTCACCATGCTTTGACAATCGTCAAAATTGCCTTCTATGGCGATATTATGGATATTATCCCCTAGAATCGTGGTCATCTGCCGCCGCTGCACCGGAGAAACACGGTTATAGGGGTGCAGAATGAAAATATCAATGTTACTGCACCTGCGACAGCCTTCAATGGCGGCAGAACCAGTATCGCCAGAGGTGGCACCGACAATCGTCACCCGCTCGCCACGTTTTTCCAGCACATAATCCAGTATCCTCCCCAACAATTGCAAAGCAAAATCTTTAAAGGCTAGGGTGGGACCGTGAAATAGCTCAAGCAGCCATGCTTCTGTATCTAACTGTTTGAGCGGAGCTACCGCCTTGTGGGCAAAGACACGATAGGTTTCCTCAATCAAAGCTTTAAGCGTTGCTTCCGGTATAGCATCGCCCACAAAAGGCAAAATGATACGGAACGCCAGCTCGCTATAGGACAGATGCGCCATAGCGGCAATCTCGGCCGGTGAAAACTGCGGATAACTCTCCGGCACATACAGCCCGCCATCACTGGCCAGGCCCGCAAGCAATACTTCTTCAAAATCAAGGGCATCTGCCTGCCCACGGGTGCTGATATAACGCATAATGAATCTATTTGGTTAATGTATTGTTTTCCCTCACCCTAGGGAGAGGGGAGGGTGAGGGGTCTCGATTGGTATCATATCTCCAAATACCGCTTGCGTAAATGCTGCTTATAATGCTCAACATCTATCTGGCGGCCGGTGCTTTTAATGAGCAGATCGTTTGCGGAATAATAGGAGCCGTAGGAGTGGATATTGTCCTTCAGCCAGCCAACCAGCGGGGCAAATTCGCCCTTCTGCACCAACGTAGTCAAGTCAGGCAGTGCCGCTTTGGCCGCAGCAAAAAACTGCGCGGCGATGATAGCACCCAGCGTATAGGTGGGGAAATAGCCAAAATCGCCCCCTGGCCAGTGAATATCCTGCATACAGCCGTCTTTATCGGTATCCGGCACAACGCCAAGCAATTCACGCATACCCTCATTCCAGGCGCCGGGCAGGTCGATAACGTTTAATTCTCCAGCAATCATAGCTTTCTCTAAGCGGTAACGCAAAATAACATGGGCAGGATAAGTAGCTTCATCGGCATCGACACGAATCAGGGAAGGTTCTACCTTAGTCACGTTTCTGTAGAGGTTTTCCACCGTCCATTCCGGGCCTGAAACCCCAAATGCCGCCACAATCTGTGGCTGGATATAGTCCAGGAACTCCTGGCTGCGGCACAGCTGCATTTCTACCAGCAGCGACTGGCTTTCATGGATGCTCATCCCCAATGCATTACCGACAGGCTGGGCACGCCAGGCCGCAGGCAACTGGTTTTCATAGAGCGCATGGCCGGTTTCATGCAGCACGCCCATTAAGGCAGGCAGGAAATTCTGCTCATTATAACGGGTGGTGATACGCACATCCCCCGGCACACCGCCGCAGAACGGGTGATGGCTGACATCCAGCCTGCCATGGTTAAAATCAAAGGTAAGTGCTTGCATAGCCTTCAGCCCCAGCGCCCGCTGTGTTGCTGCCGGGAAGGTGCCGGTAAGGGGAAGTAACGGCGGTTTCCGGCACTGATGCTCTTCGGCCTCCTTAATAAAACCAGGTAGAAACGCTGCAAGATCTGCAAAAATAGCATCAATTTCTGCTGATTTCCGCCCAGGGTCATAGCTGTCAAGCAAAGCGTCATAGGGCGAGCATTGCAGCTGCTCGGCTTTAGCGGCCGCCACTTCCCGCGTTAAGGCCAGCACATGCTGGAGATGCGGGGCAAAATTCTTGAAGTCATTGGCAGCACGTGCTGTACGCCACCTATGCTCACATTCGCTAGTGGCACGGGAAACAGCGGTGAGCAACGCTTCATCCACGGCACTTGCATGGATATAACGCCTGCGCATTTCCCGCAGATTAGCCTGTTGCCAAGCAGTAAGCACATCCGTCTCTTCTTGGGCTTTTTCCAGCAACTCTGCCACATGTGGAGCGGTCAGCACATTGTGGCTGAGCGCCGTCAGGGTGGCAAGCTGTTCAGCACGCGCCTCAATACCACCACCCGGCATCATGGTGGCCCCATCCCAGTGCAGCACGGCAATGGCACCATCAATATCGCTTTGTTGTTTACATACGGCTTCAAGGGCAAGATAGGCAGTGGTCATGGCACTCTAAATAACCTCAGTTTTGGATAAGCTTTGCTTATCCAAAACTGGCATGATATTGAAA
>CAZXPG010000010.1:0-38313 GCA_964643145.1 uncultured Rickettsiales bacterium
CCTTATTTTTGCGTTCCTGCTTTATGCAGCATTGCTTGCACTCAAGCATAGTCTGCTCACATTGCAACCTAACCAATTCTTGAACTGTGAGCAGTATATGATAGGAAGCCTTTGACTTCCTATCATATAATTAACGTTATTATTAATTTAAAATAATGGCAAAAACGACGCTTTTTGACATTATTTTAGAGTAACATGACAGTTTTGGAAAGCCGCGCTTATCCAAAACTGAGGTTATATTAGCATGACTCTTTTCGTTCTAGCACTCGTTATTTTTCTTGTCTCGCTGGGTGGCACACGGCTGGCACTCTGGCTTCTAAGGCGGCATCAGGTTATGGATAAGCCCAATGCCCGCAGCAACCACACCCTTCCCACCCCACGCGGCGGGGGGGTTGCTGTGATAGCCGCCATGATAAGTGGGGCGGCTGTTTTATGGCTTCTTGGCTATGATATACAGCCTGGAATCCCCTTACTCTATGGGATAGCACTCCTTACGCCCATCTCTTTTTATGATGATATCAAAGGTGCATCCATCCGATGGCGGTTTCTCTGCCAACTACTCGCCGTTAGCATTACACTTTCTCTGTTTCCTTTGCCCGGATTGCTCTTTGGGGGTGCATTACCTGCATTCCTTGAGCGGGTGATTGCGGCTCTTGGTCTGCTATGGTTTATCAATCTCTATAATTTCATGGATGGAATTGATGGTATTACCGGCAGTGAAACAGCCGCTATCAGCATAGGCGTAGCACTGGTGGCACTGGCGGCTGGCCTTCCTTCTTTCCTCAGCCTTTATCCGCTAATTATCGTCGCTTCGATACTGGGCTTCCTGGTGTGGAACTGGCATCCGGCACGCATATTTATCGGTGATGTGGGAAGCGTTACCTTGGGCTATGTCACCGGCTGGTTACTGCTACAACTGGCTGCAGCAGGCTATCTGGCAGCCGCACTGATTCTGCCTGCCTATTATCTCACCGACAGTTCCGTTACACTTATCAAACGCATGATTCGGGGAGAGCGATTCTGGGAAAGCCATTCCCAACATTTCTACCAACAGGCGGTACGTTCAGGCTATAACCATGCCCAAGTTACACGGGGAATAACCTACATAAACATCATACTTATTATTACAGCACTTATCAGCACTCACGGGGGAGGCTATGCCCTAGCCAGCCTAACCATCGCCTATAGCAGCGTGGCAGGGCTAGTATATTACTGGCATCGCCAGAAACACCCCTTAACCAAAAAATAGCTGCACCAGCCCTACTATAGCCATAGCGGTAACGACAGCTACATCAATAACACTATGAAATTCAACGGCTTGTGTATCTATTAAATTAATAAAGGACATGGATTTATCTGGCTCACTATGGGAGCATGCAACTGTTGTTAGAAGAAGCAGAGTAATGATGGATAATTTTTTCATAGTAGCAATTTTCGATATATTTAAGATTCCATATTTGTGGAAAGATAGAACTGGGTGAAGTTATACTGTGTAATAGCACTCAGGTCAAGCCCTTTTTGCAGCACTACAGGAAAGTTAATACAAATTAATACAAATTAATAAAAAGACACAGTTTTGCTTGAAATATTAAAAAGACGGGATATAATGGCACTATGGTCTGTTTCTGACACATTATTATCACCGTTGTTCCGTAGAAAACCTTAAGAGCAGCATGCGTTATCCCTATGGCTACCCGTAAACAACAGGAAACCTACGAAACCATAATGCAGCTTTACGATATGGCTGAAGCATTGGTTGACACGGCAGATGCCGCTAACCTCTCCGAGGAAGAGGAGGATGCGCGGCTGGCACTGGTTGAACCTTTGGTTGTACAATTAGCTGATGCAACGGATGTACTTGTGAGGGAATATACCACACTGGTTCGACAGGGAAAGTCCATAGACCCTTTGAGGAAGCAGAAATTAGAACAGGCACTAAGCAGAATATTTGCAATTGTTGAAGAATGTAGGCAGTATAGTAAGGGGGATAAATAATAATGAGCGGCACAACTTCAAGGAACGAACAGCAGAGTACCGTACCAGGGTTTCTATCTGTTGAGGTGCTGGATAACATACAGTTGATTGCACGGCATATCGCCCGAGAATTAGGATTACGCCCTATACGTGGCCATTTTAGTGATATTATTGCTTCTGAGAACCGCCATGAAGGTTATAGCCATTCCCTCTAACCACGATTTCCGATGAATATTGCCTCTATCCTTCTTACGTTCCTGATGCTCTGGTGGATACTCTTCTTCATGGCACTGCCCATCGGTTTCCGGCACGATGACGCTCCCATCCAAGGACAGGCTTCCAGTGCGCCCAAACATCCGTATTTATGGCGGAAAGCCTTTGCAACCACGCTGGTCACATGCGTGTTAGTGGGTATTATCGTCTATCTCGACCACCATAACCTGATTGACACACGCTTCATCACCGGACAATCACTAATCTAACCTCACTGGCATTCCCCCGATATCCAGCGCCGATAAAGATAGCCTTCCACGGCAACGCGTTCATTGGTAGATAGCGCCTTGTTATATACCACAATTTCAGCAATATCCCCATCAAAGGCTGCCGTACCGGCAGGGGCATTAACCCTTTTGCCAATCATCACTGCGGAAAAAGCCTGCGGGTCGGAAACAACGGCGGTTCTATTATCTGGGCCATTCACATAAGGCACCCCTCCTTGCAGCAGATAGAATGTTTTCCCTCTGCCGCCTGTATTTAACGTGATTGTCGATAATACCGGCACAGTTGGTAGCGAGGGGATGGCAGAAAGACTGATAACCTCGGTCTGGCTCTGCGCCCATGACACCATATCGGCAGCCGGATAACCAAGGCTGAAATCAGGGTTTGCCCCCATCAGATAAAAAGAGGAAGGCGATATATTATTATAGCGATACAGGATGAATACTGTATACGGGCCGTCTCGCATATATCCCATATCAACAGAAAAAGCTGCATTATTTGCAAAACGCATTACCGACTTGCCATTCAAGGCCGCTGGTATATAGGTAACGGGTGCGGGCGATGATTGTGCATAGGCATCTGCTCCCTGCCCAGATTTATTTTTCCAGGTCGTCGAACTCCAAGCCTCCCCTGCGTTACCGGTGCCATTAGGGTCATTCGCATCCAACCATAACATAAGATGCTCTCTATCTACCGTTTTAGGTGTCATCCCACAGACAGGCACCGTATTATTACATAATGCCGCCATTACTTTTGATGCCGCTTCCACCTGTCCAGCAAGAGTGTTATTTTCGTTATAAAGCGCAGCAAGTGGTTGCCCAGTGGCCAGCTTTTGGGCATTACTGCACACATAGCTGGGAATGGTGATAGGGCTTTGCCCTGCCTTTAAGGTAATGAAATCACTTTTCTGCTTATAGGTGAGAATATCACTAAATTCTGCCGTACGTTCATTTTGAATATAGATCTTATTCAGCGCATGATCGCGGTTTTCATTAGCACGCCCACTGGCATCAGGGTCAATAACGGCAATATTGCCACGGGTGGCATTGCTATTTGGGCCACCACTTATCACCAGATAGGCCGCCCCCATATTAGCAGGAGGCTGGCGGTTAACCATGGTTTTTTCATTGCCCGCAATATCGGTTACATGCAAATCCCCTCGATAGTCATTATTGGCAAAATCCGCACTATTGCCAAGACCCGATGCCAAGCGATAGGTTAATTTCCGCCCCCACCCATCATAAGCCAGTATATCAGCAATATTCAATGTGCGCACCGGCACCATCCCCGCCTGGCCGGTCAACCCTGCCTGGTTACAACTATGGGAAACAGCATCATAGCTAGTCGCCACTCCAAATGCCGCAACGGTTTCAACGGAATACCCTATTGCTGGGCAAGGAAGATACTCATTTGCTTTATAGAACGCCACCAAGGCTGCTTCCACCTGCTCTATCCGCTCATGCGTGATCCGGTAACGTTCGGCATCACCAATCTTGCTAACCATTCCCAAGCCACCGGTTAAAAGCAACGCAATAATAGTCAGCGAAATAGAAAGCTCTATAAGCGTATAACCAGTCTCAGATTTTTTCATTGAGCATTTCATTATTGACATCCTGCTGCCGACCATTCGCCTTTCGGGCATATACAATCATTAGTATCCTGATTATAGACTTGCCCCGCTGGACAGGCCCGCACCAGCGCATCACCGTACAACGCATAACATGCTTCCTGCAAGTTCCACATCACTTCCAGGGCAGCAATGTCGCCGGTATTATAGGTTTCGCTGCCATTCTGAACCTCAAGAGAGTTAACAAACTGCTTCAACTGCCCAGCCTCCAGTGCCGTAATGCTACTCAGCGCGGTGGAATTGTTGCTACAGCTAATAAAATCGGCTGGAGTGAGTGCTGTTGCCAGGCTATTAATTTGCGACTGGGTACGGAATGTTAGCAAGTCATCAAAATTGCTGGTTGCGGCATGTTGAATATAGCGGATAGGCTGGCCAGGCGCATTATTCTCGGCCTCGGCATTCATATTCTCTGCCTCATCGGTTCCCATCGGCTCCTGAGGCGCACGGCTGCCACTGGGAAGATAGGCTCCCATACCGTTTGCCCCATAGCTGAGCAAGACAAAGGCAGCATTATTATCTGCCAGTGTCAACGCACCGGTATTGCTAGCGCTTTTCACTGTCACCCCTCCTGCCGCAGTCACAATACCCTTCACATAACTGCGCGTGGTGCAATCGGTATTGTTGCATAAATCTGGAGCCACCTGATAGAGGAATTTCCTTCCCCAACCATCAAACATCAATGCTGATGACACGCCAAGCGCACGGGTGGGAACAGCCCCCACCGATACCGGACAACGCATCCCATTCTGGTCAATAGTTGCGGCTTCATCATCAAAATCATAGATATTAGTGGCCCCTACATTACTGTTTTTATGTCTCTGCGCGTTAAGCTTAGGGTTAGCAGGACAAGGCAAACGGCGGTTTACCACGACAAAATATTGCATCGCATCAGTCAATTGCCGCATACGCTCATAGGTGAGGCGAGATTTTAACGCGTCATTCTGGGTAGCAGGCACCGTCCAGGAAATATAGCCCATCGCCAGGGTGGCGGCAATGGCAATAACCGCAGAAAGTTCTACCAGGCTGAATCCGGCTTCTTTTTTACCATGACAAGATAGAGACAATGCCAACGCCGTATTTTTCATGCAGTTAATTATACATTTATGTTTACGAATGGGGGTGTTATGATTTACAACAGCTTCAGGCAGCATCACCCCTCCCTTGTCCATTTATAACACATTATCCTAATTTAACCTAAGAAGTAATTTTAAAATAATATGACAACCTTACGCAATATTGCCATTATCGCCCATGTGGACCATGGCAAAACCACCCTTATTGACTCTATGCTGCGGCAAAGCGGCACCTTTCGTGAAAACCAGCAGGTTGATAGCTGTGTGATGGATTCCAATCCGCTGGAAAAAGAGCGCGGCATTACGATTTTGGCAAAATGTACTTCCATTGCACTTGATGATGACACACGGTTAAATATTGTTGACACCCCTGGCCACGCCGATTTTGGCGGCGAAGTAGAGCGCGTGCTTTCGATGGTGGATGGGGTGCTGGTGCTGGTGGATGCTGCTGAAGGCCCCATGCCGCAAACCAAGTTTGTACTGACTAAAGCACTGAAACTGGGCTTGAAGCCTATATTGGTGATTAATAAGGTTGATAGGCCAGATGCACGGGTGGATGAGGTGCATGAGGAGGTGTTTGATCTGTTCGTGGCACTGGATGCCAATGACGAACAGCTGGATTTCCCCACTATTTATGCTTCAGGCCGCAGTGGTTGGGCAGCAGAGAGCCTGGAAGCCCCACGTGAGAATTTGCAACCATTATTTAATATTATCAAACAGCATGTTTCTCCGCCGAATGTTGATAAAGACGCCCCCTTTGCCATGCTTGCCACCCTGCTTGAAGCCGATCCCTATGTGGGACGTATCCTGACCGGGCGTATTATTTCCGGGCGGGTGAAGCAGAATATGGCGATTAAAGCCCTGCGGTTGGATGGCTCACTGGTAGAACAAGGCCGTGCTACCAAAATCTTTGCTTTCCGTGGCATTAACCGTGCGTCGGTAGAAGAAGCGGAAGCAGGTGATATTATTGCGCTAGCTGGGCTGGTTGATGCTTCCGTTGCCGATACGCTCTGTGCGCTGGAAGTAAGCAGTGCCATTGCCTCCACCCCGATTGACCCGCCCACCATGGCCATTACCATCAGCGTGAATGATTCACCCCTGGCAGGCACAGAAGGCAGCAAGGTGACTTCCCGTATGATCCGCGACAGGCTGTTTAAGGAAGCAGAAAGCAACGTGGCAATTAAGGTGAAAGAATCAGCAAGTAATGATGCATTTGAAGTGGGAGGCCGTGGTGAACTGCAACTGGGCGTATTGATTGAAACCATGCGCCGTGAAGGGTTTGAAGTTTCTGTGTCCCGCCCACGCGTACTATTCAAGAAAGATGCAAATGGTCAGCTGGTTGAACCACTGGAAGAAGTGCAGGTGGATGTGGATGAAGAATTCAGCGGCGTGGTGGTGGAAAAAATCAGCTTGCGTAAAGGCGAGTTGCAGGATATGCGCCCATCAGGTGGGGGCAAGGTGCGCTTAACATTCCTGGTGCCTTCCCGTGGTTTAATTGGTTATCAGGGGGAATTTTTAACCGACACACGCGGTACTGGCATTATTAGCCGCCTGTTCCATGGCTACACCCCTTACAGGGGCGAGATTGGCGGCAGACGCAATGGCGTGCTGATTTCAATGGTACGTGGCGAATCGGTGGCCTATGCGCTCTGGAACCTGGAAGAACGTGGCATATTGTTCGTGAACCCACAGGAGAAGCTCTACGAAGGCATGATTATCGGCCAGCATAGCCGTGATAACGACCTGGAAGTGAACCCAATTAAGGGTAAGCAATTGAGTAATATGCGTACCACTTCTAAAGATGAAGCCATTCGTTTGACACCGCCAAAAATTATGACATTGGAAGAGGCGATTGCCTATATTGATGAGGATGAGTTGGTAGAAGTGACACCGGTCACTATCCGTTTCCGTAAGAAACTGCTCGACAGTAACGACCGCAAGCGTGCTAGCCGTCAGGAAAGCAAAGGTGGGGAAGTAATGGAGTTTGCAGGGTAGTTCTTGCTCCCTCACCCAGGCAACATAATCCTCACCCGCAATCCGGGGGCGTTATCCTCAAACGACATAACGCCCCCATGCAACTTTACCACCGCATCGACAAGGCTCAACCCCAGCCCACTGCCTTGCGTGCTGCGGCTGCTATCTAAGCGGAAGAAACGTTCTTTCACCTTGTCATAATATTCCGCAGGAATACCAGGGCCACTATCACTGATAACCAGCGCTACGTTGCTGCCCTCTGTGGTAAGCGACACGGTAATATTGCCGCCTGCGGGCGTATATTTCACGGCGTTATCCAGAAGATTGGCAAAGGCCTGCACCAGCAGGTGCCTGTCGCCATTAATATAGAGCTGTTTCTCACTTTCCAAGTGTAAGTGCATTTCTTTTTCTTCGGCAAGCGACAGGTAGAATTCCACTACATTCTGTAGTAATTCCTCCAGATCAAGCATAGTGAAATGCTTCACCCCAGCCCCTGTCTGTAGCTGGGAAATACGCAGAATAGCGTTAAAGGTTTGGATAAGCCCATCAATCTCATGAATAGAAGCGCGGATTTCCTGCAAGGTGGCACCGTGGTCAAGATGACGGGAAGTAATACTATCCAACCTGTTGCGCAAACGGCTTAATGGGCTGCGCAAATCATGGGCAATATTATGGGAAATATCCTCAATCCCCACAATAAGCTCGCCAATCCACAGCATCATCGAGTTAAAATTCTCGGCCAGCGTATCAAACACATCACCACCACCCGATAGCGGGATACGTTCTTTCAGATTGCCTTTTATCACCCGGCGGCAGGTTTCATTCACCGTTTCCAGCCGTCTGCTGATAATATGGGTGGTGATAAAGCCAAATGTTATTGCCACTAACAATGTCATGCCAATACTGGCTATCAGCACATTGACTATTACCTGCTGTAGCCCCTCCAGATGCTTGAGGTTATACCCCACCAGCAACCTATCGCCAGTTTTAAAAGGAATGGTTCTGGCCAGCACCTGTACCGGCTTATCCTCATCCCGCGTCGGGTCATTGCTCTCAATCCAGAAAGTCAGCCATTTGCCATTCTGTTTGCCATTTTGTGGCCATGTCTCCAGATTGCCCGCCAGGAATTTACCCTTTTTATCCACCAGCAGATAGAGCGCCATTTCTTCCGTGTCATGCTCCATCATATCGCGGATAAGCTTGATTTCCTCCTCGCGCCCATCTTGCATATAGGTCACCATTAACTCACTCACCTGGCTGTTAATGGTGAGTTTGATCTGGGTATCAATTTCTTTGATCGTCTCGTAATAGATGAACATCAACAGTACCATCGCTGAGGCACTGAACAGTGCCATATAAACCAGCGACAGCCGGAACGCTGTTGAGCGGAAAAGCTGCTTAATCCGCATTATGTTGCTTCCTGATAAAAAGCACCACCCCTATAGCACCGAGCAGTAGCACAAGAAATGGCCCCACCCACAGCAGCGAAGTTGCTAGAGAAAATGGGGGGGCAAAGAGGATATAATCGCCATAACGGCTATGGAGATAGTCGGTAATCTCTGCGTCAGTTTCGCCCTTCTTAATATGCTCACGGATTACCCCACGCAAATCCTGTGCCAGTGGCGCATCTGATTCCGCCAGTGACTGGCTTTGGCAGACCATACAGCGGAACTGCCGGAACAGTTGATGGGCGCGTTGTTCCTGTTCCGCATCTGGCAGCCGTGATTCGGCGGCAACCAGCATAGCTGGCAACACGCATAGCAGAAATAACACTATCCTCATTGTAGTGCCCCTTCTATGCGGGGCAGCAATTCATAGTCAATGATGCTTTCCGTTAACGGCCCGGCCAGATGATAGATCACCGTGCCGTTTTTATCGAGCAGCCAGCTTTCGGGTGCGCCGGTAATCCCCAGCTCCACCGCCACACGGCCATCTGGGTCTTTCCCCACTTGGGTATAAGGGTTACCATGTTGTGCCAGCCAGTTTCTAGCGTTCTCATCTGTATCTTTCCAGTTCAGCCCATAAATCGGCACTCTACCGCTTTTCGCCAGTTTCATCAGTTGCGGATGCTCAATATTACAACTGACACACCAGGAAGCAAACACATTCACCAGCACAACTTTCCCCGCAAAATGCGCATTGGTGAGTATTGCATCTTCAGAAAAAAGTACGGGAAGTGAAACCGTTGGAAAAGGCTTGTTAAGCAGCGGGGAAAATGTAGTAACAGCTGGCTCTGGCTTTTCGAGCCGCAGGGCAAAAGCGATGCACAGCAGCACAAACAGTATCAGTGGCAAGAATAGCAGTAATTTACGCAGCATAATATACTGTTCACAGTTCAAGAGTTAGTTAGATTACATTGTGAGCAGTATATTATACTACAATGCAAGCATCCCTGCATGATGCAGGGGATGCGCGGCATTTTCGTGTTTCCTGCATCATGCAGGAACACAAAAATAATGAATATTCTAAAACAACGCTTCACGTTGTTTTAGAATATTTTTCCTATAAGCAGCAAGCAGTGCCAGCCCGCCCCCCATCACCATAAGAAATGCACCGCCCCAGAGTAGTGAAATGCCAGGACGGTAATAGAGGCGGATCACTGTGGCTTGGCTGCTTGCATCTGTTTCCCCCATCGCTGCATAAATATCAGAGAGAAAGCGTGTATGGATAGCACTTTCTGTGGTTTGTGATTTTTCTACCGGATAAAAACGCACTTCAGGTTTGAGAAGGGCTACCTCATTACCGTTGATTGTTTCCACATAGAGCGTGGCACGGCGCAGCATGTAATTAGGGCCTTGCAGGTAATGCAGCCCTTTAAAGGTGACACGGTAACCCGCAATCTCCATCTGCCCGCCCGGCTGCATACGCTGCTCTTTCTCCTGGAACCCTGCCACTGCCAGCGTTACCCCAAGCACCAGCACCGCCAGGCCGCTATGGGCAAACAGCATGGCATAAAACGCGTGCGGCTGTTTGCGCCATAGCCCCCGCTTTCCCCATTCAAGCAGCATTGCGCTAAGCAACCAGAAAGCAAGCCAGATGGCAGAGTGTGCCAGAATGCCTGCATAGGGCATCAGGGTGTAGAACCCGGCTAGTGGAAGCAGTGCCAGCAGCGCAGGCAATCCATGCTTCACGCGCTTGATTTTCCCCTGCTGCCAGGCCAGGAAGGAGCCTATCGCCGCCAACCCCAGAAGCGGCAAGGTGATCGGCACAAAGGTGGCGGCAAAATAGGGGGCGCCAATCGAAAGCTTGCCACCTGCCAGCATTTCATAAAAGAGCGGATAGAGCGTACCAAGCAGGATGGTGGCGCAGGCAGTGAGCAGAATCAGGTTATTGAACAGCAAAAAGCTCTCACGCGATAACAACCCAAAATGCCCGCTACTTTGTACCTTGCTGGCACGCAGGGCAAATAATGTCAGCGAACAGCCTACCACCAGTGCAAGAAAAATCAGGATAAAGAAACCGCGCGCCGGGTCGCTGGCGAAGCTATGTACTGAGGTCAACACACCTGAACGCACCAGGAATGTACCAAGCAGACTAAGGGCAAACGTGGTAAGTGCAAGAAGCAGCGTCCAGCTCTGGAGATGCTGGCGTTTTTCCAGTACAATCAGTGAATGCAGTAACGCTGTTCCTGTCAGCCAGGGCATAAGCGAGGCATTTTCTACCGGATCCCAGAACCAGAACCCACCCCAGCCCAGTTCACGGTAGGCCCACCAGCTGCCCAGGGCAATGCCAGCGGTTAAGAAGCACCAGGAAAGCAGAATCCACGGCTTCAAGTAAGCCGCCCAGTGTGATTCACGCTTACCTCGCGCCAGCACGGTTACTGCTAAGGAAAAACCCAGCGAAAAGCCAACATAGCCCATATAGAGGCAGGGCGGGTGCAGGGCAAGCCCTACATCTTGCAGCAGCGGGTTAAGCCCTAAGCCCTCACGCGCTGGCGGGAATACCCGCACAAACGGGTTGGAGGTAAACAGGATAAAGGCAAGGAAACCGGCAGTTAGCAGCCCTTGCACAGCAAGCACCCCGATTTTGGCCACGGCCTCTATGCGGCTCAACCAGGCAAAACTGACGGTGACTAATGAGAGCATCCAGCTCCACAGCAACATCGAGCCTTCATGATTGCCCCAAACACCCGAGATTTTATAGAGCAACGGCTTGGCAGTATGGGAGTTATTCACCACATTCAACACCGAAAAATCCGACACGACATGGCTGTAAATCAGGATAAGAAAAGCACTGCTGAGTGTTGCAAACTGCACAAGCAACACCATATAGCTATAACCCATCACCTGCTGCCTGTTGCTAAACCGTGCTACAAGCGGAGAGCAGGCCAGGGCTATTGCCATCAGAAAGGAAAGAATCAGTGATAAATGCCCTATTTCCGGTATCACGCGCTTTATTTATCCTCCAACGGCAAGCAACTCTTTATACACTGCTAAGGTTTTAGTACACATCAGCTCTAAAGAGAAATGGTTTTTGATATGTTCCCTGCTATATTCGGCCATTGTGTGTTTGGCTTCGGCATCAAGCGTGAGTGCCACTTGAAGCGCAGCAGCCAGTGCCTCAACATTTCCGGGGTCTATCAGCCAGCCAGTTTTCCCATCTATTACCGTTTCACATGAACCACCAATATTAGTGGCAACCAGCGGCTTACCCATGGCTTGCGCCTCAATGGCCACCCGGCCAAAGGCTTCTGGCTCTAAGGAGGCAGAAACGACTACATCCGCCAGCTTATAGGCAGCGGGCATATCGGACATATTGCCCTTGATAATTACCTCATCCTGTAATTCATAGGCACGGATACGCGCCATTAGTTCATTGCGATAGTCGATATGGCCTTTATCATCGCCCATAAACAGGCAGGTGAAACTGCCTTTCGCCAGCAGTCGTAATGCCTCAAGCAAAAATTCATGCCCCTTCCAGCGCGTAATACGCCCGGGCAGCAGGATAAGCGGGCGGTGATCGGGCAGCCCCAATTTGGCAGCTGCCTGTATCAGACGTTCAGAACTCACCGCTTCCGGGTCAAAATAGGCCATATCAGCACCACGCGGAATAATGGTTAATTTCGCTGGTGCAATGGGATAAAACTGCTGTATATGGTTGGCAGTAAAAGCAGAAATAGCAATAACCCTGTCGCCTTTTGTCATGACACTATTATAAGTGTGCTTCAGACGGGTTTTAAAATTATATACCCCATGAAAGGTGGTGACAAACGGAATGCCGGTGGCTTTGGCTGCAAGATAGGCGCTCCAGGCTGGGGCACGCGAGCGGGCATGGATAATATCCACTTTCTGTTCTTTAATGATGCGGATAAGATGGCGGCTGTTCCGCCAGATGGTAAACGGGTTCTTGCTAGCAAGCGGCAGGGGTATATGCGTGGCGCCTGCCTGATGCAGCTGCACGGCCATAGGCCCACCACTGGAGGCAACCAATGCCCTCCATCCAGCCTGATGGAGTGCAGTGGCTATTTCTACCGTTCCCCGTTCTACCCCTCCTGATTTGAGGGAAGGAAGCACTTGTAATATTGTTGGCTGAGGAGAAGCACCATGGAGCATAACGAAAATATATCATTTCTTTATAATAACAAAGGGGAGTATATCGCCTACATGCAGGTAAAAAGCAAGGCAAATACGCCCTATCCTGGGGTAATTTTTCTTTCTGGCTTTCATTCTGATATGACAGGCAGCAAGGCAACGCACCTGGCAGCTTATGCAAAAACCAAAGGCTGTAATTATGTGCGGTTTGACTATCACGGCACCGGTCAGTCCTCCGGCAATTTCAAAGACGGCACCATTAGCCGCTGGCTGGAGGATGTCCTGCAAGTGATCGATGAACTGACCAGCGGGCCACAAATAGTGGTAGGCTCCAGCATGGGGGGATGGTTGATGCTGCTTGCCGCATTACAACGCCCAGAGCGGATCGCCGGGTTGGTAGGTATTGCCAGTGCTCCCGATTTTACCGAAGAGTTACTCTGGGACAGCTTTACCCAAGAACAGCAGCAGATATTGCAAAGCCAGGGGGAAATTGATCTGGCTGCTGATGAATGTGGCACCTATATCATTACACGAGGCTTAATCGAAGATGGAAGAAAGCATATGCTCCTGGATAAAGCTGGCATTCCACTTTCTTGCCCAGTAAGGTTACTGCATGGTATGCAAGACACAGATGTGCCTTACCAAACCTCACTGCGCATAGCAGAACGGCTCCACGGCCAGGATGCGCACGTCACGCTGGTAAAGAACGGCGATCACCGTATGTCTGCGCCTGCGCATTTACAGACGCTCGCACACATGCTGGATACGATACTGGCCAGCCCACTCCCATCCATTAACATAAATTAATAAAATTCTTCCTGTATTGCTCGCAGCATTAATATATTTTATTAAAATATAAAACAGTATATTAATACCTTTATACCGCAATCCAACGAGTAAATTTTTCCTCATAAAAAATACAAAATCGTTAAAAGTTCTCTTGACCCTAGTTTATAATAAAGATATTGATAATAGAGTGCATCCCATCTTATCCCATGTTAACCCATCTTTAGCCATTTTAACCCTTAGCGGGCATGGCAAGAGAGGTTACCCCTTGCGGCATCGTTGGGAGCTACGCTCACAGGGCTAAGGCATGAACGGTTGCGTATATGTTTTTATCCACTTATATCAATAAAATAGACAAGAAAGGCAGGGTTTCAGTGCCCGCGCTTTTTCGTGCTGTCCTCAAAGGGCAATCGTTTGCGGGTATCGTGGCCTATAGTTCTTTTGTTAATCCCTGTATCGAGGCCTGCGCGATGAGCCGGATGGAACAGTTGAGTGCCAGCATTGATAGGCTTGACCCGTTTTCGGATGAACGCGATGCCTTTGCTACTGCGATTCTAGGCGGCAGTGTGCAACTTGCATTTGATGGCGAAGGGCGCATTATGCTGCCAGCATTACTGATAGAAGCGGCAGGGTTAAGCGAGCAGGCAACATTTGTAGGGAAAGGGCGAACATTCGAGATATGGCAACCGGATGCCTTCAATGCCTATGCCGCTAATGCCCGTGATATGGCAAAGACGCAACGGGCAGCACTGAAATTGCAACGGGGAGAACCGTGATGAAAGGGTTTTGCACAGGAGAGAACCTACACCTTCCGGTAATGTTGAATGAGGTGTTACAGTATCTGACGCCTCGGGATGGAGAAACCTACCTGGATGGCACTTTTGGTGCCGGTGGCTATAGCCGGGCACTACTGACCGCCGCCGATTGTACCGTCTATGCCATTGACCGCGACCCAGACGTTAGGCCCTTGGCCGACAAGCTTGCCGCCGAATTTCCTGGACGTTTCCATTTCCTGTCCGGCACTTTTGGCACTATGGAGACACTGCTCGCTAGCACAGGCGTAACCCAATTGGAAGGGATTGTGCTGGATATTGGCGTTTCTTCCATGCAGCTTGATACTGCCGAACGGGGCTTCTCGTTCATGGCAGACGGGCCACTTGATATGCGGATGGGTAAGACAGGGCGCGATGCCGCCACTTTGGTGAACGAGGCAGAGGAAAAGGAACTGGCCGATATTCTCTATTATTACGGCGATGAGCATAAATCACGGCGCATTGCCAGGCGTATTATAGAGGAACGCGCCAAAACCGCCATTACCCGCACCGGCCAGCTTGCCAGCATCATCCGGGCAGCGGCAGGAAAACGGGAAGGAAAGATTGATACGGCAACTAAAAGCTTCCAGGCATTGCGCATCTGGGTGAATGATGAACTAGGGGAACTAGAACGCGGACTGGAAGCAGCAGAGAAGTTGCTCGCACCAGGGGGAAGACTAGTGGTTGTGTCCTTCCACTCGTTGGAAGATGTGATAGTAAAACGTTTCCTTCAGGAACGAAGCGGCAAGAAAGAACAGGTTTCACGCCACCAGATCATACAGGCAAGCGCACAAGAAACACCGCGTTTTACCCTATTGAAACGAAGTGTCGTTAAACCAACAGACGATGAAGTTGCCACTAACCCGCGTGCCCGCTCCAGCAGGCTACGGGCGGCATATAGAACACATAACATTAACACGTAATATTGTAGGGATACTTATCATGGTTCGGCCAACAACAATTCTGGCACTACTGATTCTGGCAGGTAGCGTCTTTGGCCTGTTCCAGGTGAAATACCGGGTGCAGGCATTGCAACGTGACTTAGTGGAAGTTGACCGCCAACTGGCGGAAGAAAAAAATGCCCGGCATGTACTGAAGGCGGAGTGGGCCTATCTTAACCAACCCGACCGTCTGCGCACATTGGTAGAACGGCATTTGCAACTACGCGCTATTACGGTTGCACAGCTCCAGAACGACATCCCTGCTATAGACCCCTCATCCGACACTGCCTTGGCTGCGGTTGCTAGCCCTTCGGCTAACACAACACTCACGGCACAATCAAATGGGGCTACGCCTTCACGCGCTCCGATAAAAGTTGCCTCTATAGAACTTATTAAACCCGCACAACAGCAGTCTGCCAAAAGAATCAGAACAGAGAAAATAGCCTCGGCTAAACCCAAAGCGGTTGCTGTTAAAGAATCACGGCAAATTGAAAGGTTGGCAACAAACCTACCCCCGCTTTACCCGAATATGGATTCGCTGATCGCTTCACTGCCCGTGTCACAATAAAGGAACCATGTGGAAAAAACTGCGTATCTCCCCCTTCCCCGCACTACATGTTGAGGAAGGTTATGCCTCAGAGGTAAGCCAGAACCGGCTGTTCGTGGTGATAGGAGTATTTGCCCTGGTATTCCTGACCATTGCACTCCGGCTTCTTGAAGTGAATATCAACAAAGACGATGCCACTGGCAATGCTCGTTCCCGCACCAATAACGATGCTCTTGCTTTCAAACGGCTGGATATTATAGACCGCAACGGCGTGCTGCTGGCGGTGAATCTCGCCACCGCCTCGCTCTATGCCACCCCTAAAACCATCCAGAACCCTAAAGAAGTGGCCGATAAAGTCTATGGAGTGCTGCCCGACCTAAACTATAAACATCTGCTTGCCGGGCTCAGTTCAGGGAAAAGCTTTGTGTGGGTGAAACGTAATATTACCCCAAAAGAAGAATATGCTGTCAATAGCCTAGGCATTCCCAGCCTGCAATTTGAACGGGGCGAGAAACGGCTTTACCCTCACGGCACATTAGTATCGCATGTGCTTGGTTATGTTGGGCTTGACGGCAAAGGGCTAGCCGGTATTGAAAAACAGTTTGGTTCCTATCTTTCCCTTGCTGATAATGAGGCTTCTGCACATTCTGGGCCACTACAGCTCTCCATTGATGTACGTGTACAAACGATTGTCCACGAAGAAATGGAGAAAGCCTTTGAGGAATTCAAGCCCCTAGGTGGTGTTGGCATTGTGCTAGATGTTACAAATGGTGAAATGCTTGCTATGACCAGCCTGCCTGATTTTGATCCGCAAGCCCCTGGTGAGGCAACCTCTGAGCAACTCTTTAACCGTGCCACCCTTGGTGTCTATGAAATGGGCTCTAGTTTCAAGACCTTCACTATGGCTATGGCTCTTGATACGAATACCGTCACTCTCAGCAGTCGCTTTGACGTTAATTCTCCTATCAAAGCAGCACGTTTCTCTATCGGTGACTATCACGCTAAAGGCGGCACCATGTCTGTACCGGAAATCTTCATGTATTCTTCCAACATTGGCACGGCCAAAATCGGGATTGAAGTAGGTGGTGAGAAACAACGCTATTTCCTGAAGAAATTTGGCCTGCTTGACCCTCTTGCCATTGAACTTCCTGAAAAATCGCCGCCTATGTATCCGCCAGAATCACGCTGGGGAGAAATTAGCACGATGACTATTTCCTATGGCCATGGCATTGCCGTTACCCCTGTGCATGTAGCACGAGCCATGGCGGGGTTGGTCAATGGTGGCATGTTATACCCCACCACCCTGATCAAGCATAAAGAAGGAGAACGGCCGGAAGGCACCCGTATTATCAGCGAAGACACGTCGGATAAAATCCGCCGCTTGCTGCATTTGGTAGTAACGCAAGGCACAGGGAAGAAAGGGGCGGTTCCCGGCTATCTGGTGGGAGGCAAGACCGGCACTTCTGAAAAATTGAGTAACAACGGCAACTATAGCAGGCACGCCAACCTATCTTCCTTTGTTGCCGCCTTTCCTATCAATAAACCGCGCTATGTAGTCGTGGTGATTCTCGATGAACCCAAAGGCAACAAATCAACTGGCGGCTATAGCACGGGCGGCATGACCGCTGCCCCCGTAGTGGCCAAAATCATTAGCCGCATGGGGCCGCTTTATGGTATGCAACCCGTCGATGAACAATCAGAAGCTATCCGAAAAGCCGTAGAGATTAGTACAAGCGGCACCACATCAGGAGATAAAAAACTTGCGTCTTACTGAATTAGTTCCTCCTTCTCTTGCATACACCAGCACCTTTAATCCCGACATTACTGGTATCAGTGCTGATTCACGCATAGTACGACCAGGCTATGTGTTTGTTGCACTTCCAGGCAATAATACCGACGGTAGCCAGTTTATTGCCCAGGCGATACAGGCAGGTGCAACTGCCATTATTACCACCCCCTCTATCACCTTTCCTCACGATAGCAGCCAACTGGCACATATTGTCACCGATACCCCCCGATTGCTACTTAGCCAAATAGCTGCCCGTTTTTATACCGTACAACCTGCACATATAGTCGCTGTTACCGGTACGAATGGCAAAACCTCCACTGCCCATTTCTGCCGGATGCTCTGGCAGCATTGTGGTTATGTCAGTGCCAGTATCGGTACGCTTGGTGCTATTGACCAGGGAAACCACTTTACCCATCTTAACAGCCCCTCCCTCACCACCCCTGATCCGGTGACATTGCACCAGTTGCTTGCCAACATGGCGCAACATGGGATTAATACGGTCGCTTTGGAAGCTTCCAGCCACGGGTTAGACCAATACCGGCTGGATGGCGTGCGCGTACAGGCGGCGGCATTCACCAACTTAACGCGTGACCATCTGGATTATCACCCAAGCTACGCGCACTACTTCCAGGCTAAAGCAGCGTTATTTAGCCGCGTTATGCCGCCAGGTGGCGTGGCCGTGCTGAACCGTGACAGTGCGGAATATGCGACACTTGCTGCAATATGCCAGCAACGTGGCCAGCGCATTCTCAGCTATGGCTGGCAGGGTGAAGACTTCCGGCTGCTTTCCCTCACTCCCAGGGTGAGCGGGCAGCGGGCGGTGATTGCGGCAGCAGGAAAACACTCTATACTTGAACTGGGACTGGTGGGTGAGTTTCAGGTGATGAACCTGCTAGCCGCACTGGGATTGGTGGTAGCATGTGGGGTAGAACTAGAAACGGCTATTGCCGCCCTCCCTGCTTTACCTTCCGTGCCTGGAAGGATGGAGAAAGTGCCTGGCACTACTGCCGATAATGCCGTATTTGTTGATTATGCTCATACACCCGATGCGCTGGAAAAAGCACTTCTTGCCCTTCGGCCCCATACAGGAGGCAGGTTGATAGTGGTGTTTGGCTGCGGTGGCAACCGTGATAAAGGCAAACGCCCAGAAATGGGCCATATCGCCACGCGCTATGCCGATAGTGTTATAGTTACTGATGACAACCCACGCCATGAGAACCCGGCAACTATCCGCAAGGAAATATTGGCCGGATGTAATGGTGCAATCGAGATAGCCAACCGGGAAGAAGCAATTGCCTATGCTATCCGCCAGATGCAACCAAACGATATCATACTACTGGCAGGCAAAGGGCATGAGAAAACACAAATCATAGGCAATAACAGCATTCCATTTGACGATCTGGCCATTGCTGCCCAGACAATAAAGGAGAAGCATACATGACCGTAATATGGACAGCACAGGAAGCCGCCAAAGCCACTGGTGGCAAGGCGCAAGGGCATTGGCAGGTATCATCGGTAGTAATAGACAGCAGGCAAGCAGGCCCCGGCGATTTATTTGTGGCTCTGAAAGGAGAATATGCCGATGGCCATGATTTTGTCAAAGATGTCATCAATGCTGGTGCAGTTGCCATGGTCAACCATATTCCGAAAGGCGTGCCTGAGCATGCACCGCTGTTGCTCGTGCGCGACTGTGTGCAGGCACTTACTGATCTTGGCGCATTCAACCGCAGGCGCAGCCATGCCCGCATTATCGCCGTGACAGGCAGTGTAGGAAAAACCAGCACCAAAGAGGCGTTAAACCATGCTTTCAGCGCACTGGGCAAAGTGCATAGCAGTGCAGGCAATTATAATAACCATCTAGGTGTACCCATTAGCCTGGCCCGTATGCCACTCAACACCGATTTCGGAATATTTGAGATAGGCATGAACCATGCCGGAGAAATTGCTGCTCTTGCCCGCCAGGTACGGCCCTTGGTTGCTATTATCACCACGGTAGAGGCGGTACATCTCGAATTCTTTCCGTCTGTTAAAGCCATTGCCGATGCGAAAGCTGAGATTTTCTTAGGGCTAGACCCAGAAGGGGCGGCGGTGCTCAATAGCGATAACGCCTATTTTGACCGTCTACGGCATCATGCCACTCAGGCAGGGGTTAAACGCATTATCAGCTTTGGCACGGGGGAAGCAGCAATGTGCCGGTTAGTTGAATATCGGCAGGAAGCGGAAGGCTCCTATGTGCGGGCCAGTATCGCTGGCATGGATATCGTCTATGCTTTGCAGGCCAGAGGTATCCATCATGCCTTAAATAGTGTCGCTGCCTTAGCCGCCGTCTATGCGCTTGGCGAGGATGTCGCGACCGCCGCCGGGGCAATGGCACAATTTGGCACACCGCACGGGCGCGGCAACCATATAACACTGACGATGGGGGGCAATATATTTACGGTAATCGACGATAGCTATAACGCCAGCCCGGTATCCATGAAAGCGGCACTGACAATGTTACGTGAGGCTAAAGGCCGTAAACTGGCCATTCTTGGCGATATGCTGGAACTGGGTGACAGCGCACCACAATTGCACCATGCCTTGCTTGAAGCTATAATCACCAACAGCATTGATAAAGTCATGACGGTGGGCACACAGATGGAGCATCTCCATAACGCACTGCCTGTAGCCCTGCGGCTTGGTCATTATCCTGATGCCACCTCTGCCGGAAATGCCTTATCTGACCTTATTCAGGCTGGCGATACAATACTCATTAAAGGCTCGCATGGAACAGGCATGTTCCGGCTTGTTGAACAACTGAAGAACAGCCAGGAATTGCCTGGTGTGGCACAATAACCCCTAACCCTCCCACGAATTATATCTCCTCTCCCTTTGGGAAAGGGGGAGTCGTGAGGACTAATATAACCTCAGTTTTGGATAAGCCGCGCTTATCCAAAACTGAGGTTAATATAAAAACTTACTTAGAACTGCTACCATAATGCTCTACAACCTCTTTCTTCCTCTAGCAAACGACTATGCTTTCTTTAATCTCTTCCGTTATCTGACATTCCGAAGCGGGGCGGCAATCCTGACGGCACTGCTTATCAGTTTTATCGTGGGGCCGCGCATGATTGCCTGGCTGCGCAAACGCCAGCATGGTGGCCAGCCCATCCGTGAAGATGGGCCAGAAAGCCATCTGCATACCAAAAAAGGTACGCCAACGATGGGCGGGCTGATGATGCTGCTTTCTGTCAGCTTTTCCACCTTCCTCTGGGCAGATATCACCAATCCCTATATATGGGTAATAATGCTGGTTACACTGGCTTTTGGCGCACTTGGCTTCATGGATGACTATCTGAAAGTAAGCAAACGCAACACACGCGGCGTGTCCGGCAAGTTCAAGCTGGTAGTACAGTTAGTGGTTTCCTTGCTGGCCTGTTACTTCATTAGCCTCTATTCCCCCAGCCAATATAGCAACCAGCTTGCCGTACCATTCTTTAAAAATGTGCTGATTAACCTTAGCTGGTTTTATCCCGCCTTTGTTGTGGTGGTGATTGTTGGTGCATCTAACGCCGTGAACCTCACCGATGGGCTAGACGGGCTGGCCATTGTGCCGATTATGATTACCGCCGCCTGCTTTGCATTAATCAGCTATCTGGTGGGAAATATGATTTTTGCTAATTACCTGCAAATTCATTATGTACCTGGCACGGGCGAACTGGCCGTGTTCTGTGCCGCACTGGTAGGGGCGGGGCTTGGCTTCCTGTGGTTTAACGCCCCACCTGCACAAATTTTCATGGGTGATACTGGCAGCTTGGCATTTGGTGGCTCACTTGGCACGATCAGCGTTATTATTAAACATGAAATTGTGCTAGCCATTATTGGTGGGCTATTTGTGATGGAGGCACTTTCTGTTATTTTGCAAGTCTATTACTATAAACTATCTGGAGGAAAACGGATTTTCCGCATGGCCCCTATCCACCATCATTTTGAGAAAAAGGGCTGGAGCGAACCTACAGTAGTGATACGCTTCTGGATTATCGCGGTAGTTTTTGCCTTGCTAGGGCTTTCTACCCTGAAATTACGGTAATTATCGTTTTTTATACTACAATTATCATCTTTATTGTTGACAGGAAGGGGGATATTTTCATACAAATATCTCACCTTCTTTGGTCATGATCCCGTAGCTCAGTCGGTAGAGCAACTGACTTTTAATCAGTGGGTCACAGGTTCGAATCCTGTCGGGATCACCACTCTCCTTCTATCACCATACCGTCATAGCCTGGCTCCACTCCTTCGGGCAGGTAGGCTTGCAGCCGTTGATACTCAAAATCATGCCCCATATGGGTAAGAATAGCACGCGCCGGTTTCAAGCGCTCTATCCATGTAAGCGTCAACTCTAAGTGGGCATGGGTGGGAGCAGGGCTAAAACGCAGACAGTCAACCACCCACACCGATATGCCCTCAAGCGCAGCAAACGCACGTTCATCTAAGCTATTGACATCGGTGGAATAGGCCATATCACCAAAACGGAAGCCAAGGCTTGTCGTCCTGCCATGGGTTTGCGTGAACGGCATAATAGATAACGCCCCCACCTCAAAACTCTGATAAGGCGTTATTATATGTGGCACAAGACACGGGCGGAACCACCATCCCCCCTCCACTGCTGGCAGAAAGGCGTAAGGGAAACGTTCCTGCAAACTCGCAAATGTTTCCTGGTCGGCATAGGTGGCAAGCGGCTGGTTGGCGAGATAATTAAACGAACGCAGATCATCAATACCATGCGTATGGTCGGCATGAACATGGGTATAGAGCAGCGCGTCAATATGGGTTAACTGGTTACTCAGTGCCTGCTGGCGCAGATCGGGCGCACTATCCACCAGCAGCGTTGTACCCTTATCGGCAACGGCAATAGAAGCCCGGCTACGTGTATTGCGCGGATCAGATGATGTACAGACCGCACAGCCACAGCCCAGCATCGGCACGCCCGCAGAACTCCCTGTCCCTAGTAAGGTAATACGCATTGCTGCCCTCCTGATGTTTTGGATTATCGCTTAATAACCAGCGTATGGGCAAGCTTGTCATGCCAGCCCTGCTTCCTTTTATCAAATGCAATCCACAAGAACCCTAAACCAAGCGGCAGGGTAGAAAGCAGATACCCCAGAAAACGGATATAAAGCTGCTTGCGACTAGGAGCCTCCAGCGTTTTGGCATCAACAATTTTAAGCGCCATGGCCATTTTTCCTGGTGTTGCTGATACATAGACCCAGAAATATAGATACATCACCATTACAACTAAGAGCTGCAACAATTGCTCTACCCCCATACGCCAAAGGCCGCCATCAATCATAAAATACTGATAGACACGTGCATCATGAAACAGCGATTGCACAAAATGCAAGATGGAAGGCCGTTGTTCAGCCGCCATTCGCGCCACACTATCAGCGGCAACCTGCTGCATAAGCTGCCTGGGCGTGTTGTCGCCATACATCAACGGGCTAAGCAACTGCACCAGTGGCATTAATAATACTGCACTCAAAAACATATCAATAATGGTGGCGCACATACGGGCATGGAAACCACCATATCTCACCTGTTTCTGATGGGTCGTAACCGTATTAGCAGATGCTTTAGAAAAAAGGGAGGAGAGTTTCATAATGGCTTATTCAAAACTGAGGTTATCTTATCAGCATTCGGTATATTCCCTGTCAAGCACTGGCTTCAGCCCCGTAAGCACTGCATGGTTCGTCAAGTCAAGATAGATAGGGGTTACAGACACATAACCATCGGTTATGGCTTCTAAGTCGGAGCCTTTTGGGTCTTTGGCAATATTCCGCACCGGCCCAATCCAGTAATAGGGTTTCCCTTCTGGATCAGTGTTGCGATAAAGATTATCACCTAATTTGCGCTTGCCTTGCGGCACGGTTTTTACTCCCTTCACCGCATCAGGAGAAAGATCAGGGAAATTAATATTGATCAATGTATTATCTGGAACTCCAGCGGCAAGTATGGCTGTAATAAGGCGTGGTGCATAACGGTAAGGCACATCCCAATGTACCGGCTTATCGAGACTGATACTCTGGCTGAGGGCAATAGAGGGAATATCAAGCAAGGTTCCTTCCATGGCCGCTGCCACCGTACCAGAATAGGTGACATCTTCCCCTAGGTTAGACCCACGATTCACCCCCGATAGCACCAGATCAGGCCGGTGGTCTTTCATAATTTCCTTTACCGCCAACAACACGCAATCCGTTGGGGTACCATCCACCGCATAATGGGTGGGGGTCAGAGAACGAATACGCAGCGGCCGCCTGAGTGACAGCGAATGGCCTGCACAGCTCTGCTCGCTTTCCGGCGCAACAATCCATACATCATCCGATAGCTGCTGAGCAATCTGCTTGAGCACAGTTAGACCTGGTGCATTAATGCCATCATCATTGGTAACTAAAATACGCATCAGTGGCGCGCTCCAAAAATTGCCTGCCCCACCCGAATATGCGTGGCCCCCACTGCAAGGGCACAGGCATAATCATGGCTCATCCCCATACTGCAACAGGGAAGATGGTGCCGTTCTGCCAACGTTCGTAACAACCGGAAATGCGGCAATGGGTCTTCTTCTACCGGTGGGATACACATCACCCCCGTAACCGGAAGCGCTAGCTCTTCTTTACAATAACCAATAAAATCATCCGCCTCACTAGGGGAGACGCCTGCTTTCTGCGGCTCTTCCCCGCTATTAACCTGCACATAACACGATGGGCAATGCCCATATTTTTCCCTTGCGCTATGAAGTGCCTGTGCTAATTTAGGGCGGTCGAGGGTTTCAATGACATCAAACAGCTTCAAAGCGTCGTGCAGTTTATTGGTTTGCAGCGGCCCAATCAAGTGAAGTTCGACACCCTGGAACTGCGCCTTGAGCAGCGGCCATTTGGCCTTTGCTTCCTGCACACGGTTTTCGCCAAACACACGCTGCCCAGCGGCAAGTGCCTCCTCAAGGGCAATAACGGGCTGCTGCTTGCTTACGGCAATAAGCGTAGCCGCAGGGCGGAGAGCTTTAATCTGGCTGTTAACCCAGGAAAGCCTGGCGGTAATAGAAGTAAGAAGGGAATCATTCATAATGGCAAATCCTAGCATATTCCCCCCCTCAAGGCAACTGCCTCTTCGCCTCCACAATAGGCACTTGCCTCCTTATATTGCCATTACCGAAGGCAATACCGGCATCACGCCTCGCCTTCCTATGGGTTCGATAGTTATTTTACGTGGTTATGATCTAGCTGATAGAGAACAACGTGCCCTCCAACTGGCCGCCTTATGCAGGAAGAAACGCTGGAAACTGCTGGTAGGAGGCGACCCACAATTAGCCGCCAAGGTGCGTGCCAGTGGGCTGCATATTCCCGAATGGGCAGCTTTTCATCTCGCCGTCTGGCGGAAACGCCGCCCACATTGGCTGATAACCCTGGCGGCGCATATACCTTCCACCGTGGTGCAGGCAGCACGGCTGGGCATGGATGCCGCACTCTATTCCCCTCTATTCCCCACCAGCAGCCACCCTGGAGAGAAAACACTGGGTGCAACCCTGTTTTCCCGTCTCACCCATAAGAGCCCTGTGGCCGTTTACGCGCTGGGTGGGGTGAATGGTTCTACCATCTTGCAATTAAGACCGTGTCGTATCGCCGGAGTTGCCGCACTGGAGATGTTCAGGGAAGAGAGATAATCGTTTTCTTGCCGAAGAAAAGCTGATATAGTGGGGTGAAGGAAAGATAAAAAGAGGTGTAACATGGCAGGTGCAGAAGCAGCGTTCGACCACAATCAGATTATGGTAAATAGCCAGGCTCACAGTCGTATGCAGGGCATGGGCGGAGGTGGGGGCGGCAACATTGCCCCCGGCAACATCGGAATGCAGCATGATAATGCCATTGAGCACATTAATGCCGTAGCCAATACCGGTACTATTGCCTTTGCCAATCTTCTGAAAGGCCTCGATCAAGCTAGCCCTCTTAAAGATATGCAGTTTGGTTTGAGCAAACCCCTCCCCTCGCCGGTTCCTGGCCTGGCTGGTGGAAAATCGCACGGTATTATGGGTGCGGCACGCGGCTAGGGTATCTCCTAGCCTCCCAACTTCTGCAAATTCTCCCAGGCGCGCTGATAGTGGGTTGGGCTGCTGCTCAGGGCTTTCTTCAGGTATTTTTGCGCCTCAGCCTTGTCATTGGCAAGCATAGCATACACCCCGAGATTATTATAGATAGCAGCCTGCACCAGATAGGGCTTCAGTGTTTTTTCGGCGGCAGTGGTGCGCCCACCCAGCCCATAGACCAGCGCCAGGTTAAGATCGACCTGCTGCCGTTCTGCCGAGCCCTTCGCCAGGGAATTAGACGCTTGTTCAAGCGGTGCATAGGCTTGCTTCACCTTGCCTTCAAATGCCAGTGAGAGCCCCATATTATTCAGCACGGCCACATTATTATTGCTCAGTTGCAATGCCACTTTATAATATTCCATTGCCTCTTTCGAGCGGCCCGTCAGTGCCAGTGCCACAGCTAAGCCGTTAATACTGCGCCAGCGCGTACCGTCCTGGTTTAACACCAACGTGAAGGCTTTTACCGCCTCGTCAAAATTACCTTGCTGGACATGACTCAACCCCCTCCCCTCCATAGCATCCAGCCAATCTTTATCGCCTGTTTTAGATGCGTCTACCAGTTTACTATAAACATCCTGAGCTTTGGCGACTTCCCCCTTTAAGCGCAAACTATCGGCCAGGCCAAGCTGATAGGCCCTATTGTCGGGGTGATCCGCCACTAGTTGGTTATAGATGGTAAGTGCCTTGACATAATCGCGCTTTTCGACACTTTCTTTCGCCTGTTTTGCCTGGGTTTCCTGGAGTGAGTCTACCTTTGGCCCCTCCATTTTCTTGACGGTTTCTGCAAAACTCTCTGCTGGGCTTTTAAGCGAACTACAGGCAGCAAGCGATAACACTACCAGTAGCAACAACACTCTATACATCATGCGGCTTCCGCTATCCTGAGATTAAGTTGAGCAAACACACTTTTCAGTGCTTGCACTAATCTATCAATCATCGCATCACTATGCAGCGGGCTTGGCGTAATGCGCAGCCGTTCCGTACCGCGTGGCACGGTGGGGTAATTGATATGCTGGACAAAAATATGGAACTGCTCCAGCAGCATTTCCGAAGCCTGGCGGCACAACACCGGATCGCCAATTATGATGGGTATAATATGGCTTTTATTTGGCATCACGTCGATACCTGCTTCCGCCAGCGCCGCTTTCAGTTTCCACACCCTGTCCTGATGTTGGAGACGTTCAGTCTGGCTGGTTTTCAAGTGCCGGATGCTGGCACGGCTGGCAGCAGCCAGCGCCGGAGGCATGGCGGTGGTAAAAATAAAGCCAGAAGCATAGCTGCGGATTGCATCAATTACTACTGCATTACCGGTGACATAGCCTCCCATCACCCCAAAAGCTTTCCCTAAAGTGCCTTGAATAATATCGACACGTTCTGCCACCCCGTCATGCTCAGAAATCCCACCACCGCGTGCGCCATACATCCCCACTGCATGTACTTCATCCAGGTAGGTAAGGGCGTTATAGCGTTTCGCCAGGTCACATATTGCAGCAATCGGGGCAATATCACCATCCATGGAATAGAGTGATTCAAATGCAATGATTTTAGGCCGCCGAATATCGACGGATTTTAGCAACAACTCCAGATGCACTACATCATTATGACGGAAAATCTGTTTCTCCACCCGACTGTTACGAATGCCCTCAATCATTGAGGCATGGTTAGACTGGTCAGAAAACACCACACAGTCAGGCAATAGCCGCGCCAGGGTGGAAAGTGCCGCCTCATTGGCAGTATAGCCGGAGGTAAAAGCCAGTGCCGCCTCTTTGCTGTGCAAATCCGCCAACTCTTCTTCAAGCAACACCAGCGCATGGTTATTACCGCTGATATTGCGCGTGCCGCCCGCTCCAACCCCCATAGTGCGCGTGGCATCAATGGCGGCTTCAATCACCGCAGGATGCTGCCCCATGCCTAAATAATCATTACTGCACCATAATGTTACATCCTGCTTACCGGAATAATTACGCGCAAGCGGAAACTGTCCAACACACCGCCCCACATCAATAAAGCGGCGATAGCGACCCTCAGCTTTTAGGTTAGTAATCGCTTGGGTAAAGAAATGATCATAATTCATAATGTGGTTTACCTGGATAGGTTTGTCTATACAGACAGTAGAGACTGAGCACAAGAAGCACCACCGCTCCTGCCTGATGCAATGAAGCAAGCGCTACTGGAACGTGGGCAAGCAATGTCATTATTCCTAGCGTTACCTGAATTATTAACATAGTAATAAGAAAATTAACAGCTTTTTTAAGCATTGGCGCATAATTATAATATTGTACCCTTACCCACAGGCTGATAATGAGTGCGGCCAGCACTAAAGCAGATAAACGATGGATGAACTGCACGGTGGTAACATTCTCTACTATATTGCTATACCACGGTTCCATAATCCACATACCTTTAGGCACCAATCGCCCATCCATTAAAGGAAAGGTATTATAAATCAACCCTGCATGTAACCCTGCCACAAAGGCACCAGTGACTGACTGGAACAACACCATCACCGGCACCAGGAGCGTATGCAACCTTCCTTGCATCTTGGTTGTATTTTCACCAAACCAGGCATGGAACATAGCCCAGCATAATAGTGCCTCAATCACCAGCGCTGTGCCCAAATGTAATGCCAGCCGGTAGTGGCTAACGTGCGGGTCGTGCTGCAAACCACTTTTTACCATATACCAACCTATCACCCCCTGCACGCCACCTAACAGGAAAATTACGCCCAATCGCCGCACTACCGGCTTTTCCAACTGCCGCTTCCAGACAAAATAAAGGAGCGGTATTAAAAACACTGCTCCAGCTAACCTTCCTAGCAGCCGGTGGACATATTCCAGAAAGAAAATAGATTTAAACTCCTCCAGGTTCATGCCATGGTTGACCAGCTTATATTCTGGCGTCTGCTTGTATTTAGCAAATTCCTCCTGCCAGGCCATCTCACCTAAGGGGGGGATAATACCGCTCACCGGTTTCCACTCCACAATTGACAAGCCCGATTCCGTCAATCGCGTTAATCCACCAATTACCACCATTAAAAAAACCATGAAACTACAGAGCGCTAACCAGAACGCCACCGGCTTTGCATGAAGAGAAGACATTATTTCCTACCAATTCCCGTTTTTATGGATTATATATTTCTAGACTCCAGAAATGAAATACAGGACATGCATGACATCTACACCTTATTTATCTATTACTCTACCAAAAACTGACATGCAACAGGTCACAAAATGCTGGTTGGTGCTAGGGGTAACTGCATTGGCACTGGCGGGTATACTCTCCATTTTGCTAGTAATGCTGCGCACGCCAGGGGTGGAGGCAATGATACCGTTCCACGATTTTTTCCATACAGCACTGGTGGCGCATGTCGATCTTTCTGTGCTGGTGTGGATGCTCTCGATCGGTGGGCTGTTATGGAGCATTATCACCCATCCACGTTATTATACCCTATCCTTTGCCGCTGTTATCATCACTATGATAGGCACGTTGCTCATTGCTCTTACTCCCTTTACTGGAGATAGCGGCCCGCTGATGAATAACTACATTCCGGTATTGCAACGCCTGCCATTTTTCCTGGGGTTGGCCTGTGTGGCTTGCGGGGTCTTGTTCCAGGTGAGTGCCTGTATTCTCAGCTATGGCTATAATCCCGCTTCTGGCAGGGATATATTACTGAAACAGGCTGGCATTTATGTCTCTGCTGTAATTACTGCCATTGCATTTTTATGCTTTATTCTCTCCACCATCCAACTTCAGCCCTTGCCTATACTGAATATTCAATATTTCTACGAACAGCTATTTTGGGGCGGTGGCCATATATTGCAGATCACCTATACCCAGCTCACCATGGTGGTATGGCTGCTGCTTGCCGGTGCTGCCGGTGTGCAGGTGGTCTTGCGTGAACGGTCATTGCATATGCTGCTTACCTTAAACCTAATTGTGGCACTACCCTCGCCATTCCTCTATCTGGTTCATGGGATCGATACGCCGGAACATCGTGAATTTTTTACTGACCAGATGCGCTATATGGGAGGTACAGCGGCAGCACTTATTGGCATCATGCTTGCTATCCATCTCATCCGCCAGTGGCGCAATCTTATTACCACCCCAGCCACGGTTGCTCTCTGTTGTTCGCTGGCACTCTTTGCTATGGGCGGCATTCTTGGCCATATGATCCAGGGCATTAATGTAACCATCCCTGCCCATTATCATGGCTCAATTGTAGGAATTTCGCTGGCCTTTATGGGACTTATCTATTATATAGCTCCCCAGCTCGGTTTTGGCCGGATAGACAGCAAGATGGCCTTCTGGCAACCCATTGTCTATGCAGGCGGCCAGTTCCTGCATATTTCCGGCCTGGCGTGGTCGGGCGGCTATGGCGCACTGCGGAAAACTCCCGGTGCCATGCTGAGCCCCGAAGCCAAGGCAGGAATGGCATTAATGGGGATGGGCGGATTGATTGCCATTATTGGCGGCATTATGTTTGTACTGGTGGCACTCAGGGCGATCAGAACTAAAAAATAACCACTCTATTATTAAGACACACCATGACCAAAAAAATAGAAAGACCTACGCGTGAAGAAGCGGAAGAAGCGGTTCGCACCTTAATACGCTGGGCAGGAGATACGCCTGAACGGGAAGGGTTGCTTGAAACGCCTAAGCGTGTGGTAAAGAGCTATGAAGAATTTTTCAAAGGCTATCACAGCGATCCGGTGGAAATGCTGAAAAAAACCTTCAGCGAAATTGAGGGTTATGATGAAATGATCGTGCTGAAAGGCATCCGGCTGGAATCTTATTGCGAGCATCATATCGTGCCTATTATTGGCAAAGTCACCGTCGCCTATCTGCCTGATAAACGAGTGGTGGGCATCAGCAAGCTGGTGCGGATTGTGGATACTTACGCAAAACGCTTGCAAATCCAAGAAAAATTGACGGCACAAATCGGCAATACGATCAATGAGGTACTGCAACCAAAAGGCGTGGCCGTGGTGATTGAAGCCAGCCATCAATGTATGAGCACACGTGGGGTGCATAAGGCAGGGGTATTGATGCAAACCAGCCATATGCTAGGCTGTTTTCGCGATAATGACCAACGTAGGCAGGAATTCTTCCATCTGTTGCATTCCCCCGGACAAGACCACAACCTAGTATAACTGAAAAGCATGAAATCCCCCCCTTACAATAGGAATTGTCTGCAAAAAAGCTTTACTTCTCCCTAAAAACTTGTTTATCTCTATGAATTGCAAGTATTTTCATGCAGAGGTAAACGATCGTATGGCTGCCAGTAAAAAGCTCATTCTCCTTCGGAAGGAAGCAACCATGTTGCTAGTAGCTGTTTTTGTCCTGCTGCTTGCTTTTGCGGGTATATTCCTCACAGCGCTCTATCACTTTCAGATGGACGGGCTTTCTCCTCATATCGATGAGGCTACTATTGCCTTGCTTGATAACAAACTTGAACCCCTTGCTTCCAGCACATCCTTCACCGCAACATTCTCTCCCGATATACTACAAGAGATAAGCAAGCGACAGAAAGCAGGCGAGATGCACGGGGCACTCACCTCCTTCACCTCCCCCCCCTCAGGGCAGGCTATCGCCTATCATACCTTGCCAGATAACAACTATACGCTTATTACTTCCCACGATATACAAACGGGAAACTTGCATATGCAACGCTATTTCTTCTGGGGCATGTCGGGGTTCCTGCTCTGTGGTGGCCTGCTCTTAACCTTAATGGCATTTCTGATTCGCCAGCGTATTGTTCATTCCCTAAGCGCGCTTATTGAAACCACGGAAATGACCGAAAGTGCCGAACGCGCTAAATCAGAGTTCCTTGCTTGTGTCAGCCACGAACTGCGCACCCCCCTTAACGCTGTGATCGGCTATTCTGAAATGCTGAAAGAAGAGGTATTTGGCACGCTTGGCAACCCGAAATATCAAGAATATGCAGAGAATATTCATACTTCCGGCAGTCATCTGCTGAGAATGATCAATGACATATTGGAAATTTCCCGTGCGGAAGCAGGTGCTATTACGCTCCATAAAAACGATGTGATTGTGAGTGCTTTAGTGAATGCATGTATTAGTGCGCTAGAGGCTGACGCTAAACAGAATGGCGTAGAAATTGTCGCCAAGATGAACCAGAAAAGCGATATTATCCATGCTGATGCAGCAAAATTGCAACAGGCGGTCATGCATATCATTTCCAATGCCGTTAAATTTACCCCTGCCGGTGGCACTATTCAGGTGCATGTCAACACCAAGGCTGATGACCTGCTGATTATTCAGGTGGAAGATACCGGCGTGGGCATGTCGGATGAAGAACTGGCCAAAGCCATGCAAGGCTATTTTTCCCAGGTGGATAGCGGCCTTGACCGCCGCTTTGAAGGAATGGGGCTGGGGCTTTCCTTTGCACGCAAGCTGGTAGAACTGCATGGCGGCACATTAATTGTAGAAAGCATCAAGCATAAAGGCACAACGGTCGCTATGTCGCTGCCTTCAGACAGCGCAACTATCCCTGTTTAGCTTCACGACAATGCATGGCAATGGCAGTGCCTAATGCCTCAACATCCGGCCCGGCGGCAAGCACGCCACGGGATGAGGTGGGGATAAGCCGGTGCTCTGCTCCCTTATATCGGATGTGCAGATCAGCTATTGTCGCTCCTTGGAAGCCAATCCCTGGGCACAAGAGCAAGGAATAGGGCAGACGCGCCAGCGTATCTGTGGCATTTTCCAGTGTTGCCCCCATCACCGCACCAATCAAACCTGCTTCAGTGCCTGTATAATGCCGGTTGCATTCGGTGATTTCCATTGCCAGATGATCGGCCACCATCAAGCCGCTAGAAGGGACGATAGCATTCTGGAACACCGCCCCTTCGGCGTTCGAGGAACGCACCACAATAAACAGCCCAGCCCCCACTTTGGCCGCATGTTCCACCATCGGCATCAGCGCGCCAAAGCCCATATAGGCGGTAGCCGTCATAGCGTCACAGCCATAGGCACTGTCTGGTCCCAGATAGCTTTCCGCATAAGCCTGGCTGGTGGAGCCAATATCACCACGCTTTACATCCATCAGCACCAACGTGCCGCGCTGCCGAAAGGCGGCCACCAGCTTTTGTAGCAGCCGCATCCCCTCCACCCCAAAACGCTCGAAATAGGCAGCCTGCGGTTTAACCACCGCCAGTTGCTCACCTGCTGCCGCAACCACCACGTCGCACATGGCACCTACACCTGCCACCGTATCCGGCAACCCCCATTTAGCAAGCAGTTCAGCCGTAGGGTCAACCCCTAAGCAGAACGGGCTGCGCTCTTGTGATAGGGCAAAGAACCGCTTAGCAAACTGGTTAGCTGTCATCGTTATTCTCCTGAAGGGTGGCTTCATCGCCTGCGATTACATACGTGCCACTTAGCCATTGATACAGATCGTCATCACGGCAACGGGCAGAACAAAAAGGTGCATGGGCACTACTTACGGGCGCATTGCACACAGCGCAATATGCTACACGCCTTGCCATCCTAGCCCCATCAATATACTGCGCGTTTCATATAGTGGCAACCCTACCACACCGGAATAGGAACCGCTTATAAAAGACACAAACCCCGCTGCTTGGCCTTGAATGGCATAACCGCCCGCCTTCCCTATGCCTTCCCCATAGGCACTATAGGCGGCAATTTCATCGGGGTGCAGACACTTGAACTGCACGACGGTTTCAACAACACGGTGACGGGTTATGGGCATGGTATCGGGAGCCGTTTTGATCACCGTTATAGCAGTGAGCACCCGGTGCCGCCTGCCGGAAAGCAATTGCAAACAGGCAGAAACTTCCGCTGCATCCTCGGCTTTAGGCAGAATACGCCGCCCCAGAGCAACCACCGTATCAGCGGCCAGAATAAAGGCTGCATCCTGTCGATTATGCTGCACGGTTTCCGCCTTGGCATGGCTTAGTCGCAACACAAGCTGGCGCGGCAATTCAGCTTTACGGGGTGTTTCATCAATCTGGGCGGGAACAACATCGTCTGGATACATCCCTAACTGCGCCAACAACTCCTGCCTGCGCGGAGATTCAGAAGCAAGGATTAAACGGAAATGGGCAGGCATATACGCAAAACACCTATTTCTTATGACGCAATTTAATCCGTGCCTTGGTAAGGTCATAAGGCGTCATTTCCACGGTGACTTCATCCCCTGCCAGAATACGGATACGGTTCTTGCGCATTCTGCCGGAGGTGTGTGCCAACACTTCATGCCCATTCTCCAGAATAACACGGAACATGGCATTGGGCAGTAATTCCACTACCTTGCCATTAAACTCAATCAATTCTTCTTTTGCCATATATCCTAATATCAAATAAAAAGGTTAATTTACAATCGGGGTTATTCATACTCTTCATTCGTTAAATAGGCAAGTAGTTTTGCCCGTTACTCGTCACTTGCTTTAGTCATCACTTGTATTTCACGGCAGTATTCCTATACTCATCGGCAAAACTATATTACCTCAGTTCTGGATAAGCAAAGCTTATCCAGAACTGAGGTAATGTTGAACCCTAAGGGAGCCCTTATTATGAGCCTGCTTCAATTTGCTGCATCTGATCCTAACCATTCCGTATGGGTGGGGGCATCAGCAGGCACAGGCAAAACCAAAGTGCTCACCGATCGGGTGCTGCGTCTGTTGCTTAAAGGCGTGTCTGTCTCTAAATTGCTCTGCCTCACCTTCACCAATGCCGCTGCTGCTGAAATGGCCAACCGCATTAATGCACAGCTTAGCAGTTGGGCAACAATGGAAGAGGCAAAGCTCATTGCCCGCCTTACCGAACTCACCGGCATCCAGCCAGATACAACACAGTTAACACGGGCCAGACAGTTATTTGCTGAGGTGCTTGACGCCCCTGAAGGATTAAAAATCCAGACTATCCATTCCTTCTGCCAGGCATTACTCAAGCAATTCCCGTTAGAAGCAGGCATATCACCCCATACGGCCTTAATTGATGAACATACCGCTTCTGAACTACTGGCAACCGCACGCCTGCGCCTATTGCAGCACGCTTCAACCAGCCATGACAGCCACAGCCTGGAACTGGCGGATTCTCTCGCATCGGTCGCCTGGCAACTGCATGAAAGCAGCCTGAACACCATAGTTGGGGAAGTCACCAGCAACCGCGCCAAGTTTGAAGCACTGCTTAGCAGGCATCAGGGGTTGGATGGGCTGATTGCCGCTGTCTATCAGGCACTGGATGTCCAGATAACTAGCAGTGAGGAAAGCCTGCAAACAGCGTTCTGTGATGAAACTACCTTTGACTATAAAGGGCTGCTAATGTGCTGCCATGCCTTGCTGGCTGGCACGGCTACGGAAAAAAAACAGGGCGAAATAATGGCGGCATGGCTTGCGGCATCCCAAGAAGAAAGGATACGCCTCCTGCCTGACTATATGCGGGTATTCCTCACCCAAGATCTTATCCCACGCAGCAAGATACTCAACAACGCTACCCTTGAAGCACACCCCGCTGCTGAAGAAATTATACAGGTGGAACAACGGCGATTGCTTGCCTATTGTGCCCAGCACGCCGCTGTTAAGACCGCAACCCTCACCCACCATCTATTAGTGCTTTCCCATGCGCTTTTTACCGAATATCAGGCGTTAAAAGCTGCACGTTCGTTTATGGATTTCAACGATCTAATCCTCACTGCCATGCGGCTCTTGGAGAATCAAGACCTCAGTGATTGGATACTCTATAAGCAGGAGGGCGGCATTGACCATATACTGGTGGATGAGGCGCAGGATACCAGCCCAGAGCAGTGGCAAATTGCCAGAGGCTTGTGCAGCCGGTTTTTCCATGATGAGGATGATAGGCATAAAGACCGCACCGTTTTCGTGGTAGGGGATGAGAAACAGTCGATTTTCAGCTTCCAGGGTGCGGATCCACTCAATTTCAACCGTATGCACTATTTCTTTAAACAACATACGGAACAGGCACAGAAAGGCTTCCGCTCGATTACGCTGGATAAATCCTTCCGCTCCACCAGTGCGGTGCTGGGAGTGGTGGATAAAATCTTCAGCCATGAAACACATCACCAGGCCGTCTGCTCTTCCGGCGAGGCTATTATCCATAATCCCCATCGTGCTGGCCAGGCTGGGCGAGTGGAACTATGGCCGCCCATCTGCCCGCCGAAAGAGGAAGAGGAAGCCACCCCCTGGGATATGCCCACCCGCCCACGTAGAGAACATAACACCCAGAAAATCCTGGCGGAACTGATTGCCGACACTATTTCCGGCTGGCTGAAGGAAAAACGGCTGCTTCCGGCCAAAGGCCGCCCGCTTCATGCTGGCGATATTCTGATACTGGTCAGGAGGCGCAAGGAGTTCAGCCATTATCTGGTGACGGCACTGAAGAAACGCCAGATTCCCGTAGCCGGTGCCGACAGGATCACCGTTACCGCTAACCTGGCTGTGATGGATATGATGGCGCTTGGTCGCTTCCTGCTGCTTCCGGCGGATGATTTAACGCTAGCAACGGTGCTTAAAACCCCGCTTTTTGCTTTCAGTGAGGAGGAGCTTTTCACCCTGGCCTATGGGCGCGGCAAAATGTCGTTATGGGAACGGCTGAAAACCCATAAAGACCACAGCCCTCACATTCGTTATGCCTATGATTACTTAGCTGCACTGCTGCCACTCAGTGCCACCCTTTCGCCCTTTGCCCTTTATACTCACATACTCGACATAGAACAGGGGCGGGCGCGGCTGATTGGCCGTATGGGGGAAGAAATAGCCGATGCGCTCGCAGAGTTCCTCTCACTGGCACAAAACTATGAACAGGCACACGCCCCCTCGCTGCAAGGCTTCCTGCACTGGCTGGAAACCAGCAACACCGAGATTAAGCGCGATATGGAAGGCGGCAAGGAGCAGGTGCGCATTATGACAGTGCATGGCTCGAAAGGCTTGCAAGCACCTATTGTTTTTCTACCCGACACCACCCAAACCCCAAGCAACAGCAAGAACCTATTATGGAACGAGGAACTGGTATTATGGCCAGCAGCAGGCAAAAATGTCCCGCCTTTTGTAGCGATGTTAAAAGAAAAACAGAAGCAGAAGGCCCAGGAGGAATATATACGGCTGCTCTATGTGGGGTTGACACGGGCAGAAGATGAAATGGTTATCTGCGGCTGGCAGGGGAAAAAAGCCCTGTCTGATGACTGCTGGTATAGCATTGTGCGCGCCGCCTTGCTGGATATAGCGGCAGAACAGCCCTTCACGGTGCCAGAATCGCTGCATTACAGCCTGCCAGATACGGTGCCTCCTGTTGCACTCATAGTGGAACACCCACAGGAAGTAGCTGCCCCTACATCTACCATTGCCACCATAGCGGCTACGCCCCCCCCTCCTCTGCCTGTGTGCTTGAAGCAGGCGGCAACGCCCGAAGCCATGCCACCCAGCCCCCTCATGCCTTCCTTATTGATTACCGAGGAAGAGGATTCGCGTTCACCGCTTATCCAGCATACACACCATCGTTACGAGCGCGGCATTCTGATTCATACATTACTGGAGTTCCTCCCTAGCGTACCACCAGAAGCCCGGGAGGAAGCACTTCACCGTTTCCTTGCACGTTACGCCGATGGGTTCCACCCTACAGCACGTAAGGAAATAGGGCAGCAAGTGTATTCTCTGTTGCATCATCCGGCCTTCGCGCCAGTATTTGGCCCTGACTCCCGTGCTGAAGTGCCACTTGCGGGGGTGATCACCAACCACTCTGGTGAGAAACGTTATATTAGCGGCCAGATTGACCGGCTGTTGGTAGGTAAGAATACGATATTGGCAGTTGATTATAAAACCACCCGCACACCCCCCACCAGCATTGATGCCGTCCCTGCCGCCTATATCAAACAAATGGCAGCATACCAGCTACTGCTCACCGACATCTATCCGGCAAAAACCATACGCACTGCCCTGATATGGACATCCATCCCACTGCTGATGGATATACCGGCGGCGTTATTAACGGATAGCCTCAGTATGGGCGGTTAATCGGTTTCCGGTGGTGGCACATCAGGCCGTGCTGTCGTGGGAAATACCACCCCACCAGACATCATCTTCATTGCGCCCTCAAAAAAGGCTAAGTTCTGCTTGGCAATCTCTTCAAAAGCACGGAACGGGGATGATGCGGTATATTTATGGAAATGATCTTGATTCTTATTGAACATTTCCATGGTTACTTCCAGATATTGTGACAAGGCACCGCGCAGGCCATTATCGTAGAAGCCAATAACCTGGCGCAGGAAATTGATCGGAAGAATATTATCGCCTTTGGCCTCTTCTTCAAAAATAATCTGGGTAAGCACCATACGGGTGAGATCCTCACCGGTTTTGGCATCTACCACGATAAAATCGATGTTTTTCTTTACCATTGTGCACAGGTCACTTAAAGTGACATAGTTGCTAATTTCCGTATCATACAAACGACGGTTGGCATATTTTTTAATAACGACGGTGTCTTTGTGCGGCTGCTGTATCATAATCATACCCTATTGAGCTATAAATCGAATAATCTTTGTAATTGTAAGCGATATTTATAAAAATACTAATAAAATTATTCTTGTTTCTAATAAATATACTGAAACCACGTGAAAAGTGGTTTCAGTATAGTCCTTATTTCCGCGTTCCT
>CAZXPG010000011.1:0-38302 GCA_964643145.1 uncultured Rickettsiales bacterium
TTTTCAAATAGTTGACAGTTTTGGATAAGCGTAGCTTATCCAAAACTGAGGTTATACTAACCAATCCAGCCACGCCGCCTGAAGAGATAGAACATGCCCGCTGCACAGAAGGCCATCAGCCCCAGCGCATAAAAATATCCGTAATGCCAGTGCAGTTCTGGCATATTAAACGGGGAATTGCTATCAAAATTCATACCATACAGGCTGGCGATAAAACTAAGCGGAATAAAAATTGTAGAAACCAGCGTGAGGAACTTCATTGTTTCATTCATACGCTGGTTAGAGAACGACAGGTGCAAATCCATCAGCCCTGTTGTCAGGTCACGGCAATAGGTGGTGAGTTCCTCAAGCTGAATTACATGATCATAACAATCACGCAGGTATTTTGCTGTGTCTTCAGTGATGGTATCTTCCCGCATTACCATTCCTACCACCTCACGCATCGGCCAAATAGCACGGTGAAACGTCATAAGCATATTTTTCACCCGGTGGATCTCAACAACCTGCTCTGTCTCAAAACCAGTTACTATATCGGTTTCCAACTTCTCAATAGCATTATTGCACTGCTCAAGCACAGGATAATAATGATCTATCACCGCATCAAGCAGGGCATAGGCCAGGTAATCCACCCCTTTGTTACGGATGCGCCCAGCAGCCTTTTGCATACGGAGACGCACCTGCGTGAAACGATCGTCATACGTTTCCTGGAAAGTTACCAGGCAATTACGCAACAGAAACATGCTGAACTGCTCGGTACATAATTTCTCTGCAATTGATACCATCTGCACAATGATAAAAAGATAATGCCCATAATCCTCAATCTTGCTGCGGTGATGGGCATAAAGTGCATCCTCAAGCGAGAGATTATGCAATGAAAGCAAGCCGCCTAGCTGCTCTATCACTGCTAAATCCTGAAAACCGGTAATATGCAGCCATGTCACCGGATAATGCTCCATTACCATGGAAAGGCGGGAGAAATCGTTGATCTCCTCCTCAATATAATGCTCTGGGCTATAGGCAACCAATCGTATTGTTGTGGGCAGGGCACCATCAACCGGCTGTAACATCCCAGGCGAAGAACCCGGCGGGAGCCGCTTCTGCAACTCCCGGAATTGTTGATATTTCCGCCTCAAACGTTTCACTTTCTATTTCCATTTATGGTGTGGGACAACCTACGCCATAACAGCTAGACGTTCCGCAACGGCAAGGCTGCCTGCCTTGCTCTGTCCAGTTGCAGGATGACTTTGCAGGCAACCTATCCCTGTGAGAGCCATCCCATACCCCATGAATACTCGATGGATCACTCGGTTCACAGCATAAATATGCCTTTTCATGCAATGTGGAAGCTAACTCACGTTCACGGCTACAGGTATTTTTATTGGCATTGAAGGCAGTTTGAGCATCCCAAGTGTGACAGTCATAGCCACCACTGTCATAGCCACCTGTCTGTTCGCATGTCTGTATTTGACAAGCATTGGTGACCGGCCCCCAGGTGGCTATACTCTGTGCGCCTCCCACTCCTTGCACCACCGTACAGGTGCGTGTAGGGGCACCATACCAACCTGGCCTACATGTCCCATTAACCGTGCTGGTTGTCGTCCCGCCACTTGTAGTAATAATGCTCGGCACCGTCCTGCTCCAGTCTGCATTGCCATCATTATCAGTCTCAGCAGTGCTCTTCCAGTTTGTAGCCGGATCCTTGGTATACAGAATTTCAGGACAGGGGATAGGGGGTGGGATATCAACACACATCCCCAGCTCTACCGGTGTATATTCACGCAGGCCCTCAGTCTGGTTATTAATCACCGTGCCACTAGTATCGGTTTTACCGTCAGCATCCACAGCGGGCTGACGTGGGCTATGTTTAGAGGGATGCATGACACCTTCCGCATCCGCCATCTCCCGATAGACTATCACTTGTCCATCAACATACGGTGCCACCAATATATCGTCAGCAGCAGTACTGATATCATTAGCATAATCCTTGCCGGTCACTTTGGCAGCCAGCACCAGCGCATCAGGAGGTGTATAGCCCCCCAGGCACAATTTCCCTCCACCATAGAGATAGCCGGAATAGTCAGACACTATACCACTCTGATATATTGGGTTACCCTGCCCATCGGTAATAAAATCACCATTGCTATCGGTTTGATATTGTACCGGATCGTTATTGCCATATATATCATAGATATCGGTACAGAATTTAATACCATAGAGATAGCGACAGCGTGCATATCCACCATCCGTGTAATGTTGGCCGGTGGCTTCATTGACAATAGGATTATTACGAATAGGGTTGACACTGCCGTGAGCGGCAATAATCTCATCGATATAATCTTCATCACTGGTGCCAAAAATCACCGTCTCACTCTCACTTCCCTCACTGATGCTTGCTTGCAATAATGGTATCGCATGGGCACTACAATTCGGGTTCTGCGCACGGGCATTGCTTTCATTCTCACATGTTGGGAACGACACATACAGATGCGCCCGATCGTCATTATTCAGGCCTTTGCTGGGGTTATTAATCTCCGTCCTGGTAATAACCGGTGCCAGTACAGGCTGCCGTGCTACACAGCTTAGCGGTTTTACATACGCCCGATCATTCACATACTGGCACGGATAGGGGGTGGTACCGCTGGCAGAGGTGGAATTCGGTGTCTTTAACAGTTCATAACCACATATGCTTTTACCTTCATCGGCCAGACAGTTAAAGAACTTGCGGTCCACATAAGGATGGGTAGGCCCTGAGCGTGGGTCTTTTAATGACACCATCGTATTCTGGCCAGAAGGATAATCTTTACTCACCGGATCCTGCTGGAAGGTAAAGGCAAGATCAGCATAATCGCCCGTCATCACGCCAGTAATACTATACTTCTCTTCATGCGTGATCGGATCAATAGAAGACAGCGAGTAATAAGGGCGAAGCTGCGTTGGCCGCGGCAAGCTTTCGCCACTGATCGGATCGATCATATTATCAATCTGATCTTTAATATTTTCGATCTCTGCATCCGTTAAGGTTTGCTCAGAAATTGTCACACAGGGAATATCATTTGTTGACTGCTGGCCATTTTCACAAATGGGTATTACACTATTGAAGCCTATACGTATTAATGGTTTAGTAAATGAATCATACTGGCCTGCTGTCTTAGCAGCTACACAATTATGGGCAGTCTGCCGCTGGCTCTGGCTACATATAGCCTGTACCGACCCAGTAGGTATAGGATTGGTGATGGTAGTCTGGTAGGGAGGCGGGAAAGGAGCCAGGGTTAGGTTAATACAGCCTTCATCCTGTTGCACCCAATAGTTAATATGTGTCTGAATCGCAGCAAGTATAATGGAGGCTGCCAGCATTAACAATATGCCCGTTCCTCCCGTCCCCGTCAGGATTGATAATGCCATTGATGTGTAGATATAGGCACCAACCGCTGCCCCTAAGCCTGGTGCCACCGAATCACCCAGCCCAATAATAAAGTTGACCGACTTGAACGGATCAACCGTGAACGGTGCACCTGGTGTCATAAAATGCAACAACTGGTATTTAGGCATTAAATCGTTAATATCCATCGGGTCTTCATAGGCACATAACTGCATCCGTGGCGTGACCACAACATACTCACTCCCCACCTGTTTCAGATAGATGGGCTGGGCATTATCCACCTGCCTGCCTTTGATAAGCAACGTATCTTCGGGCACGACATACACAACCTTAGCCGCCAGATCACTCATATTCCCCTTATAATCCACCACTTTGGAGGTGCCTATTTCCACCGTACGGTTACTGCCATAGGGGCTATCACTGGGAACATTTCTTGATTCAGTGGTATTAACAATGGTAATTTCTTTACCATTGGTGAGAGTGAAGGTTGCAGCCGGATCACTTGCCTCAGTAGGGTACGGGCTCCCCCCACCTGCGGGCCGGTAATCAGGATCAACACCGGTGCGGTTACCATATTGTATGGAAGGCTTGCCATCTGAATCATAACCAGAAGTTGCAACACGCGCACAGAAACGTACGCCCTTTATAAAGTCACACTCGCCAATGCCTAAATTTTTACTGCCCGACATCTGCCCACCAGCGCATACCAGTTTCCAGCAATCATGGCTGCCACTAAAAAATTTAGCACCAAAATTACGCCAACAGGCTTTGGTATAGGGGACAGGCATAGGCACCCCCAAACAATAGCGGATATTCATCCGTATCTGTGGCTTGAAATAATTATTCGCTGAACAGGGGGAAGTGGTTCCGTTGACAAAACAGGGATCTTCCACGCTTTGCTCATACATCTGCTTAATGCCCGTGTCATTGATCTCGTAATTGCTTCTTTTCTTAGAGGGGCAATTAACCGTATCGGGGCTGGCAACGCAGGCAATGGTGGGGCCATTCACGGGGAATACATTAGGAAATGGTGGCTTGCTTGGCTTACCAGCATAGCTAGCAGACGCATAACCGCCCAATAGCAGGAACAGCATCATGGCCAGGATATGCACCAACCACGTGCAATTTCTCCCTCGCCATTCCATACAACTATCTAGCAGTGCGCTGTTTCCCCTATCATTCCCCATACATATCCTTACAGGCGTTACATCGCCTCTGCTTCAATTTTTGCCGTAAATACAGGCAACCACTTGGCAAGCTGTGGGCCTGTCTGCTCGATTATCTCTTCCATCATATGCACAGTTTTATCACCTCCTGATAGCACGGCAAGCAATCCTCGGAAACCAGCAAGGTTTAACTCTCCTACAATAGCATCTTCTCCTTGTTTTAACAAGAAGTGACGGTTCATCAATTTCATAGAGGTAAGCAACGCGAATTCTTTATGAGACAAACCAAAGACAGTCTTATAACTCTCTCCCGCCTGCGGATTGGGTAAATAAATCTGCGTGGCAATTTCCGCCATAATGGTTCCGGTGATTTGGCTTTTACTGGCATGCTCTATACTCTCACTGGCCAGAATAATAAGGGCATTATTCTCACGGAGATAATGGAACCATTCAGAAAGAATCGGCGCAATAAAACGATTATCCAGCAACGACCATGCTTCATCCACCACCACCATCACCGGACTGCCATCAAGTGCCTGGTTGATACGATGGAAATAATAGGACAACACTGGCCCCAGTAACTCCGACGGGCTCGAGAGCAATTCACTGACATCCACCCCCCAAATAGGCACACTCCAATCAAAATTTTCATATATATTATCAAAGAAGCCAGCATATTTCCCTCCACGCACCCAGGGTGCCAACCGCCCACGCAGGGTTGCGATATCAGCAGCAGCATCGTCACCACCAAAAAGATGGGCGATTGCCGATAGCTGACGGTTTTCCTCCGGCAACAAATAAGCCTTCCGCACCACCTCTTCAATCAACATGATATCCTCTGCCGTTAAAGCCAGGGTATTACCTGCCATCAGCAAATAGGCAAACCACTGCTGTAGAAACAGGCGGTTTGGCACCGTATCCGGCAGTTGTAATGGGTTGAAATAGGTAGCAGGCGCATCAGCAGTAGGTTCTGCAATACTATATTCTCCACCAATCGCCCGAATAAATACTTTAGAGGCACGGTGCTGATCGAAGAAGAATAGCTTGCTATTAAATTTACGCGACTCTGATACAAAGAAATTGAGCAATGCCGTTTTCCCTGCGCCACGTGGGCCAATAATCACCGTATGCCCGTTGTCGTAATAATGGAAATTAAAGAAGTAGGGTGTCCCCAGTGCCGTACGGAAAATCGTTACTGCCGCCCCCCACAGATTATTATATTGCTTCCCTGCCGGAAAATTATGTAGTGACGCAAAACCAGCAATACGTGCGGTATTAATCGGACGCTTACGACAAATATAGGTAAAATTCCCTGGAAGCTGTGACCAGAAACATTGCTCAATCTGCACATCCTCTCGCACGGTAACAATGCCTAGTTCAGAAAGTTCCGCAATGGAACGCCTTACCTCTATATCAAGTTTCTTTAAATCATCCTCTATCAGCATAATCAACAACTGCTGCTCACCAAAATCGGTTGAACTGCCTGTATCACTATTTATAATATCATCAAGCCCAGAAAGCTGGCGGAAGCGCTCATCCTGACTCACCGTTAAGATATAATTCTGGTATTGGAAACTATCCATCGCCTTCTTGCTATTAATAAAGTCCAGCGTCTGTGTCACAATAAATTGTTGCGGCAATTGCAGGAATTTATCAATCGCTATGGCAGTAAGTTCATGATATTCTTTAATGGAAAGGATAGCAGCAAAATGCTTTCCCGTCGGCCCACGCACCTCAAGGGTATTATTACCAAAGGCTACCTTATGGGTGGTTAAATACTCGGCTAGGTTATTGATAGGCAACGGCATTGTACTCTCAGCCAAATGCATGATCTTTGCAAGGAATTGCAGTATTTCTGATTGAATACCGATTTTCTCTTCTATTAGCCCCAGCTTCTTTGCACCATACTGCGCCAATGTCTGCAACATGCCATCTACAACCTCTTGCAATCGCACAAACGACATGTCCAGATATTCATTATGCCGCCGCTCCACTTCTTTTGGCGACAAGGTTTGGATAAATCCTTTCGGGTCACGGACATCAATGGCTAACCCCTCATGAAGAATGGTAATATAAAGCTCATTGACATATTTATCGTTCCAATAGTTTTTACGCGTCCACGCTGCATGCAGTTCACGACAGAAGGGAGAATCATAATGCCCTTCTGGGTCGAGGCTACGCTTACGGCGCACCGTGTGGAACCACAGAGCAAAATCATCACCTTTCACATTCTCAAGCACTGCCTTACGTACGGTATCGCGCAGATTTACCTTCTTACCATCAACCGTTTCATGTGAAAATCCGGTGATCTTAATCACCTGCATCAGCTCGCCATTACGCGTTAGAAGAGTATGTGCATCAAAATGACAGGCATAAGGAATAAAATCTGGAGTGGGGAGTTCCAGTTTTGTACCAGTATCACCAGAAAGTAATTTTTTACTGAAACTGAACATAAGTTAACCTCAGTTTTTTTATAAGACTTTGCCCATAGAAAAACTGGCATGATAGTGAAAAATAATGTCAAAAAACGTCGTTGTTGACAGTGTTGGATAAGTGCAGTTTATCCAACACTGAGGTTAAGTCAACGGGATAGGAGCAATCAACAACATAATGCACTTTACTGCCCTCTTATTCTATAACTGAGTGCTAAGACGTGTCTAGTCTTTTCTCTCCACCTGGCTGGCAGTACAACTGCACGCCTGTCATTCGCCATGGTAAGCTTTGCTTATCCAAAACTGGGGTTAGATATGTGGAATGACTATAAAAAACCTACTTCTGCGGTTCCTTATTCATTTTTTATAAAAAATGTGGTTCTATGGTAGAGTTCTATCAAACGGCTCTTTAACAAAGGATGATCTATGTCTGTTAATACCCATATACAGTATAAACCCCTATTGAAGGAACGCGCCCTGATTGGTGGAAAATGGTGTAATGCAAACAATGCTGTCACCGTGAATGTAGCCAATCCGGCAAACGGCCAAATCTTGGGCACGGTTCCTTATATGCAACAGGAGGAAACCGAATATGCCATCAAAGCGGCAGAATCCAGTGCACTTGCATGGCGGAACACTCCAGCCACATCACGTGCCTCTATACTGAAACGCTGGCACACCCTCATCATGCAGCATCAAGAAGACCTGGCCAGCATTATGACGGCCGAACAAGGCAAGCCCCTCACTGAATCACGCGCTGAAATTGCTTATGCCGCGTCGTTTGTAGAATGGTTTGCGGAAGAAGGCAAGCGGGTTTATGGCGATATCATCCCCTCCCCTTTTACAGATCGGCAAATCGTTGTGCATAAAGAGCCCGTAGGCGTGGTGGCAGCCATCACCCCATGGAATTTTCCTGCTGCCATGATTACCCGTAAACTTGCCCCCGCTCTGGCTGCTGGCTGCACTGTTGTGGTCAAACCTGCAATTGAAACTCCCTTTTCAGCACTGGCACTCGGCGTGCTCGCCATGGAAGCCGGTATCCCTGCGGGTGTACTCAATATTATCACCGGCAATGCTGAAGCCATTGGCCAGGTATTTACCAGCAGCAACGTGGTACGTAAACTGAGCTTCACCGGTTCCACGGCTGTCGGCCGCAAACTGCTTGCTGCCTGCGCGCCAACGGTTAAGCGTGTTTCCATGGAACTAGGCGGCAACGCACCTTTTATCGTGTTTGATGATGCCGATCTTGATGCAGCACTGGCAGGGCTAATGGCATCTAAATACCGCAATAGTGGCCAAACCTGCATCTGTGCTAACCGTATTCTTGTACAAAAAACGATCTATGATACTTTCATTGAACGCCTGACTCGCGCCACCCAACAGCTACGGGTGGGGGATGGGTTTCAGGCTGATGTGCAGCAAGGCCCACTTATCACACACAATGCCATTGAAAAAGCCGAAAGGTTACTGAGTGATGCCATTGCCAAAGGGGCAGTTATTACCACCGGCGGCACTCCCGTTGAAGGAGAAGGCTATTTCTTTACCCCAACCGTAATAACCGGCATTAAACAAGGAATGCGTATTGCTCAAGAGGAAATATTTGCCCCCATTGCTGCCGTTACCAGCTTTACCAGCGAAGAAGAAGCTATTGCCATTGCCAATAGCAGCGATGCCGGGTTAGCAGCCTATTTCTACACTCGTGATAGCAACCGTATAAGGAGAGTTTCCACAGCACTTGAGTACGGCATGGTTGGTATCAATACCGGCCTTATCTCTACTGAACTGGCTCCATTCGGTGGTATGAAGCAATCGGGTATTGGCCGTGAAGGATCTCGTTATGGTATTGATGAATATCTAGAAATTAAATATCTCTGTGTCGGGGAATAGTCATTTTCGTTATAGAGCTCTCCCTAAATCCAGGTTAATGCTTGCATCCAAGACGCTTTCTGGTAGAATGAAAGCTATGCTTGTCCAACACTGAGGTTAACTAGCTGGCACTTTTATGAAAATCACTATACTCAAAGAAACCGCCCCCTACGAGAAGCGTGTTGCCGCTTCGCCTGAAACTGTTAAAAAAATGACAGCAATGGGATACCGTGTATTTGTTGAAAAAGAAGCAGGGCATGGTGCCTTCATCCCCGATGCCGAATTTGAGCAGGCAGGGGCCACGCTTTCTGCTATCCCCCTTGAATTGATCGCCGACGCTGATATCGTACTGAAAGTGCAGCCTGCCCCTTTACACACACAGGATGACCCCCTTTCTGAACTAGCCCTGCTGCGCGAAGGTGCTATCATGGTTGGCCTGCTTTCCCCTTTTGAGAACCGTGCGCTTATCGAACATTATACCACCAGGAATATTACTGCCTTTGCTATGGAATGTATTCCCCGTATCAGTAGGGCACAAAGCATGGATGCGCTTTCATCCCAAAGCAACCTGGCCGGATATAAAGCAGTGCTAGACGCTGCCTCACTCTATGGCCGTGCTATCCCCATGATGATGACAGCAGCAGGCACTATTGCCCCGGCAAAGGTGCTGGTGCTGGGCGCGGGTGTGGCGGGGTTACAGGCGATTGCCACGGCTAAACGTTTAGGCGCGGTGGTATCAGCGTTTGATGTGCGCCCTGCGGCCCGTGAGCAGGTGGAAAGCCTGGGCGCACAATTCATTGAAGTGGCTTCCGATGAAACTGCTGGCGCAGAAAGCAAAGGGGGATATGCCCATGAAATGAGCGCGAGCTATAAACAGCAGCAGCAACAACTGATTGCGGATACCATTAAAAAACACGATATTGTAATTTGTACTGCACTTATCCCTGGCAAAATGGCACCACGCCTAGTGACGGAAGCTATGGTTGCCAGTATGCGCCCAGGTTCGGTGATTGTTGACCTGGCAGCAGGTTCAGGTGGCAACTGTGCCTGCACAGAAAAAGACCAGCTTATCTCTCATAATGGCGTAGCTATTATCGGCTATAGCAACATGCCCTCGCGCATTGCCACCGATGCCAGCAAGCTTTATGCGCGCAACCTGCTTGCTTTCCTGACAACATTGTTTCCCCGCACCGATATAACCTCCCTTAACCTTGATGACGATATTGTTAAAGGCGCACTTATTACCCATGCCAGGCAGATAATGCACCCCCTACTAAAAACAGGAGTAACCTTATGAGCGATATCACCAGTGCCACCGCGAAAGCCGCGATGATTGCCAAAGAAGCTGAGCAGCTTAGCCACCAATTACAAACGCTGGCCGGAACCCCTCCTGCCGTAGGGGTTGATCCATTCATCTTCGGGATTACGGCTTTTGTGCTGGCCTGTTTTGTTGGCTATTATGTGGTATGGAAAGTGACCCCCGCCCTACATACGCCGCTAATGTCTATTACCAACGCTATTTCCGGCATTATTATTATTGGTGCCATGATTGCCGTTGGCCCCAGCGGCTTTGGTTTTTCACAGTTTTTGGGTTTTATCGCCACTGTTATCGCTGCCATCAATATTTTTGGCGGCTTTGTGGTAACCGAGCGGATGCTCGCGATGTTCAAGAAAAAAACACCATCAAAACACTAAATATAACCTCAGTATAAAAAGCGTTATAATGTCTACTGTCCTCTCACTTTCCTATCTTCTTGCCGCCATCTGTTTTATTCTGGCACTCAAAGGGTTGGCTTCGCCCAAAACTGCCCGTATGGGGAATATTTTGGGCATTGCCGGTATGTTGATTGCCATTATCACCACCTTCTATAATCCGGCCATTGCAGGTAAGGGCCTGACTATTATAGGGATTGTTCTAGGTGGCATTGTCGGTACGGTGATTGCGCTTAAAATTAAAATGACGGCAATGCCACAATTAGTGGCAGCGTTCCACTCGCTAGTAGGAATGGCTGCTGTGCTTATTGCTACCGCTGCCCTACTCTCTCCTGAGTCTTATCATATCGGCACACCTGGCCATATTGCTAAAGCCAGCCTGATTGAAATGGGGCTTGGCACTATCATTGGTGCGATCACCTTTTCCGGCTCGGTGATTGCCTTTGCCAAGCTACAGGGGATTATGAGCGGCACGCCCATCCGCTTTGCCAGCCAACACTTGCTGAATGCGGCTCTGGGTGCGGTGATTATTGCCCTGCTTGTTTCCTTCTGCAATTCGGGCGGTTATGGCTATTTCTTCCTGCTGCTCGTGCTTGCTTTCATTGTGGGCGCACTGCTTATTATCCCGATTGGTGGCGCCGATATGCCTGTGGTCGTATCAATGCTCAACTCCTATTCCGGCTGGGCAGCATCGGGCATTGGCTTTACGCTTAATAACAGCCTGCTTATCATTACCGGTGCACTGGTTGGGGCAAGCGGCGCAATCCTCAGCTATATTATGTGCAAAGCCATGAACCGATCGCTTGTCAACGTGATATTTGGTGGCTTTGGTGCTGAAACTAGCGGGCAGCATAGCGCACAGCCAGGCACAGAACACAGTGTCAAAAGCGGTAGTGCTGAAGATGCTGCGTTTATTTTACAGAATGCCGGATCGGTTATTATTGTGCCAGGTTATGGCATGGCAGTTGCCCATGCGCAACATGCCTTGAAAGAGATGGCTGATATGCTTATTAGCCACGGTGTGCAGGTGCGGTTTGCCATCCACCCGGTGGCAGGGAGAATGCCAGGCCATATGAATGTACTCTTGGCAGAAGCCAATGTCAGCTATGACCAGGTGTGTGAACTGGACGAAATAAACCGCGATTTTGCTACCACCGATGTCGCTTTCGTCATTGGTGCAAATGATGTCACCAATCCAGCAGCCAAGAATGACACCTCCAGCCCCATTTATGGGATGCCGGTGCTGGATGTAGAAAAAGCCAAAACCGTGTTATTTATCAAGCGCAGCATGAGCCCTGGCTATGCCGGAGTAGAGAACCCTTTATTCTATCATGATAATACCATGATGCTATTTGGCGATGCTAAAAAAGTGACGGAAGAGATTGTAAAAACATTGGCAGAGTGATGGTGTAACCAGGGGGGGCTACTAACCATCATTGCACCTTACCTGGAAGAACAATCATGAACGCTACTATTCTGGCCATTGATGATGAACCACTTTATTTAGGGTTAATAGAGTTATTTTTACGCCATAGCAATTATAACCTTACTACCCTAGAAGGTGGCACAGCAGCCCTTGATTATCTTCGCCAGTATCCTCACCCTATCCACCTCATATTGCTTGATTTGATGATGCCCGATTTACACGGGCTGGATGTGCTGCATTTTATCCGCAACCACCCACATTACCATAGCACACCCGTTATTCTGCAAACTGCCACCCCCAATGAAGAAGAAATCCAGCACGGTTTTGCACTAGGTGCTTCTGGCTGTATTCGTAAACCCTACAATGTAACTGAATTGCTGGCGATTATTAATAACAGCCTTCATGCAAAAAATTCAACAAACAGGGGGAATATTTATTGACATTTTCTTTATATGAGAGCAAATTGTAGGAAAAATATTAACATTTTGAAAGATTCTATAACCTTTACCATCCTTGATACAGGTTCAGGACATCCTTTTTTTTATCGCAAAGTATTAATAAATATTTAATATTTATTGCCTTTTAGAGTGATTTACTTTATATTTTCTATACAGTTGCTGTTTTTTTAAAGAACAATAAACAATGTCGAGATAGTTAGGTTCTGCGTTAGGATAGCTGAGCGTTTATGATTATATTCATAACACTATCGCTACCACGGAGCCTGTAACAGAGCAGATTACCATCGTATTATTGATGCCACCACAATGAAAGAACTACCCAACATTACCATTATTGGTGCCGGAGCCGTGGGGCTAGAACTTGCAGCGCGTATCACTGCCGCAGAAGAAGCCAATGTCACCCTCGTAGGCAAGCCCGGTAGCGACCGGCTAAATGCTGTCGAAACCAACGGTATCACTGTTGATGCTCATAGTAAGGATCCAAATGGTAACGTTACAGTTCTTGCAGGAAAAATCCTCACTGCCGCTAATGTTGCTCGCATAGCTGCTCCGCAAGATTATGTTATCGTTGCTGTTAAAGGCCAAGATATCACGGACAATTTTATAGACAGACATATCACTCCCCTGATAGATGTCAACCCTAACATCAAGGTGGTGATGGCGCAGAATGGCATCCCGGTATGGTTCAATTACGGTATTTCTGATAAAGAATACGTATCGTTTCCCTCTATTGACCCTAACGGCACTATATTAAGGAAGATTGGGCCAGAGCGCATTATTGGCATGGTTCTACAAGGCGTTACCAGCACTGTTCCTAGGCCAGGTACTGTAAAAAATGAAACCGATCCCCCGCAGATTGCACGGCTCATTATTGGCACGCCTGATGGCAGGGACTCAAACGAGATGATGGTGCTAGCTAACATCCTTGATCGCGCTAACATGTCTACGGAAATCGCCCCAGACATCCGCAATCCTCTGATCAATAAACTGATGTTAAATATTGGCGGCTGTGTCACCACCCTTACTGGCAATACTGTTGGCAGCACCATGCACAATACAAAGTCTCGTAATGTTACCAGGCTCGCCATTGCTGAGGCCAGCAACATTATTTCCCGTCGTTATCCACGCCTTCGTCATTATTTGCAGAATCCTGATGTCTATATAGCAAAGATGGAAAAGCTCTCAGCGTATTACCCTTCCATCTGGCACGATTTGATGGAAGGAAAACCAACGGAACGCGCTCCCATTCTGGATGCAATCGTCGATATGGAAAGATGGGTTGAGGGCGGTGATGCCCCTGTTCTTACAGCCTTGTCACAGGCTGTACAGGATGTAGAGACACTAACAACCACACTGAAAACACCACAAGCACGTAGGACTTTCCTCGAGCAACTCTGGCACACAGAATCGGCTGGAAAATTAAACGATATTAGCAATGCAGCTTCTACTCCTCTCTTTTCATTAACAACACAAGTTCCTAATAGTACTATGCCTCTAGAACACCACACAAATTATGGACAATCGCCATCATCCAAAGTCAGCAACGCCTCCTCTTATTTAAGAGCGGGAAAGAATGCGCTTTCACCGGAAGAACGAGAGTTCTATAGACTATATCTTGTTCAACTAGAACAACGCGAGAGCAACTTCAGCGAGGACAGTGGGGAGAAAAACAGTATTAAGAATAGAAAAAACTCTTCTAACGCCATCCCTATCCCGCAGCAAAAATCGGGAAGATATTCACCTCCAGAGACCATACAACTCGCCAGTTCCGTAGATTCTAACGCCTCTAGTAGCAGCGACAACTCTCTAACAGAAACAATAGCAATCGATGCTCAGCAGTGGGATAGGTTCTTCGCAGGTGCCGAATCAAATGATGACGGTGTATACCTGAATTTCGTCCCCGGACGTGAACACACACAGGCTGATAAAGAGGAAATTAGGGCTTTACGCCATACTCTACAACCGTCATTATTGGATTATATAACCACCCATAACCTATCCATTCCCGGAAAATCTATTCACCACCACAGGCCAATAGAGATTTTCATAGCGTGCACCGAATCATGCCCCCGCACCCAAGTGGAAAAATTTATCAAAGATTGGTACAACGATACCTTCCCTAACAGACCAGAGTTAGCAATATCCAGGGCACCAGCTAAAATGGAATCCCGAGGCAGATAAAAAACTGTAGAATATTACTTTACAATGATATAAATATTACCTACTTTTAAGCGATAATCTTTTTTTGTAATAGCCTTTATATGGTGTATAATGCAGAAACCTTCGTTACTTAGAGAATTTACCCTCTTTGTAGGCATTGTTGTGCTATCGATTGTCTTTCTGACAGGTTTCTATGCGTGGCGCATGTATAGCGATCAATATACGCGTATTACCGCATTGCTGGAAAATACGTCCATTCGCACCGAACGCTCACTGCACCAATCCTTTCAATATTCTAACTACATCCTCGATTATATCCTCTCCCAAGTTGAAGGCAAATGGGATGATTTGCCCTATATTGATAATCTGCTGCATACGCTGAAAGTAAACCAGGATATTAATACGATTTTTTCGTGGAATATGTTTTCCTGGTCAAACCAATATCACCGTGTGACGGTCAATTCCCTGCACCGTATTTTGCCTAAACCGGTTGACGTTTCCTATATGAGCAACATGGCGGCTACCATGGCCGAACCTGGCGTGATACAGTTTGGTAAGCCCGTCTATGGCGGCATTAGCGGTGAATTGGTGATTCCCGCCTCTGTTGGTGCTGTTGATGAACATGGGCGCTATGTAGGGGCAATCGGCATGGGGTTTAATGTTGATAGCGTACTGAACCGGCTGGAACGGTTCATTGATAACAGCAACATTAATTATGCGATACTTGATAGTGAATATAGCCCTGTATTACGCTCTCCCCATGAAAAATTGAGTGTTGTTCCCGCCATTATATCGCAACTAAAAACTGTTAACACCGAGAATAATGCGAACGGTATACTTGATTATTATTCTCCTTTCCGACCGAAAAGCCACTATGTCTATTACCAGCATATACAAAACACGCCTTACACACTTCTTTTTAGCTTTAATGATGAAGTTGCTTCTATGGAAGTGTGGCACCAGGTTTCCTTGCAGCTTATCAAATTCATCGTTATAGGTGGCGTAATTATTCTGCTACTTTTCCTTCTTTATCAACATCTTATTGCCCCAATTACTAAACTCTCCATTGCCGCTGACAGCATATCGCACGGTGAGCCCAATATTATTATCCCCACGAGCAGACACTATGAAATTTCTAATCTGGCTGAGAAGTTACAGCAAGTCGCCAGCTATGTGAAGGAAATTGAATCGGTAAAAAATACACTGCATACGCAATCTATCGCCCTATCCAAAGCCAAGGAAGACGCCGAGAAGGCGCATAGGGAAGTGCAGGAAATCAATAATTCCCTGGAACAACGTGTGGCAGAACGCACCAAGTTCCTGCATGAGGCTCTGGCTGCGAAGCAGGAATTTCTTAACCATCTCGGCCATGAAGTGCGTACGCCTGTCAGTTCCATGCAGATGCGGATTGGCATCCTACTTGAAATGTGGGAAGACTTTACCGAAGAGGAGTTGAAAGAGTCCATTAAAAATATCGGCTCCAATGCGTTTCAACTGTGCGCGCTGGTGACGAATTTGCTTGACCTGTTTAAATCAAATGCTGGAAAAATGACCTACAACATGCAATCAAATGATGTGTTTGCCATTACCGAACGCGTCGCCAATGAATGTCTACCGCTCTACCAGCATAAATCTCTTACGCTTACGGTTGATAACACCGCCGAAAATACCGTAACCCTCTGTGATGCGATGCGTATTTCACAGGTTGTCCGTAATCTTCTTTCTAACGCCTGCCGCTACACTCCAAGCGGCACAGTGACACTTTCCCTGTTTAATACTGAGATGCATTGCGATGATGGCAGAAAAATCGCGGCACTTGGCCTCTCGCTAAAAGATGAAGGCATTGGCGTGCCTGAAACCGAAACAACCAAGATTTTTGAGGCTTTTATTCAAAGTTCAAAAACCAATAATAAGGCCGGTGGAACGGGGCTAGGGCTTGCCATTTGTCTGGAAATCATCTCCGCCCATCACGGCCATATCTGGGTGGAAAATAACCGAGATGCAAAAGGCTGCACGTTCTTCTTCACGCTTCCGCTGCTTTCGGCATAAAAATCTGTTGTTTTTATGCGTCGAAAATGTTATAATAGTTAAATTCTTTTAACCATTATAACACGAGGATGATATATGCGCTCAGCCGAAGAAGCAGTGCAAGAAGGAATTATACAGGCACAAGCCGGAAATCACCAAGCTGCCATCCCCTTATATCAGGAAGCATTAGATAATAGCTTTGCCCACCCTGAATGTGCTCATATGAATATGGGTTTAAGTTTCCAAGCATTAGGGCAGCATCAGGAGGCTATCACTGCTTTTGGGGCTGCAATCGGCATTTATGCAAACAACCCTGACCTTCACAACACTAACCAGTATGTGCAATCTTATTATCACAAAACAATCAGCCACTATAGTTTGGGAGATTTTGGCAATACTATTATCACAGCAGAACACGGCATAGCATTAGACAACAACAGAAATATCATACCTGCTGGCGATCTTCCTCGCCTCAAAGCCTATGCCCTCACCATGAGTGGCCGCTACGCTGAGGCTCTTGGCAGCTACACCCAAGCACTCATTGACAATCCTCAACTTGAACAACATATCACTGATGAAAAGAACAAACTGTTTGCCCGTTGGCGCGAGCATGCAGCAACGCTTCAAGCAGAAGAAACCACGTTAGGTAAAGCCGTACAGCACTACCAGGCACTTCTCTCGCTGAACCCTAATGATGCACTCGCTCATGAGGGTCTAGGTGATGCACTGACACTACAAGGCCAGGACAAACCCGCTCTGGGAAGTTACCTCAGCGCTCGGAAACTTGGCACTACCACCGAGGAACTCGACGAGAAAATCACCGACACTGAAACCACCATTAGGAAGAAGGAACGGTTAACACAGAAGAAAATGCCAAGCACCCAGGTTGGCAATGCCAACAACAATGGCACAACCGTAACAGCATCAGAAAAACGCCCTGAGATATAGATAAAAGACGCCACTAGAAGAGCATGGGTTGCGGAAAAATAATCCGTGATTCCAGCTCTTCACCCCGCACAATCTTATCAATCAACGGACATAACACATGGTGGCTATAGGGCTTGCGGATACAGCACATGGCCCCCAAATTAAACGCTTCAATGATATATCTATCTTCCTGTGTGCCGGTCTGCATAATAACCGGCAGGTTATTGCTGCGTAGAACAGGCCGTAACGTACTTAACACCTCTAGCCCATCCATATCGGGCATCATCAAATCAAGCAGTAACACATCAAACCGATCAGGATCATCCTGAACAAGCCTGACAGCCTCCCTACCTTGATCGGTATCCGTTACCGCATAGCCTTTGCGTTTTAACGTGAACTCCAGGTTTTGTAACCATACTTTCTCATCATCAATCAGTAAAATATGCGTACCCATAAACAAACCCTGTAGCACCACCATCCCCATAAAAGCCTTGGAAGGACATACTACCATTATCCCTTATTAACCTCAGTTTTGGAAAGCTGTGCTTATCCAAAACTGTCAACTATTTGAAAAATAATGATTCAAGGCGGCTTGAACCATTATTTTGAGTATATTATTACACTATGATAGGAAGCCTTTGGCTTCATATCATAGAATTAACGTTATTATTAATTTAAAATAATGGCAAAAACGACGCTTTTTGACATTATTTTAGAGTAACATGCCAGTTTTGGATAAGCCATGCTTATCCAAAACTGAGGTTTATTATCGATATTCGTTTATCCCCTGATTACACTACTCCCTTTTTAGTAAAAGTAAAGCAGGAATGCAATAAAAGTTGATCACACACAAAGAAGAGCACTCACAAACAATTTCAACTCTTCACCACTTCATGCACGATACTATGCACTAATACCGGTAGGGCAAATTCCCTTGATCGCGCCAAGTACAATCGGCCGCACCCGCGGGCTCTTCTGCATCAGGATAGGGCCCCCACCACCAACCATTTTCGGTGCAACATAGTGCCCGGTTATGATGACGCGTCGGCTCCAGCGTCGGTTTATAACTACACCGATCAAAAGAGGCGTGATAGACCGTGGCTGCACTCCAATCGCAATCATATTTACCATCATCATAACCATTAGTTGCACTGCACCTCCGAAGCTGGCATGGGTTTGATACCGCCCCCCATACGGATGCCGCACCATTGCTTGTCTGCGTCAGGGTACATGTACGGCTTGGTACGCCTTGCCAGCCGGGGCGACAACGGCCGGTTACAGTCATACTCCCTGACATACCAGGACTAACACTATCCCAATTCGCATTACCATGTGCGTTGGTTTCAGCAGTGGTTTTCCAGTTGGTTTCTCGACTATTATTAAAACGTACCATCGGACATGCAGGAGGAAAAACCGTGAGTTTAGCCGCACCAATGACACGTTTTTCCTGGTTCGATAAGCTGGCGTAGCTTATGCCAGCACATCCACTTCCCGTACGGTTAGCTACCCATATATCGTACACGCCTGGAACCGACGGTGCCCGCACCGACCAGTTGATCACACCGGGCCGATTGGCTACCGATGAATTGGCAATGCAATGCATATTCTGCACCGCTGTTCCAAACCCTACAATAAGCGCATTATAACAATCTGCAACAACCTGACCGGAAGCAGCCCCCGCATTGGTGCATGTTGTGCCGGTGGAATTAACCCTGTAATTCAATGAGATAGCAACTTGCGAATCTGTCTGGACGGTAATGCCACTTCTCACATCACTCATAGTATAGCCATATACCTGCCCTGTAAATGCTACGGCCGTTAGGAACAATAGACAGCTAAGGGTTTTAATATTGCTTTGCATCCATTGCATTCCTTCCATTATTTCATCCTCGAAAGCCTCTCGTTCGTGTACCTAACCGCTATAAATCACTGCGGTTTTCATCTCTGTACCACAGTTAAATCATACCGTTATCGCCCCTTAACTGCAACCTTTCTCTACATAGCTACCCAGGAATATTCTTCTATGTTACCGTTCCTATACCCTCCAGCTTCTTTAATCTTTTTAAGAAACACTAAGGTCTATTTTAAGAAATTAACACAAAGCGTCGCCTATTACCGACAAAAAACTATTTTATCTATCCACATATAGATCAATATTTTATATTAATATCATTATTATTCTCTTCCTAAAATAGAATAAATCCTATAGTAAATTATATAATTATAGTATAAAATTCATCCTTTAATTGATTAATCTAACCAGAGCGCGAGATAACCATAGCTTATCCAACGCTGCGATTATTGACGACAGGTTCCCTACGTTCTGACAACGATCTATTAAACGCCAGTCTTATAGCAATACTAATAATTATGGATGTACAAACCACCCATCATCCGCCTTTCCTGCGGAATTATTTTTTTATGGCGACCATTATCATGGTGGTCATTTTGCTGCTTGCTGGCCTATCAGGGTGGTTTATCTGGCTTTCCCAAAAGAAAGAACGTGTGCTCTACTACCAGAAAGGTGCTGGCCATCTGGAACAAGTATTAACGGAAACTTTCTCGTATATTGAGAATTTTTGTAGTTTTGTAGGAAAGAAAATTGCTGTACAAGATCCGCGTAATTTAAAAGCAATTGAAGCTATTCTGCAAAATAAATGGATTGCCAGCGAAACCAACCAGGAACTCTTTTCCTGGACCTTGTTCGATTTTGTTACACCGGAAGGCTATGCCGTTGTCACCAGCAGCCAGGGGGTGCTATCTGAACCAAAAAAAGTACGTGATCGCACCTGGCTTTACGAGGCTCCGCGTCACCCCTGGAAGCTGTTATTCTCCCATCCTGCCGTGGGTTTCACCAGTGGTGAGTGGGTATTGCCTGTGGGATATGGTATTTCCAATAAACATGGGGCCTTTATTGGTACGTTATCTGCCGGTTTTAATATTCAGAAACTTACCCGGCATATTGAGCGTTCGCTTGACGCAGATAAAATTAGTTTTGTGATATTAAACAGTAATATGGAGGTTGTTTCCCAGTCTCTGGACAATTTTCATACTATTGACAAGGATTATTTTGTTCAATGGGCAGGTGCATTTGATAATGCACAATCCCGATCTGGCTCACTAGCATCTCCCATCCAATCAAGTGATGTTACTTACCGTTATTATAAAAAACTCGACAAATATCCCTATACGGTCTTAATTGGTGAAAGCAATGCACTGCTTGAAGACAGTATGACCAAAGCACTACTGCCACTCTTCCTGCAATCTATTGGCATTGCGCTTATCCTGCAAATTATCCTCTATCTCATTTATCACCGTATTATCACCCCAGCGGTGATTTTATCGGATATTGCTGATAAAATTTCACGCGGTGAAGAGAATATCAATATCCCTACCAGTAAAATCTACACTTTTTCTAATTTATCTACCCAACTCCACAATATGATGCACTATATTGAGGAAATAAAATCGATGAAGCTGGAACTTGGGCGCAAAAATAAAGAGTTAGAACGCACCAAAAACGCCGCCGAACATGCTAAGGAACTGGCACTGAATGCGTCTAAAGCCAAGAGTGATTTTCTTGCCAGCACCGCCCATGAACTGCGTACCCCCCTTGGGCAGATTATTACTCTCTCTGAATATATGAAAGCAGAATTATTTGGAAAAATGGCCAATCCTAAATATCTTGATTATGCGACAGATATCCATCTTATGGGCAAAGAGTCGTTGCAATTTATTGAAGACCTGCTTGATGAGGCACAGACGGGGTCAGGCAATTTCGATATTAAACAGCGCGAAGAAATGCATATTACTGATATTATCAAACGTGCAATTAAGCTTACGGTAAGTGCTGCCTATAAAAACCATATTGTTATTAATACCAATATTGCCGATGATTTACCTCCTCTCTACGTAGATCCACGGCGCATACGGCAAATTATGGTAAATCTTATTACCAATGCCATTAAATATTCACCAGAACATACCGCTATCACTATCTCAGCACGCATCATCGGCAAACATATGGAACTGAGCGTGAAGGACCAAGGCTTTGGCATGAGTGCTACCGAGGTTGAAACCGCGCTGAAACGGTTTGGCAGGGTGCTTAACCAAAATAGCGGCAAAGTGGATTCTGTTGGGCTTGGCCTGCCATTAGTCAAACATCTGGCTGAAGCGCATGGGGCAGAATTCACCATACAATCTGAATCGGGAAAAGGCACGATTGTAACCATCACCTTCCCGGCTGACTGCATCAAATGGCCAGATGGTGCCACATTGTCGGTAGCAAGCAACTGGTGAGCGGCAACAAGACTGTTAACTAAAAATTAACTCTGCCCTGCTACAACTAATGGCTGGGAGGAAAGGGTAGTCATCACAAAAGGTTTGTCGTTATGCCACTTTATGATGTGCACGAAAAATTCATACATAGCGCAATTTCCTATCTCTTTGACCTGCCTACTGCTCCTAGTGCCCTCATTAACGAAATTTCTAAAATAACTACCGCACTATTAACACCCGCATCCAATGACTATGCCCTCTTCAGCCGTGTTTTTCATAACCCATGCCTGATGTCGCATATTGAAGATGAAAAGCCACTCACCTTAGGTGAAGCACGGGAATATATGATTCACTATATTGATACAAAAATTACGCGGGCAGCAATGCGTGCAGGCGTTACCCCTAGAGCACTTGGTTGGGATCAAAACACACTATTAACTGCCATACAGACATGGCCCGACCATCATACCAATCTTGTCAGTGCTCCTTCCCGCGTTGCGCCATGGGAATGGTGGAATGTGCAGGAAAACCAGACCATCACACGTTTGAAACAACATGAATCTCCTACCTGCTCCACATTACCTTCGCTTCCTTCCGCACAAGAACAAATGCGCGAGAGCCTGGATAAGGCCAAACTTGCACTACAAGCACTGCAATCAACATTGCAACGCTCGCCTAGCACCGTATTTCCTTCCTCAAAACTGCTAGGCCATTATCCCATTTCCTCTCCCACACGCCTTCACTGGCAATGCTCCCAGAGCCGGATGCAATAACTATACCTAACCTCAGTTTTGGATAAGCTTTGCTTATCCAAAACTGAGGTTAACTATACCTACAACGCCGACATCTCCAGTAATTTATTGGCAGCGGCACGGGCTTCTGGGGTGATATGTTCTCCGGCCAGCATCCGTGCCAGCTCTTCCTTGCGTTCAGCCTGAGAGAGAACAGTAGCACTGGTAATAGTAGTATCCCCTTGGGTGGTTTTTTGCACTTTCAGATGCGTATTGCCACGCGCCGCCACTTGTGGCTGGTGAGTGACAACCAACACCTGCACATGCTCGCCAAGCAACTGCAACCGTTTCCCTACGGCATCCGCCACTGCGCCGCCAATACCAGTATCCACCTCATCAAAAATGAGGGTGGGGGTGGAATTAACCCCGGCCAGTGCCACTTTAATTGCCAGCATAAAGCGGGAAAGTTCGCCACCTGAGGCAATCTTAGCCAGGGGGGCTAAAGGAGAGCCGGGATTCGTGCTAGCCAGGAACGTTACTTTATCCTGCCCATGTGCGGCCCAATCTTGTTCTGGCAGTGGAGTAATCTGTACCGTAAAGCGTGTTGCTGCCATTTTCAGCGGAATAAGTTCCGTATGCAGTGCCTCTTCAAGCTGTTTGGCAGCGAAATGTCTGGCAGCACTCAGCCGTTCGGCATAATGGCTATAATGCGCCTTGCTTTGTTCAACCTGGCGAGTGAGTGCAACAATGCTGGCACTCTGGTCTTCAAGTAGCAGGAGTTTAGCGTCAATCTCCGCTTTATAGCCAGGCAGCGCGTCTACCGGCATATTAAACTTACGGGCGGCAGCGCGTAAGGCAAAGAGACGCTCTTCCACTATTTCCAACCGGCTGTTGCCCATATCCATCTGCTGGGCGATAGACTCAAGCGATTCCACCGCCTCCTGTACTTCAACGCTTGCCCGTTCCAGTGCCTCAATTGCTGCGTCAAACTGGCCAGGAACTGTCAGGGCATTGCCACGCATTAATTGTTTCTGGGCAGAAAACAGGGTGCTGGTGATGTTGTTGGAGGTGCCAGAGAGTTCATTCAGTGCTGATTCGAGTATAGTGAGAAGCTTTTCCCGCCCCATAAGCTGGGTACGTTCTTCAGCCAGGGTTTCTTCTTCACCCTCACATGGTGCAAGTTCGGACAGTTCGTTTGCAACATGCCGCAGGTAGTCTTCTTCCCACTGCGCTGCTTGTTCGGCGTGCTTCAGCTCTTCTAGCTTTTGCTGGTTTTCTTTCCAGGCATGGTAGCTGGCACTGGTTTCAAGCAGAAGCGCATCTAAGTGCATATAGGCATCAATAATGCTTTGATGCGTTGCGGGTTCAAGCAGCCCGCGCTGTTCATGCTGGCCGTGAATCTCAAGCAGCAGCGTGCCAATCTGTTTCAGCAGGTTCACACTGATAGGGATGTCGTTGGCAAAGGCCTTGGTTTTGCCATCCGGTGTGATTATCCGGCGTAACGTCAAGCACTCTTCCTGGATAATCCCCTGTTCTTCAAGCAGTCGCTCTAGGCGGCCATTGCCAGAGGTGGTAAATTCTGCCGTTACGCTGCCTTGTGTTGCCCCGTGGCGAAGAAGCTTCTGTGCCACCCGTTCCCCTAGCACAAAGCCCAGCGCATCAAGCAGGATGGATTTTCCTGCCCCTGTTTCCCCGGTCAGCACACACAACCCACGGGCAAAAGCAATATCCAGGCTTTCAATCAATACAATATTACGGATGGAAAGATGGTGCAGCATGGGAGAAGATACTCGCCAAATTAACGTTTCTTTACCGTTTTATCCTGTTTTTCCAACAGATTATAGCTGTAGCGATACCATTTGCTGGCAGGATAGTTATAGCCAAGCACAGCGGCAGTTTTTTGTGCTTCCTGGTCAATGCCTAAGGTTAGATAGGCCGCTGTCAGGCGATAGAGGGCCTCCGGTGTATGGGAGGTGGTCTGATACTGGTCAACCACGGTGCGGAAGCGGTTAGTGGCCGCAAGGATGTTGCCATTCTTCAAGTAGAACCGCCCAATCTCCATTTCCTTACCGGCTAGATGGTCATTAGCCAGATCAATTTTCACCCGCGCATCACGGGCATAATCGCTATCGGGGAAGCGCGCCACCACTTCTTTTAACGCAGCAAGTGCCAATTCAGTGGTGTGCTGGTCGCGTGCGACATCGGAAATCTGCTCATAATAGCTGACAGCGCGTAAGTAGTAGATATAGGCAATGTTCTTATTGCCAGGATGTAGTTTGATGAAACGGTCAGTAACGTTAATCACGTCATCATAGTCGGTGTTGCTATAATGGCTATAGGCTTCCATAATCTGGGCATTAACCGACCAGGAAGAATAGGGGTAATCGCGTTCTACCTGCTCGAATAATTCCACCGCCGATTTATATTCTTTCTTCTGCAGCTTATCCATGGCATTATTATACAGCTCTTCAACACTCGGCTCTGGTGCTTTCATATCTTTTTTATCCGCGCAAGAGGTAGCGGAAAGCAGCAGCATAGTGGTGATAAGCAGCGATAGAGCGGTATGGAATCGTGTCATGTTGTTGCGAGCCTTCTAAAATCTATGATCTAACATCTATTATCTACACTTCCCCCACCAATCCCTTGGCAAACGCCTCAGCCTCGAAGGGGCGTAAATCGTCAATCGCTTCCCCCACGCCAATTGCATGGATAGGAAGGTGGAACTGTTCTGCCAGCGCAACCACAATCCCGCCTTTGGCCGTACCATCCAGCTTGGTGATGATAAGGCCGGAAAGCTTTGCCATGTTGCTGAAGGCTTCCACCTGGCTTTTGGCGTTTTGCCCGGTGGTGGCATCGAGTACCAGCAGGGTATTATGGGGGGCCTCGGGAATCACTTTTTTAATTACACGGACAATTTTTCCCAATTCTTCCATCAAGTTCGCTTTGTTTTGTAATCTGCCAGCAGTATCAATTAATAGCACATCCGCCTTGGCAGCAAGGGCTTTCTCGCACGCCATATAGGCGACGCTTGCGGGTTCCGCCTGAAACTCGCCTTGAATAAGCGGCACGTCTGCCCGTTTTGCCCAGATAGCCAATTGCTCAACAGCGGCAGCACGGAATGTATCACAGGCGGCAATCATCACCTGTTTTCCTTCCTCGCGGTAACGCTTAGCCAGCTTCCCAATGGTGGTAGTTTTACCATTACCATTGACCCCACATACCAGGATAATCTGCGGTGCCAGGCTAGGGTCAAGGATGAGTGGTGTGCTGTAGGGGCTTAGCACTTTAGCCACCTCACTTGCCACAGCCAGCCGCACGTCTTCGGGTGAAATTTCCTTGTCAAAACGGTCTTTCGCCAGCCGTGTGGTGATTGAAGTTGCGGTTTTCACACCAAGATCAGCACTGATAAGCAACTCTTCCAGCTCTTCTAATGTCAGGCTATCCAGCTTGCGTTTGGTAAAAATGCCGGTAATGCCAGAAGAAATTTTGGCTGAGCTCTTGCTTAAACCTTGCTTTATTTTAGAAAACCAGCCTTGCTTCTGGGGTTCATCCGTCATTATTTCTTCCCTGCCAGTATCAGAAAATTATTAAGCAACCTGTGGCCATGTTCAGAGGCAATGCTTTCCGGGTGAAACTGCACACCGTGCAGATTATAGTCTTTATGTTGTAGCCCCATGATAATGCCATCTTCTGTTTCTGCAGTAATCTCCAGGCAGTCTGGCAGGCTCTCACGTTCTACAATCAGCGAATGGTAGCGCGTAGCGTTAAATGGGCTCGGGATACCAGCAAAAATGCCTTGACCCCTATGAAATACCTGGCTGATTTTTCCGTGTTTAGGCTCACTTGCGCGAATCACCTTGCCACCCACACTTTGCGCCAGCGCCTGATGCCCTAGGCAAACACCCAGGAGTGGCATTTTCCCAGCGGCCTGTTGCAACAAGTCAAGGCATATACCAGCTTTATCCGGGTCACAAGGGCCCGGTGAGAGCACAATCGCCTCAATGGGGAGGGCAAGTGCCTCTTCCGCCGTGATCGCATCGTTCCGCTTTACCGTGACACGCGCCCCCAGCTCTTCCAGATAATGCAGCAGGTTGTAAGTAAAGCTATCGTAATTATCAATAAGGAGAATATGCATATTATACAAATATCCTGGCTTCTTCCGCTGCTTTTTTTAAGGCAGCGGCTTTGTTTTCTGTTTCCATAAATTCCGCCTGCGGGTCGCTATCTGCCACCACGCCACCACCAGCCTGAAGGGTGATTTTTCCGTCTTTAATCAAGGCCGTACGGAGCGCGATGCAGGTATCCATCTCACCAGAGGCGGAAATATAGCCGACACAACCACCATAAAAGCTGCGCTTTTCCTTTTCCAGCTCGTCAATAATTTCCATGGCACGGATTTTCGGTGCACCCGATACCGTTCCGGCAGGGAACCCGGCTATCAGCGCGTCTATCGCATCCAAGCCTTGCCGTAATTTACCTTCCACGTTAGACACAATGTGCATCACATGCGAGTAATATTCAATCACCATCTGCTCGGTTACTTTCACGGTACCGCTTGCCGCCACTCTTCCCACATCGTTCCGGCCCAAGTCCAGCAACATCAGATGTTCGGAAATCTCTTTGCCATCGGCAAGCAGATCATCTTTGAACATCTTATCCTCCGCACTATCTACCCCGCGTTTGCGTGTACCGGCAATCGGGCGGATGGTGACATTACCTTCCTTCACACTCACCAGAATTTCCGGGCTGGAACCGGCGAGTGCATAGCCGTTAAGCTGCATATAAAACAGGTAAGGCGAGGGGTTCAGCCGCCGGAGTGCGCGGTAGAATGCTAGCGGGTCAAGGGTGAAATCGGCAGAGAGGCGGCGCGAAGGCACCACCTGGAAAATGTCCCCTGCCCGGATATAGGCTTTGGCCTTTTCCACCACTTCCGTATATTCCGGTAGATCAACATGGCTTTTGAGTGTCAGGGCAGCCGGGCTTGCCGCTTCCTTAACGGGCAGTGGTTGTTGTGTGTTCAGCTGCGTGACCACCCTCTGAATGCGTGCTTCTGCCTGAGCGAAAGCGTCATCAACACTCACGCCTTCCTCATACCAGATGGGGGTAACAATAATTGCTTCATCTTTGACAGAATCGAAAATCACCACCAACCGCGGCCGTATAAAAATACTGTCAGGAATGCCAGCCGGGTCTTGCATATGGGCTGGCAGTGGCAAATTCTCCATCAGCCGCACCATATCATAGCCCATATAGCCAAATAGACCGCTTGCCATAGGGGGTAAGGGCTTTTTTATTGGAAATGAGGAAGCGTTAATCCATGTTTTTAGGGAAGAAAACGGCGCATCATCTTGTTGGGAAAATTGGTCAAGCCCCTGTTCCAGCGTGCTTATAGAGGCTTTTCCTTCCTCACATTTCCAGATCATATCGGGATCAAGTGCCAGGATGGAATAGCGTCCGCGCTGCTCTCCTCCCTGCACTGATTCAAATAAAAGGTGATAGGGGCTGAGCACACGCAGTTTTAGCAGTGCGCTAACTGGTGTCAGCAAATCGGCAGGCAAACGGTGAAAGACAAGCTGCGGCTTGCCTGCATGATATAATTCGGGGCTGGCTTGGGAAGATAGTTGCATTACTCGGCCTGCTCTGTTTCGCTACTAGGAGATATCATCATTTCTACCGGATAGTGTTTATGCAGGTAGCGCATATATTGTTCGGTAATATCGCTGGTGGATTGCCGCCCCAAATTAAATTTAGCTTCTTCCAGCCCGTTATTATCTTTAGCCGGGTCGGCCTCAATAACATCGCGCAGCAAAGCAATATAATAATCGCCCTGCTTATCCTGATGGAGGCCAGTAATATTGCCGGGCTTCAGGGTAAATACTTCGCGCAGCAAGTTGGCAGGAAGCGGTGCAGGCAGGCTGCCATAGAGTGTGTCAACCGGACGTTCCACTTGTCTGGGCGGTAACAATTCCACGTGTTGCAGGCTAGCAACTTCTTCCATACTCTGACCGGTTTTCAGCAAACGCAGGATAGTATCAGCAAGTTTGGCCGTTGCTTCTTTCATTTGCTCGGCTTTCCAGGCATCTGCCACCTGCTTATGTGCCTGCTCAAAACTGCGGGCATGGGGCGGGGTAATACGATCAACACGCAAGACAAAATAACTGCTATTATCAGGGGCAAGTATCAGTTCAGGCGCATTGCCTTCTTCCGCTTTAAAGGCCAGAGGCAGGAAATTACCATAAGAAGGCAGGTTAGCAAGTGATGTTCCGTCTTCACCCATCCCTTCCTGGCTGACATTATCGATCGTCCGTACCTTCAACCCAAATTTGGTGGCAGCTTCTTCGAGTGTTGCGCCAGAAGCAAATTCATCATCCAGCTTTTGGGAATAATTCACCAGTGAAGCCTCCGCCTTCTTACGGGTGAGTGCCTTAATAATTGTGTCACGCACCTGATCAAATGTGGATGTTTTCTCCGGAATAATCGAGGTTACACGAAAAATATGCCAACCCAGTGCCGTTTTAATGGGCGCAGTAAAGCCATAGAGTTCCATGGAAAACAATCTCTCCTGCACTTCTTCGGGCAGGGCAGTTTTAGTAACAGTGCCAAGTGTACGGTCTTTTTCCTCAAGTTTAGTAATTTCTTTGGCTTTGGCCGCAAAATCCTTGGCTGTTTTCAATTGTTCCCAGGCGGCACTAGCCTCAGCCTCACTGGTAAATACCAAGTTATCAATGGTACGTTTTTCAGGCATCTGATAGCTGGTAATATTGTCCTCATATTCCGTTCTAGCTTCATTTTCGCTGGTCGCGATACCCTCCAGTAAATCATCCACACTCAAGTTGATATAGCTGATAGCACGCATCTCCGGTGTCATAAATTGCTCTTTATGCGCACCGTAAAACTCCCTTAGTTCTGCGTCTTTGGCCAAAGGAATATTGATTTTAGGGGTATGGGGGATACGCACTGCCTCTACAAGCCGTTTCTCTTTTTGATAGCGGTAGAGCCGGTTCACTAAAGCAGCGGGGGTGATTTTAACCGCCGAAATACTCTGCATCAGCAGTTCGGTTGCCATATCTTTTTTAAGAAGCCGGACATAACTGGCTTCATCCAAGCCGTTATTTTGCAATACTGACTCAAACACTTTTTTATCAAATACCGCCTTCTCGTTATAAAAGCTACTATCGTCTTGGATATGGTTCAGCACCGCTGGTATCCCCACCACAATCCCCATATCAGCCGTGGCCATTTCCACCAATTTGCGGTTAATCATCCGCTGTAGGACAATATTTTCCAGTTGCAGGGCCTTAATTTGTTCGGGGGTGAGCTCGGTGCCAAAACGTTGCTGCATACGGGTAATTTCCCTATGCAATGCTTTGGTAAAATCCTGCTGTGATATAGCCCCTTTACCCACCTTGGCAACATCGGTATTAGTATGGCCACGAAACATATCCCCCACCCCCCACAGCACAAAGCTTAGGGCAATCACAAACAGGAAGGCCTTAAATATAAGGGTGGATGCAATGTTACGAAAACTTTCAAGCATAGAATATTTCTATTTTTCTCAGAGGGTTGAAGATAGGAAAACCAGCACTTGAACAGCACAGCCCTAACCTATTTTTGCTATCTTTTCATTACTACAATCGAAAGTAAAATAGATCGTATGGCTAGATACTGCAACAATCATTTGTAAAATATTTGCGTATATTATATAGCTTAACCATTATGACTGATAAAACTATAACCGATAAAAATTTTTCTCCTTTGGTAATTGGCAACTGGAAAATGCATGGCCTGCTTTCCTCAGCAATTCCACTGGCGCAGGGACTACGGAACACCGTTGGGCAGGAAGGGGGCTGTGAAGTAGTGCTATGCCCTCCTGCAACCTTGCTCTATCCCTTGGCGGAAATACTCAGTGACAGTGCTGTTCGGCTTGGCGGGCAAGATTGTCATTATGCCGCGCAGGGTGCCTATACCGGCGATATCAGTGCTGCAATGCTGAAAGAACTTTCCTGCGATTATGTGATTGTAGGCCATTCTGAGCGACGTGCCTGTCACCAGGAAAACAACGCGCTGGTTAGGAAAAAGGCCGAGGCTGCTATTCAAGCCGGTATCATTCCGGTAATCTGTATTGGCGAATCGGAAGAAGAGCGCGCCGCTGGTCGCTGTCTTTTTGTTATTACCACCCAGCTCCGGGAGAGTATGCCAGCCAATGCCACGCCAGAAAATACGGTGATCGCCTATGAACCCGTATGGGCAATTGGCACCGGCAAAGTACCCAACGAAAATGAGATAGGCGAGGTACATCAGGCTATAACCCATCTACTGCCTGAGCGTTTCCGTATTCTCTATGGCGGATCGGTGAAACCGGCTAACGCCGCCAGCATTCTGTCTATCCGCTATGTTGATGGCCTGCTGGTGGGGGGGTGCAGCTTAAATGCAGATGAATTCTTGCATATTATCCAATCTGCCTCTATAGATGCAACAGCTATACCACTAACCACTAACCACTAACCAATTACCCAGCGATATGTATACCGTATTTTTTGTTATTCAGATTATCCTTGCTGTCCTGCTTATAGGCGTAATTCTCATCCAGCGTAGTTCTGATGATGGGCTGAGTGGCTTAGGTGGAGGAGGAGGCAGCGGTGGCGGCAACGCATTCCTTTCCGGTCGGGCTTCTGCTAACCTGCTTACCCGCACTACGGCGGTGCTAGCTGCACTCTTTATGATCAACAGCCTGTTTCTTGCTAATATGGCAACACGTATATCGGCACAACATTCCATTGTTGATACGATTCCGGCTGAGAAAAAAATGCCCGGCACAACAGATGAAACAACACAGGGCAATGATAAACCAGCAGAAAAAGCACCTTCCGTGCCGGTTGCGCAGTAATTAGTGGAGAGGGGCAATGACACGTTTTATTTTTATTACCGGTGGAGTAGTTTCATCCCTTGGCAAGGGGCTGGCAGCGGCAAGCCTGGGGGCATTATTACAGGCGCGTGGGTTTAAGGTACGGTTACGGAAGCTTGACCCATACTTGAATGTTGATCCTGGCACCATGAGCCCCACCCAGCATGGTGAAGTGTTTGTCACCGATGATGGTGCCGAAACCGATCTTGACCTTGGCCATTATGAACGTTTTACGGGAGTGAATGCACGGCGTGGTGATAACGTCACTACCGGGAAGATTTATTCCACCCTGCTTGCCAAAGAGCGCAGAGGCGATTATCTTGGTGTCACCGTACAAGTTATCCCTCATGTTACTGATCTAATTAAAGAATTCATTCTCAGCGATACACAGGATGCCGATTTTGTGCTGTGCGAAATTGGCGGCACTGTCGGCGATATTGAAGCATTGCCATTTTTTGAGGCGATCCGCCAGCTTGGTTATAAGATGCTGCCGAAGAAACAGGCTATCTTCATTCACCTGACCTTGGTACCGTTTATTGCTGCCGCCAAAGAACTGAAAACCAAACCTACCCAGCATTCGGTGAAAGAACTGCGTTCTATTGGTATCCAGCCCGATATCTTGCTCTGCCGTGCCGACCGTGAAATTCCTGAAAGTGATAAGCGGAAGATTGCGCAATTCTGTAATATTCCTGAAGAGGCGGTGATTCCCGCCTTGGATGTTAAGACCATTTACCAAGCCCCCCTTGCCTATCACGCGGCCGGTTTAGATGATCAGGTGTTGCAGGCCTTTGGCATTACTGCTGCACCGGAACCCAACCTGTCTAAATGGGATACGATTGTAAAAACCATCAGCGCACCGGAACGGGAAGTAAAAATTGCCATTGTGGGCAAATATACCAAATTGAAAGATGCCTATAAGTCTCTCATTGAGGCTCTTGCCCATGCGGGTATTGATAACAAAGCCAAAGTGACCTTACGCTGGGTGAATTCCCGCAATTTCCAAACCGCAGATGACGCTGCCGATAAGCTGAAAGATGTGCATGGCATTCTGGTGCCAGGTGGGTTTGGTGAAGTGGGGATTCCAGGAAAAATTACCGCTGTTACCTATGCACGTGAGAATAATATCCCCTATTTAGGCATATGTTTAGGGATGCAGGTGGCCATTATCGAAGCAGCACGTAACCTTGCCGGGTTACAGGGAGCCTATTCCAGCGAGTTTGGCGGCTGTGAACATAAGGTAGTGGGCCTGATGACTGAGTGGCAAAAAGAAGGAGCGGTTGAAACCCGTGCTGAAAGCGATAATCTAGGGGGAACCATGCGGCTGGGCAGCTATGAATGCCATATTACCCCGGGTTCCTTAGCGGAAAAAATTTATGACAGCACCTGTATCCATGAGCGTCACCGCCACCGCTATGAGGCCAATATATCATACAAAAAACACTTAGAGGATGCTGGCCTCGTATTTTCGGGGATGTCACCGGATGGAAAATTGCCAGAAATTGTAGAGAACCCTAGCCATCCGTGGTTTATCGGTGTACAATTCCATCCTGAACTGAAATCTCGCCCTTTCGCACCGCATCCGCTTTTTTCTTCATTCATACGGGCGGCTTTGGAGAGAGCGGCTACACAAAAATCATAAGAACACTATACTGAAATCACTTAAAGAGTGGTTTCAGTATAGACCTTATTTTTGCGTTCCTGCTTTATGCAGCATTGCTTGCATTGGAGCATAGTCTGCTCACATTGCAACCTAACCAATTCTTGAACTGTGAGCAGTATATGACTAAACGCCATATCACCATACGTAACGTTACCCTAGGGAATAATTTACCTTTTACCCTTATTGCTGGCCCGTGCCAGATGCAGTCACGTGGGCATGCATTAATGACAGCCGAGATATTAGCGGATCTCACCAGCAGTCTAGGGATAGGATTTATTTACAAAACCTCGTTTGATAAGGCCAACCGCACCAGTATTGATGGCAAACGCGGCATTGGCCTTGACCGTGCCTTGCCGGTATTTGCTGAAATACAGGAAATGTTTGGCTGTCCGGTATTAACCGATGTGCACACTGAAGAGCAATGCGCTTTAGTCGGGGAAGTAGTGGACATATTGCAAATCCCTGCCTTCCTATGTCGACAGACCGATCTGCTTGCCGCCGCCGCCAAGACAGGGCGGGTAGTCAATATCAAAAAAGGGCAATTTTTGGCTCCCTGGGATATGAAAAATGTAGTGGCTAAAATGGAGGCATTTAACAATAAGCAGGTGCTGCTCACCGAGCGTGGTGCCAGTTTTGGTTATAATACCTTGGTTACTGATATGCGTTCGCTGCCAATTATGGCGGAAACCGGTTATCCCGTCATTTTTGATGCCACCCACTCGGTGCAGCAGCCCGGTGGTCAGGGTAAAGCAAGTGGGGGGCAACGCAAATATGTGCCGGTGCTTGCCCGCGCTGCTGTGGCAGTAGGTGTTGCCGGATTATTTATCGAGACCCATGAAGACCCAGACAGTGCCCCCAGCGACGGGCCTTGCATGATGGTGTTGGAAGAACTACCTGCATTGCTTGAACAGCTCGTGATGCTCGATAGAATTGTGAAGCCCTAAAGTGGGTGACAAAGGTCTATTAATGCCGGACAATGAGTAAATCAGGATAATCGAGCGAGAAGGCTGGAACATCCACCTCCACCCGTTCCTTACTACGCTCGAACTGCATCTGGTAGCTGCCTACCATAATACCGCTGGGAGATGTGAGATGCACCTGGCTGGTATAATCAAAGCTGCCACCGGCAGGAATCACCGGCTGCTGGCCTATGACCCCCTTCCCTTCCACTTCCCGTATAAGCCCATACCCCTCTACTACTTTCCAGTGACGTGAGAATAATTGTACGGCTTCCCCGTTGCTGTTCTTTATGCACACCGTATATGTCCAAACATAGCGATGATCTATAGGAGAAGAGGATTCCTTCGTATAGTTTGGGGTAACGGTAACGGTGATATTATGGGTCGTTTTTGAATACATGCCTGAACTTCTATGATGATATGCCACCGCATTGTCGCGTTGCCTGCATTATGCAGGAATGCAAAAATAATGTATAGTCCAAAACACCATAAAAAACTCAGGTTGATTACATCTGTTCCGAAAATTTCAGCAGTTCCAGTGCTTCGCTATCGGATACTTGGCTAAAATCTACATACCATTCGCCCACCGCATGGAAGGAAGAAGGTTTAATGACATAGATTACCGCATTTACTTCATCGACAATGCTATCATAAGCAGATTGCGCGAGTACAGGCACAGCAACCACGATAGTAGCGGGATGGTAATAGTCTTGCAGTGCCCTAATAGCCACTTGCATGGTAGCACCCGTAGCTAAGCCATCATCGACTATAATCAAGGTTTTATCTTCAAGATTAGGGGTTTCAGCCCTGGGGTGATAGAGTTTCTCGCGCCTAGAAAGCTCTTTTCTTTCCTGCTCTAACGCACGCTCAAACATCTCTTCCGATATATGCAGGGAACGTATTAGAGCATCGTTACGGATATGGACATCACCCATAGCCACGGCTCCCATCGCCAGTTCACGATCCCAGGATACGCCTATTTTCCGTACCAGAAATACATCAAGCGGCAGTTCCAGCGCATCGGCAATAGGGCGGGCAACAGGCAATCCACCACGGGGAAGTGCCAGAATGATCGTATCCTCCTGATGGGCATAATGGCGCAAAAGAGGAATAAGTGCATTCCCCGCATCCTGCCGGTCTGTAAAGCGTGGTATCGGCATTAGCTGGCCGCCCTCTGCTGTGAGGGGTATTTAGCGGTTGCTTCATTTGCCGAGCCTTTGAATGTGGTCACCCGCCCAAACAGGTCTTTCGTGCCCCATATACCGGAACGAAGGGCTTCAAGCTGCACAATCTGGCTATGATCGACAAATAAATTCACTTCCGGGCCATAGTTTTTAATATACCAGCTGAATACTTTCGGGTCTGCCGCTTCAAACATTACATTCTCAATGCCAATTTTTTCGGCAATGGCAGAAATTGCATCGGTACGCCAGCGGCTAACATTTTCGGTAATCCCTTCCGATTCAATCATCACCATCCATGCGCCAGCATTTAAGCAGCGTATGGCCTGCTGAATAGCGCGCGATACGTCACGCGTGCCTTCTGCCTCAAGTTCGGCAGTGGGGGTATCACCGCCTGCGCCAAACTGTATCCCCACTTCTGGCTTCGGCTTTAATCCAGCTTTATAGACCTTCTCCACCAGCCGCGCATGGTCATCTACCGGCATGGTAATGAAGCCGGTGGAAATTTCAATAATATCAAATCCGATAGATTTACATTCCTGGATATAACGCTCTACCAGTTCTGGGTTTTGCAGCGTGAGGATATGCTCAATAAACCCGCCGGTAGAAACCGTCACATCATAATCATGACATAAATTCACCAGTTCCACTATCCTCTCACGCGGCATCAGGCTGAAGGAACCGCCGGCAAATTTAAGCGTATCGACATACTCTCCCATGGTTTCCAGTATATCAGAGAGATAGCGTATTCCCATAGGGGTATAATAGGGGCCGCGTATTTCGGTAATACCCTGCGTTCTTGGTTTGGAATCACGGGGGTTTACAGGAATAAAGTTAAAAGCCCGTTCGCTATAGGGAGTATTGTTCATGATAAAGCCTGTATGTAAAAGGTTGGGGTGAGAGAAATTTATAGTATTACGCCGCTTTCTGTCCAACCAGCATATCACCAGCATAAGAGAGGAGCCGCGTGAGTTCTCTAACCGGCAGGTTTTCCATCTCGCGGACAGCGGCAACAATATCTTCCCTCAGTATAATATCTGTTGAATTCTCTCCTAGAAAATGAAACTTACGAATCACCCCGTCCCACCCAATCGGGCGGGTGCGGAATCCTTCATAATCGGATTTCTCATGGGAAAATATTTGCCCGTCATCCATCATAATGCGGATACGGCAAGGCATCTGCTCGGGAAAACGGCGGCTTAAGTCGGGAGCTGGATGAATCACCACTTTACGGAGTAATGTCTGTATGTCTTCTGACTGGATACGTTCAGGCCGGTATTGCCGAGGCAGCACATGACCATCAAGTATCATGGCTGCCGCCATATAAGGGAGCGAATGATCGGCTTCTTCCTTGGTAGCAATATGCCGCTTATCGCCTTCTTCCCCACCGCCGATAATATCATAGGCTACCTGGAAAATATCGACTTCCACCCGACTGATAGAAGCAGGATTGATGGGAAATTCTTTACGTAATTCATCTAACCCCTCAAGCACCGATTGCGAATGGATTTCAGCATTATATTTCTTTACAATCGTATGGGTTGCACGGTTAAGCTCTTCACTGTCCCAGTCAATAATGAAGGGGCCGCTGATGGTTTCCATGAAGCCTTTATTCCCTTCAAACACGGCAGCAGGGCCGGTAATGCCATACATGGCCAGGAATGCCGCCTGGATACCGCTCGATGCCGCACTTGGAAAAGCCAGCCCCTTCCAGTGGGAAAGATCACCCGTCCGGGTAACGCGCAGGGCATTAAACGCCGTGCCAGCAATAGCAATGGCATTAACAATCTGTTGCTCAGGAAGTTGTAATACCGCACTTACCCCAGCGGCCACCCCATAAATCCCCTGCACGGTATGATCAAAGCCTTTGGCACGCACCGGTGCTTCATCACTCAGGCGACACTGTACCTGATAGGCAATGGCTATCGCCTGGAGAAAATCTTTGCCGCTACTATCACTATATTCCGCTGCTGCCAGCACAGGGGCAATCGTATCACTCGGATGACAGGTTTCCCCTTTGGCTAAATAGCTGTCGTTATAATCAAGATAGCGCACCAGAAACCCGTTATACAGTGCCGTATTATTGGGAGCAGTTTTATTCCCGCCTATTAAGGTAGCAAGTGGATTACCGCCACATTCCTGCACATATCTGGCCACCATGCGCACCGGTGGGGCATCCATTGCCCCAAGCGCACATCCCAGCGCATCGAGGAGACGGATTTTCAGCGTGTCCAACATGTCAACAGGTAAGGTGGCCTCGCTAGCGCGCATAACAAAATGCGCTAGCTCATAGGCCATAGTATCGCTGTGGGTAGACATTTCATCACTCTTTAGCATTTGCAGGAGGCGTATCCATATTATTACGCGGGGTTATCCCACCTTGGGATGCATCATCCCGAGGATCAGCACTATCCTTATCCATCCTATTGCCTGTATCAACATTGCTACGGGCGGATGGGTCATTATCCATCAACTTGTTATCCTGATATTGTTCAGTGGCAGGGCCCGCTGGGTTAGAGAGCATCTGCCTACAATATTCTTTCCGGCTCATATAGTCGCTTTTTTTGTATTTTTTACGGTTAGAAGCAAGGCTCTTGCACTCCGCCTCGGTCATCTCTGGATAGCGTTTCATCGCAGGATCAATGGTGGGCGTTGTGGGTATAGCAGTAGGGTTATGCATAGTATTACTTGCTGCCTGCACAGGAAGTGCAAGTGATAGCATCACGAATGTGGCCATTGAAAGTGCCATAGTACGCACAGAATTATGTGCAGAAGGGAATAGTGGATCTATCGTCATTGTGCATACCTATATCAGCTTATTCATGAATGTAAGAGGGGGATACTCGAGAGTGTTCAATACACTCTTGAATATTCTAATAATTTTACCCTAAATTACCTAGCAGGAAGGAGAGAAGTCTTGGTAAGGGAGCGGTAAATTCCTCTAATACAATCGACATAGTCTGCTCACAGTGCAAGAATTGGTTAGGTTGCAATGTGAGCAGACTATACTTGAGTGCAAGCAATGCTGCATAA